>JAMQPI010000461.1 GCA_023717565.1 Pyrinomonadaceae bacterium | reverse complement strand
GTCGGCGCGAATCAACGGCGGCTGGGGTAACGGCAACGTGAATGCGCCGGTGGCGAGTGCTACTCCATTTATTGACGTGAATGCTTTCATCAATCCGGCTGCGTTCACCTACGGCAACACCCAGGCGACCGGCACTTACGGGCTGCGGAACCCGCACTTCTTCAATCAGGACCTAAGTCTTTCCCGAAATTTTCAAGTCCGCGAGAATCTTCGGGTGGGGCTGGGGATCGATTCATTCAACCTCTTCAATAATGTTCGCTTCGGCAACATTGGTACGAACATTAACGCAGCTAACTTCGGCAAGATCGGCGCTCAGGTCAACTTGCCGCGCGTATTCCAAGGGAAATTAAGAATCGAATTTTGATTCGTGAGTTGATCGACAAAGCGCGGGGACAGAGCCTCGCGTCGAGGTCGCGCACAGACAAGCAGTTGCAAGTGTCCCGTCTCTAAAGTTCGAAGAGCAACACGATCCACGAAACAAGGCAACAGTTTCGCGGGAGTCCCGGTTGATTTCGTGGACGTGTTGTTCACAGGCCCGCCACTGTCCGGTCCCTAAAGTTCTATCACCCTAACCGAAAGAAACAACGACTTACTTGTAGGAGGACTTCAGAGACACTAGATATTGTCCGCCGCAGAGCGCGGGATTATACTGAGTAGCCTCACAGAGAAGGGAGGTTGACTATGGAGAGCCATCGAGCGCTATCGAAAGTTACTTGGGTAGGCTCTGCTGCGGTGGTTTGCCTGCTCACGCTCGCACCCAACTCAGTCCAGTGCCAGCAGAATCCGGGACCTCCGGCAACCAGAGACGGATTTTCCGAAATCCGTGAGAGACAACAGCGCGAGGCGGTACTGCGCAGCAACGAAATGGTGGGCCCGGCCAAGAAGCTTGATACGCGCGGACTCGAGGAAGCTGCGAAACAAATGCGGGAGGACTTCAAAGGCATCCAGGTAATGCGCAACAACGTCGTCCGCCACTTACAGTCAGAAAAGCCGCTCGACTATAAACTCATCGCCACTGAGACCGACGGCATCCATCGGCGTGCCAACAGGCTGAAAGCGCATCTGGTCGTCGAACCTGTCGAAGGCGAAAAAAAAGAAGCGGACAAACACCTCGAACTTGGCGACAAGCAAATGAAGGACGCTCTCGTCACGATGTGTAAGCGGATCGACAGCTTCACCGAGAATCCGACCTTCAAAATGCTAGGCGTCGTCGACGCGGAGCAATCCGCGAAAGCGAATCAGGACCTGCGAGATATCATTAGGTTGAGCGGGGAAATTGTGAAGGTAGCCGAGAAAATGAAAACGCCAGGGAAATGAGCCAACTGACTATTTTCCTGTTTCGGGCAGGGCGCGAAGAGAAAGAAGCGAGATGGTAGTCGGCGTGCCGTTCTCAACTTCGACTTTGAGAAGTGCCTGATAGTACTTCGGAGGCGCGTTCTGTCCGCCGAGTTGACGCAGGCGTTGGCCCAGGACAGTCAGGTGATTCCGCGTAGTTACGAATTCAGCCGCCCCCTCTGTCCCTTCGCTGAAGATACCAGAAAGGGTCATCACTGCGTGCTCGCCTGAGACGTTAGGCTTGACGGTGATCAGCGCATAGTCAATCGCCATCTGTCCCGTCTGTTCATTAAACTGCGGCTTGTACGTTCGCTCCTCGCCGGGGAGCGGGTCGCGGTTCTCAATTGTTGCGGAGAAGGTGTGCACGAAATTCTCGACTGTCGGCAGCCTGCGCGACCACTCGTTCACATAAATACTGCCGAGTAGAATCACATTGCGGTACTTGAGATCCGCAGCATTGACGTGACGGCTTTGCCTTAACTGTACGGTCTTATTCGAAGAGCGCATGAGGTCAGTTAGGCGGTACACCCCGACGGCTTCACCCATCCCAGTGTACATCCCCAGCGACGGAATGAGCCGGGGCGAATCGCCACCGCTGTATTGACCTTTGAACTCAGGCGCGTCAAGAAGTGATCGGGTCTGCTCGGGCGTTATTTGGAGCGCGCGCCGCGCCAGAGACGCAGGGTCAGCGTCGTTCAAGAAGCGGAACAGCGTTGGGTTACTCAAGACCAGCAGCGGCGATTCCGGATCATCGACGAACTGACTCCAGACGGCCTTAAAGTCTTCCGTGTTGAGCGAGGGGTCGACTGTCCGGGCCTGGCGTTGCAGTTCCCGGTTCGATGAGTAAAGCAAACCGACAAACACGCTCAACACTATGATGAGCCCGCCCATCAAGAACATCGCCAGTTTGGGTCTGGGGCCTGTTGAAGCGACCTCGCTGGTAGGTTGACCCTCTGCCGTTGGCATGGGGTGACCATTCGAAGCGACCCCGTCATCGGTGCTGGCGCCGGTGCGTGGAGTTTGCTGACCCGACTCCGCGTGAGGACAGTTGAAGACCGGATGGTAGTGACCCTTAGGAAGGTCGATCACTATCTGGTCGTTCTTTCCCTCAACGGTGTAATACTCTTGGAGTTTCGTCCTTAACCTTCCGGCTTGCACCCGGACCACGGAGTCGATACGCGGATCGTAGTCACTCCGGCGGCCAAAGACCTCAGTGGCGATTGTGTACTCCTTGAGCTGCACGTCCTCGTCGGCCAGAGTCTTCTCTACGACGAAGCGGAGGAACGCCTTAAGATTCTCAGAGTTTTGCAGCGTTCGGCTCTGAAGGACCTTCTCCAACTGCTCGATCTTCTGTTCCTTACCCAGTTCCATTTTTGCCCACAGTACGAACCTGAGAGATCACGCGCGAGGAAATTAGACCTTGAGGCGAGGGCCTCAGACGCTCACCATATAGGGTTATTCGAAAATCTGGGGCGAAACGATGAGAGGTTGTTGCGATGAATGAACAACCCCACGCTAATCTCGTTCATTCGATCCACTTAAAGACTTACAGAGTATTACTCAACAGAGCATTAGTCTGAAGGCAACGTCGGGTTTCCGTGTCCGAGGTTGCGCAATAAGCCTGAACTCTTTACCGCGGGGAGATCTTTCGGTATCACGTTCCCAAAACCGCCCTGAGATCCATGTACCAATGCGCCCAAATTGTTGTTGGTGGTAACAAGGCTGCAAAATCCCTAGACCGGTTGTCGGGGATTATATGCCCATTCGCTGCTTTTCAACAACCTAAAGGAGATAGCCCGTGTAACAAGTTACATTGCCACTGTAACGTTAGGCGCTCTCAAGGAATATGCGCCTAAACTTGCTCACCAGCGCTCTTATTACCGTATCTTACTGGCAGTAACTTACCAGATTGCATAATGAAAGCTATAAAGTTTAATTCACCACCTCGTCTAATCCGGTAGTGCAAGCCGGAAATGACTTTATCTAAAGCTTTGTTTCAGGGGTTTCGTTGTGAGCAGTTCGCGAGGTTGACCGTCACACGGCAATCCAATTCCTGGATGATGGCTCGAATGCGACAGGAGAATCAATCATGAGAACGAAGTTTGGTCTTTACGCCTTACTGGTCCTGCTAGGGGTCGGTTTGTTAAGTGGCGTCAGTGCTCAGACGAGTACCACTGGAAATATCAGCGGCAATGTGCGCGATCCGTCGGGCGCCGCTGTTCCCAAGGCTGAGGTGGAAATAACGGAGGTGGGTACGGGCGCCTCGCGTACCGTCACAGCTGATGACGACGGACACTACTCGGCTCAAAGTTTGGCCACGGGCCGCTACACTGTAAGCACGGCTCCCCAAGGATTTAAGAAGACGGTCGCCGCCGACGTGGAACTGCACGTTGGTGAGAACAGGGTGGTTAACTTAGATCTCACAGTTGGACAAGTGACCGAAACTGTCACGGTGACCAGCGACGCCGCGCCGGTCGAAACACGGAGTGGCGATGTCAGCAGTCTGGTTTCGGAGAAGCAGGTGACGGAACTGCCGCTGAATGGTCGCAACTACTCGCAGTTAGTGTTGATGGTGCCGGGGGTCTCGGCGAATATAGGTGGGGGTTTCGCCGCCACGGGCACGGGACTCGACGGTGGCGTCGATATGTCAGTCAACGGTAACGGCGCGAACCAGAACTTGTGGACCGTGGACGGTGTCAACAACATGGACGTTGGCTCGAACCGCACACTACTGGTTTTCCCGTCCATAGATTCAATTGCGGAATTTCGGGTTATGCGCAATAGCTTCAGCGCAGAATATGGGCAGGCGCAGGGAGCGGTGGTCAACCTCATCACCAAGAGCGGTAACAATCAGTTTCACGGCACCGCCTTTTACTTCCTGCGTGATGATTCATTGAATGCTACTGAGTTCTTTCTCAATAGGGCAGGTCAACCTAAAGCCCCGTTGAGCTACAAGAACTACGGCGGCAATTTCAGCGGTCCAATCATCAAGAACAGACTCTTCTTTTTCTGGAACGAAGAATGGCGGAATGAGAAACGCGGTGTGGTGAGTAGTGCAAAAGTTCCTACCGTGGCAGAGAAAATCGGAGACTTCAGCGGGACGCTGACAGGCGGTCTGCCGCACCAGCCCGGAATGACGTGCTCGACCCCTGGCCCGACTCCTACAGATCCTGGCTGCTTCCCCGGCAACAAGATCCCGACAGCACAGCTTAGCCCTGCCGGACTCGCCATACTCAAGTTCTTTCCCGATCCAACTACTGCTGCATCGGGAAATAATTGGATCGCATCGCCGCTATCACCGATCAACACGCGACAGGACAACGTTCGTATTGATGTGAACCTCACCAGCAAAATGAGCCTGATGGGACGTTTTATTAATGAAAAGTGGACTCGCGGTTCCCCGGCGACACTCTGGGGCGACACCGCTTTCCCGACGCTGGATTCAGACTGGAACCAACCCAGCAAGAGTTTCGCTATCAAGCTGACGAATACTTTGACCTCAACATCTGTAAATGAGTTTCAGTTCTCGCGGGCCGGCAATGACATCATCATTGTGACAAACGAGGCCGGGGCTGATCTCAACGCCGAGATAGCCTCCAAGTTACCCACGGTCTTTCCGCGTCCAGACGGCTATGGAATGCCTACTCTTTGGGGCGTAGATGGCTATCCAACCTTGTGGCACCAGGCGCCATGGCAGAACCATGAAGCCCTGTTCATCTGGAAGGACGACTTCGCCAAGGTGGCAGGGCCCCACGACATCAAGGTTGGCGTACTCTTCAGCCATAACATAAAGGATGAGCTAAACAACGGTCCCAATGGATCCGTCCAGGTAGGCTGGGGTAATGCGCGCACGGGTAGCGCTATTGCTGACCTACTGGTGAGGGATCTGCCCCTTCCCAGCTACAGTGAAGTGAACCATGACGAGTCTACGCTGGGCCGGTGGCATGACTTTGAGATCTATGGGAACGACACCTGGAAGTTCCGTCCGAATGTCACGCTTACTCTGGGGCTGCGGTACTCGAGATTCCCCCCGCCCTATTCGGACAACGACCATCTAACCAACTTTATCCCCAGACTCTACAATGGCACGAATCCCACCAGCGCTCTGGTTCAGGCTGGACAGAATGGGTTCAGCCGTTCCACGGTGAATGCCTACAATATGGGCTTCCAGCCACGTGTGGGCATTGCCTGGGACATCAAGGGCGATGGCAAGACCGCGCTTCGCGCCGGTTTCGGACGCTATTTGAGCCGTACAAATGTCATTCAAGATCTACTCCGCATGGCGAGCAACCCTCCCTGGACTCAAACAGTGAGCACCTCGAGCATAGCAAACAACTCAACTCTGTTTTCCAACCCCGGCTCGACCAGTGATCCAACGTGCAACGCCTGCCGCAGTCTGGATACTATCCGTCCCGGAGTAATTAACAACGTGGCAGGTATAGGACCTAACACGGGTTTCAACTCTCTTACTGAGGATTATCGTCCGCCGGAGAGCTACCAGTGGAACCTGACGCTGTCTCGCGAACTAATGAAGAATACCGTGTTGGAAGTCTCTTACATCGGAAACCATGGCATACACATCTGGCGCAACGGGATAGCTTACAATGAAGTTGTTCCCAGCGCCCGGTTGGCAATTGCTCAAGCACTTCGAGCTGGTAATAATGCGGATACGCTAATCACGAATGGTCGCAGATTGAGAGGCGTAGGGCCCATCAACTTGAACAGTGAGTTCTCTGGCAATGCCTCCTACAATGGGCTTCAGGTTTGGCTCAACCGCCGCTTCGCTGACCGGCTTTCTTTCCAGGCTGCATACACCTGGTCTCATAACATTTCGGACGTTGCGACAGCCGCCTTCCAAAACGGAGCTGTCACGGATCCCTTCAACTACAAACTCGATCGTGGTGACGCAGACCTTGATCGAAGGCAGATGTTCGTTGTCAACGGAACCTACATCTTGCCATCATTCAAGAACTGGGGCAGGGCGGCAAATCTGATTCTGGGCGACTGGCA
The DNA here is from genome assembly GCA_023717565.1 of Pyrinomonadaceae bacterium. Lineage (GTDB taxonomy): Bacteria > Acidobacteriota > Blastocatellia > Pyrinomonadales > Pyrinomonadaceae > PSRF01. The sequence continues at coordinate 17,080 of JAMQPI010000461.1, read as the reverse complement.
ACTCAATGGGATCGGCTCTTTCCTTGGTGGTGTACCCGTTAACGTGACATCCGGGGCCAATACTCCCGGGTTTGCGGCCGCTCCAGGTTTTGGCTTTCGACCTAACCTTAATCTAGGCGTTCCGATCTACCTCAATAACGGTGATCCGCTGCAATATCTCAATCCGGCGGCGTTTTCGTTACCTGGAGTGGGACAGTTTGGCACCTTGGGACGTGGATCCATCCGGGCACCGGGTACCAATAATGTGGATTTCTCCCTAGTCAAGAATTGGACTATTAAGGAGGGCTACAACATTCAGTTCCGCACGGAGATGTTCAATGTCTTCAACCACGCGAACTTCACTAACCAGAGTCTTGATGCCAACTTAAACTTCCAGAATCTTGCGACAGATGCGAACTTCGGCCGATCAACCAACTCGAACTTTGGCCGGCTTAGCGCCACGCGGGGACCACGGGAGATCCAGTTCGGATTCAAGTTCACTTTCTGATATAGTTCGGCCTAGCTGAATTGAATGGAAGACGGAGGGTTGTAAATACTAAGCCCTCCGTCTGACTTTTTGTTAGGCACACCCCATCCAGGTAATAATGTATTCACGTCCAGCCCTACTGCCACTCGTGTTCCTGCTGGTGGGCTTTCAATCGCCGCAAGATTCCGTTCGACAACATTTTGAAGCTGCGGAAGCCTATCGACGCGCGGGCAATCTCGCGGCAGCGGAAACCCAGTTCACAGCTATTCTGGCCGAGGGTTACGCGAAGCTCGGGAAGATCTACTTAGCAGAGAAGAACTATAAGGACGCACTCACCGCCCTTGAAGCCGCCGTTACGTATCAGCCCGAATCTGACGTCGTGCTGATAGATTTGGGCATTGCCTACTTCAATGCTGAGCAGTACGCGAAAGCTCTCCAGCCGCTCCGCAAGGCGTTGGCAATCAACCCGCAAAGTAAGGGCGCGCACCATATGGCGGGCCAGACCTACTTCATGCTCGGCGAATTCGAGAACGCCAGAGCAGAACTGGAACTAGCCCGGAAATTGGCGCCGGATGATTATGACGTGGCATATATTCTCGGACTGGCCTACCTGAAGCAGCATCAATTCGCTCCCGCCAAACAGATTTATGATCGGATGGTTGAACAACTGGGTGACCGTGCCCAGCTTCGGGTTCTTTTTGGCCGGGCGTATCGCGAGACAGGATTTCTGGCTGAGGCAATCGATGAATTGAGAAAAGCGGTGGCCCTCGATCCTAATTTCCCCCGGGTTCATTATTACCTGGGTCTAACTTACTTGCTGAAGGATGGCGCAGCCAGGCTTCAAGATGCGGCCGAAGAGTTCAAACTTGAATTAACCGCCCATCCGGATCAGTTCTTCGCGAGTCCTGATCAATTCTTCGCCAACTATTATCTCGGTATCGTTTGTGTCGTGGAAAGAAGATGGGAACTGGCAATCAGCTTCCTGGAAAAGGCCTCCCGGATTCAACCTGACAATCCTGATCCTTACTTTTACCTGGGCCAGGCTTACCAGGCAGTCGGAAAGCACGTGCAAGCGATTGAGGTGCTCAAGAAGACTATCGCTCTCAATCCTTCACTGAGCCACAACAATTACCAAGTCACCACCGCGCACTACCGGCTGGGCCAGTCTTTGGTCAAGGCTGGTCAGACCGCAGAAGGCGAGAAAGAGTTGCAGATAGCGTCGCAACTAAAGTCTGAAGGGTTCAAGCAAGATGAAGAGAAGACCGCAGGCTTACTGAGTTCAGCCAACTTACCTGAACCAAATCGCAAGCTTGGTAGCGTAGCTTCCGTTGAAGGTATCATCGCGGAATCGAATACACCGGATTTGAAGACCAGAGCTGATTTGCAGAGCGCGTCGGGTTACTACGCTAAGGTGGTGGCCAGTGCTCACAACAATATTGGCTTGCTGCGGGCCGAGCAACAGGACTTTCGCGGTGCAGCTGACCAGTTTGCCAAGGTGGCAAAGTGGAATCCACACCAGGAAGACCTCGACTATAACCTGGGCCTGGCTAGCTTCAAGGCCGAGTTATACCAGGACGCTATTCCACCCTTGGAAAGGGAGTTGGCTTTTCACCCGGCTAACATCGCAGCCACGCAACTGTTAGGAATGAGCTATTTCATGGTCGATAATTACGCCAAAGCCTCGGACTTACTTAGCGCAGTGATTGCCGCAAAACCCAAAGACGCGGGTCTCTACTATCCGCTGGCTGTCTCTCTGGTGAAGCTGGGCAAAAAAGAAGAGGCTGAACGAGCTATCCAACAGATGATCGAAGTGGGTGGCGACACACCGCAAGTCCACATCCTTCTTGGACAGGCCTACTTTGAGCAGGGTGAGACCGCAAAAGCGCTCGAAGAATTAAAGGCCGCTCAGTCGTTGGATGGTAAGACGCGCCTGGCTCACTACTATTCCGGATTGATTTACGTGAAGACCGGGAAGTTCGACGATGCCGCACGTGAGTTTGAAAGTGAGTTGGCCCTGAACCCGAATGATGTTCAGGCAAAATATCACCTCGCCTTCGTCTTTCTCGCCAGTCAAAAAAGCGAACCCGGTCTCAAGCTGATGAGAGAAGTCATCCAGCTCAAGCCAGACTTTGCCGACGCGCACTATGAACTGGGCAAGGCTTTGCTGCAAAAGGGTGATGTCAAAGGAGCTGTCGAGAGTCTCGAAGTCGCCGCGAAACTTGATCCTGACAAGCCGCATGTTCACTTCCAACTCGGCCGGGCCTATCTTGCGGCCGGGCGCAAAGCAGAGGGCGACAGCCAACTCGAAATCTCCAGGCAACTCAAGGAAAAAGCGCGCGGTCAAACAAACCCATAAGGTTAAAGCGAGTCGGGTCATCCGACCATTCACCCAGGCAGGGATCTCATTGAGGTGAGCACCAAGCCTTAGCCAATGGATCCTAAGTTCAACCAGCGAAGGGACCGCTCAACCACAGAATTATTTGCCGTAGCCAATGGATCCTAAGTTCAGCCAGGCCCGCAGCAACTCAAGGCGCGTCAAGTGCTATTATCCGCTGAGTGCCACAAATGGCGCCGTGCGTTAAGCCTAGTCGAATATCAACCTCCATTGGCTGCGGTTGAGCGGTGCTTAAGCTGGTTGAGTTTAGGATCCATTGGCTACGGCAAACGGTTCTGTGGTTGAGCGGTGCTGGCGGAGGACCTACTTAGGAGCTTGCAACCGCAGTTTTCACACACACTCTTAAGCGAGGTTGTCAGTTTGCCCTTCAGAAGAGTTTGGCTAATCGCTGCTCCCCTCATTCTGCTGGTGGTCCCTTCTCAAGTTTTCGGTAATCAATCGGATAAGGTCCGCTTTACCGACATTACCGAGCGGGCTGGTATCACCTTCAAACATGTCGCGTCGCCCGAGAAGAAATACATTGTCGAGTCAATGAGCGGCGGAGTCGCACTCTTTGATTATGACAACGATGGCTCCCTGGACATCTATTTCGTCAACTCTTTGACATTGGATCTCGTCAAATCCAAACAGAAAACGAGAAGCGCCCTCTATCACAACAACGGAGACGGCACGTTTTCAGATGTTACCGACAAGGCCGGGGTAGGGGATGTTGGTTGGGGAATGGGGGTAGCTGTCGCCGACTATAACAACGACGGCTTTGATGACATTCTGGTAACCTGCTTTGGCCCAAACCATCTCTTCAAGAACAATGGCAACGGCACCTTTACCGATGTCACTCAGTCTGCCGGTGTGGGCGCCTCACGATGGTCCACTGGAGCCGCGTTCCTCGACTACGACAAGGACGGCAAACTGGACCTGTTCATTTCAAACTACGTAGATTTTGATATCAATCATCCGCCTGAGTTTGGCAAAGGTCGCATCTGCCGGTTTCAGGGAATTCCGGTGCAGTGTGGTCCCCGGGGATTACCGGGAGCTGGCGATATGCTCTATCACAACAACGGTGATGGCACATTCACCGATGTATCAAAAAAGGCGGGAGTCTCGGATCCTAGTGGCTACTATGGACTAGGGGTTATCTGCAGCGACTTCGACGGCGACGGTTTAGTCGACATCTATGTCGCTAACGACTCGACCCCGTCTTTCATGTATCACAACAATGGTGACGGTACGTTCAAGGAGATCGGATTTAGCTCGGGTACCGCAGTTAACGAGAATGGCAGTGAGCAGGGAAGCATGGGCGTGACAGTCGGTGACTATGATCATGATGGCCGGTTTGACTTATTCCGGACAAACTTTGCTGAAGAGTACAACACCCTCTACCATAACGATGGCAATAACTCCTTCACTGATGTTTCTTATGCAGCTAACGTCGCCGCGGTGAGTATTCCTTACGTTGGTTGGGGAACAAAGTTCTTTGACTACGACAACGACGGCTGGGTAGACCTGTTTGTGGCCAACGGCCATGTCTACCCGCAACTGGAAAACTATCGCCAACGCAACCTGGTACACCGGAACAATCGTAATGGGACCTTCAAAGAAATGGCGGATCAACTGGGCCAGCCGCTGATGGAAAAGCGTGTCGGCCGGGGAGTCGCGTTCGGAGACATAGATAATGATGGCGACGTTGATATTGTCATCAATGATCTGGATGGAGCCCCGCAACTGTTGCGCAATGACGGGGGTAACGTTAGCAACTCAGTGCTGATCAAAACAATCGGTGTGAAGAGTAATAGGAATGGCGTCGGCGCGCGAGTGAGCGTTGTCTCCGGAGATTTAGCGCAAATAGATGAGGTCCGCAGCGGTGACAGTTATATTTCGCAGAGCGATCTGAGGCTACATTTCGGCCTGGAGAAGCGCGCGAAGATCGATCGAATAGAGATTCAGTGGCCCAGTGGTCTGGTCGACAAGATTGCATCGGTAAACGCCAACAGGTTGCTAACGATTAAAGAAGGTCAAGGCATTATTGAGCAGAAAGATTTCAAGAGCAGTTCCCGGCGATAGGCCGTCTCTAAGGTGGCTTCTCTCCGCGTCAATTTGCGTTCTTCTCGTTCCGGCGATCGCCGCGGCGCAAGGGAATACTCGCGCGAAACGGCTTGAGCGCGCCGCATCGCTGATTAATAGCAATCAACTTGCCGAAGCTGAGCATGAGTTGGGCTACGTCTTGCGAGTGGCGCCCAACGAAGCTGTAGCGCTTAATTTGCTTGGCACGATCCGAGCTACTCAAGGGAGATTGAAGGAAGCTGAATCACTCTTCCTGCGTGCGGTGCGCGCCGATAAGCAGCTGGTCGGGGCACATATGAATCTGGCTCACCTTTACTTGCTCAAGGGTGCGCCGGCGAAGACCATCGCAGAATTAAGAGAGGTAGTTCGACTAGATCCGAAAAACACTGAGGCTACCCATAAGCTTGCGCGAGTACTGTTGTCCCAAAATCAAGTCGACGAATGCATCACATTTATCGAGAGCGTTAAGCAGTCGCAACCACGATCAGCCGGACTCTTGGTTGTGCTGGGCGATGCATACTTGAGGAAAGGCAAGGCGGACCAGGCCGAGGAGAACTACCTCCTCGCTTTGACCGAGCAGAGTGAGAACGCGGATGCAATCCTTGGCTTAGCTCGGATCACCCACGGAAAAGGAGATAACAAGACCGCGACTCTTTATCTCTTTCGGGCCAGGGAGTTGGTCGGCAACTCACCCGATCTCCTCTATCGGTTCGCGCTGGTTGCAGTAAAGTTAGAGCTATTAGAGGAGGCCAAGTCGGCGCTCGAGCGGGCCATAAACCTGAAGCCGAACGAACCTGCGTACTTACTGGCGCTGGGAGCTCTTTGGATCAGACGACCAGACTTTTTGGCGGCTGAGCAGGCCTTTCGCCGGGCCATCCAGCTGCGGCCCGATAGCGCTCAAGCTCAGATGTCCCTCGGCTATGTTCTATTCAAGAAGAAGGAGTATTCCGAAGCTCGCCTTTTCCTGGAACGATCCACCAAACTGGACACCAACACACCTGAAGCTTTCTACATCCTGGGACTAATTGCACAGGAGCAAGGCGACCATAAACAAGCAATTGAGATTTTTGATCGACTCGTTCAGCGATTTCCTGAATTTAGCAATGCGCACCTGGCGCTCGGCTTGACGTATCTGACGCTGAAGAATTATCAGCTGGCTCAGCGAGAGCTTGAGCTGGCCGTGAAAATGAATCCCGACGAGCCGAAGGCACACTATCAACTGGCGCTGCTGTACGCCCGGCTCAACGATCAGCAACGAGCTCAGGAGCAGATGCGAATCGTTGAAAAGCTAAAGAACGCAGGTAAAAGAATGGAAGACGAGAGCGATGTTCTGGCGCCTGCGAAACCAGGGCCCCGCTGAATTCCTCGCCTAAGAAGTGGTTGTGACGATTAAGACAGTTCTGGTATTGGTCACCTCATTGCTTGTCGCGCTCATCTGTTTTTGGAGCGCCACTTCACTGCGTGGTCAGAGCCAGAGACCCGGAGACAATGATCTATCCAACTGGCGGCCTGTCCAGGAGCTTCCTGGTATCCGCTTCGTTGGCAGCAAGGCCTGTGCGACATGCCATAGCACAGAGTCAAAAACGCACCTGGTAACTCCGATGGCCCAGGCTTTGGCGGCGGCTTCGGACTGTCAGATCTTAAGCACGCACCCGCGATTGTCATTTCGTAGCGGGCCTTATTCCTACCAAATCATGCGTCAGGGGAACGGCAGTACTTACACCGTCACTGATGGTGCCAAAACGATCTCTGAACCGATTCTCTATTGTTTTGGGAAAGGGCAAGTTGGCCAGACGTATGTTTTCAAACATGACGGCATGTTCTATGAAACACGCGTCAGTTACTACAAGGAGACTCAGAACCTCGATTTCACGACCGGACACCCCCGTTCACCATCGACGTCACTGGAGGACGCCCTCGGCCGTAGGCTCAGTGCAGCTGAGGTGCAGGAATGTTTCACATGTCACTCCACCGCATCTGTGATCGGATCTCAGCTGCAACTGAATCAACTAATCCCTGGGGTGTCGTGTGAAGGCTGTCATGGCCCGGGCGAAAAGCACATTGCAGCAGCCAAGGCACGCAAGTTCAAAGAGCTGCAGATCTTTAATCCAGGGAATATGGACGCCGACGGACTGACGCAGGAATTCTGCGGATCCTGTCATCGAAGCTTCGACCAGGTGATGGTGATGCCGCGGCAAGCCGGTCTCAACAACATCCGTTTTCAGCCCTACCGAATATTCAACAGCCGAGGGCACAAGGGCGATCCCCGGATCAATTGTGTGGCCTGCCATAACCCGCATGACAAGTTGGAGCATGACGCTGCTTACTATGATTCGAAATGTCTGGCCTGTCATCTCACTGGATCCGGCGATGCCAAGACGCCCAGCCGCTCCGCTGCAGCCTGTCCAGTGAGTAAGCAGCAGTGTGCGAAGTGCCACATGCCTAAGGTGGAGCTACCCGAGATGCACTTCAAGTTCACAGATCACTGGATCCGGATAGTCAAACCCAACGAGCCAGTTCCTAACTAATCTTCATTTCAAAACTCTGTCGAAATACTCCTTCTGGATAGCGGGTGTCTTGTCGTCGGTTTTAACAACACGTAGCGCTTTCACCAGCGCGCCGAGTTCGTAGTCCGTGATGGCCCACCCCAGTTCCTTGGTCGCTTTCGCACCTTCTCCGGCATAGTGATTTGGAAAGCGTGCGTACCACCAGATGGCACTGTAGAGCCCGGGTGTGGCCAATCGATTCTGGTCTGCCCCGGACTCCTTCGTGGCCCGTCCCATTTGCACGAGGTCTGGGCGCAGGTGGAGCAGCAACGACGTTTCATTCTCACCCGCATGCATGTCGATCGCCGCGTCGGATTTTCGGAGCCCTTTAACTCTCCGCTCGAACTCCGGGTCAGTTTCAGGGTCGAAAAAGTAAACGACATAATCGCGACGTCGTTCGAGCTGCGACTGGATGAAGAAACGAATCAGTTCCGGGTTTCCGCCGTGACCATTGACGATCACGATCTTCTTGAAGCCGTTGCGGCCAATCTCTTCGACAGTAGCGTCGAGCAGATCCCAGACTACGCGAGACGGCAACGCAAAAGTACCGGGCTGGTGCCTGGCTTCGAAAATCTGGCCGTAGAAGAAGTCTGGGAAGACGACGGTATACTCCTGCCGGGCGGCGCGCGCGGCCAGTTCGCGCACGTGAATCAGGTCGGAGCCCATGGGCAAATGCGGACCGTGTTTTTCGAGAATGCCAATGGGCAGGATGCAGGTGTAAGCAGCCTTCTCCTGAGCCTTGGGCCAGTCGCTGGCGGTCAGTTCGTCCCAGCGCGACGGCAAGTCCTGCGCTGCGACACTGACCGTGGCCAGCAGAAAAATTAGCAGAAATTTCATACTCACCTCCAAAGTTTGAAGTGTACCGAAAGGGGGTAGTTAGTTTGGCAGTGAGAGGATACTCCACTCAAGTAGAAGTGAGGAGCCAGTAGTGTAGGTTGTCTTAAAAGTCGAAAGAGCCTACGTCAGGGAGGGCTATTTTCCATTTATCATTTGGCATTTTTCATATTTTTCATTTGTCATCTGAGCCGCAACTCACGTGTCATGAGGTCAGTACCACAATGCGGTAGCGGTGGGTCATGGGCTCCTGATCACTAACGCTGAGTGATATCGCAACTCATTACCCACCGCTACCGCATTGTGGTACTGACCTCATGACACGCAGCCTGAGTGAGTCGCTACTCGAGTGACAAATGATCACTGTTTGCCGATCTGTTTCGGCGGTGCCGCCAAACTCTTGACGAGTGCCTTCCACGCCGCTGGTGTCATTTGCTTAAGCTGGTGCAATTCGGAGGCAGCGATTACCAGCTGCCGAACACTCGAGATGACAGGAAATTCCAGCCCCGCCTTCGGTTTTGCGGCCTGATCGAGAGCGGCTAACCTCGCGTTGCGCCACTCAGTGGCCGGGGCCATCCCCCTGGAAATATAGGACATCGCTTCCAGGCCAGTCGTTGCCAGCTCATCTAGATCTCTCGCCAGTGGTCTGGCTTCGTGCAGAGCCGGCGAACTGTCGATCATCGCTTCCAATTCGGGTCCGGCGTTACGCCACTGGGTGAGAATATTTCTGACTTGTTGCGAGTGGGCTTCGAAACGCGGAGCGTCCGAGAGCAGACCATCAACCGTCGCGGCAAAGCGGCGCGCTGAGTCGCTGTCCGGGCGGGCCGCGTCGATTAGGCCGGTGAGCGGGCTGAGCATGGTCTGTGGTCTTTGCTGGTTGCGCCTGTATTCCTTGACCGGCTCGACGACTGAGACCAGCGTCTGGAGCGGCCCAATGTTTCTGCCCTGAGCCAGGCGTCTAAGCAAGACCGCCTGGTTCTTCTCGTGTGTCAGCCCTACTTCCTCGAGCCGCACGCTCGTAACGGCGAGACGCCGGTACATATCGTCCAGGTCGGTGACTGTGCGTGGCGACCAGAGGCGCTCGGCGATCGCGGCTGTCCGCGGCCAGATGCGTGAGTCTATAGTGTCCGGACTAACCCACTCGCTCCACATCGTGGCCTCACCGCCAAGTACGCGCGCGGATTCTTCGGCCGTGAGTGTGCTGTCGGCCGGGATTGGGTCAACGGTGTAGTGGTCCGAGGTGGGAAAGATCAGATCAATGTAATAGCCAGCGGAGAGCACTCCTTTGTACCCCTTCCTGGCTGCCTCCGCGAGTGCTCCTGGGCCACGCCATGAGTGGATTACAACTTCCTGCGGCAAGTCGGGCTGAAAGATTTCGTCCCAACCCATCATCGTTTTTCCGTGCTTCTTCAAGATTGGCAGCAGACGCTTGTTGAAGTAAGTTTGGAGTGCGTGGTTGTCCTTGATGCCCTTGGCCTTCATGAATTCCTGAATCTGCGGGTTGCGGTCCCACTGCTTGCCTTCGTTCTCATCGCCCCCGATATGCAGGTAGGTGTCGGGGAAGAGCGCAGCCATCTCGCCGAAAAACGTATCCAGAAATTTGTAGACTTCCTCACGCGTGGGGTCGAGCGCCGGCTCAAAGATTCCCGGTCTGCGCTCAATCGTGTACGGACCCGGCGCACTGCCCAGCTCCGGATGCGCGACCAGCCAACTCGTGGCGTGACCCGGTAGATCGAACTCAGGTACGACGCGGATGCCCCGCTCGCGCGCGTAGGCGATAATCTCTCTCGCCTGGTCCTGCGTGTAGTAGAGACCATCGGAGCCCAGCTGGTGCAGACGCGGAAATTTCTTGCTCTCGATGCGGAAGCCCTGGTCTTCGGTGAGGTGCCAGTGCAAAACGTTGAGCTTGACTGCCGCCATGCCATCGAGGTTGCGTTTCAAGACCTCTATCGGTTGAAAGTGGCGTGCAACATCAATCATCAGGCCACGCCAGGGAAAGCGCGGGCGATCCTGAATCTGAACTGCCGGGACGAAATAGCTGTCACGATCGCTGTCGAGAAGCTGCAGGAAAGTCTCGAGACCACGGAGGACGCCCACGGTGGTCGGGGCCTTGAGCACCGCTTGCCTGTCTGACACTTCGAGTGAGTAAGATTCGTCTTCTTCGACCGAAGGCATTGCCTTACCGGGCCCTCCGGATTCCACGACGAGGGTCGCAGTTGCTGCGTCGCCAGCCCGCCCCCGAGCTAGTTCCAGGACTGTACGCCCTTCGATGCGTCGCAGCGCCCGGTCTATCCCTGCCTGAAGGCGATCGTCAACCTGACCTCTGACGGCAACTGTGAAAGACTTGTTGACGGGAAGTCTGCCGGCATTAAAACGGGCCGAGAGAGGGACGGGCATCAGGTTGTGCTGGGTTGCGGCCGTGGTAGTCTCGGCGCCAGACTGAGCAGACACATTGACTGCACATAACAAGGAGAAAATAAGCGGCAGATACGTTATTGATCTCATCTGTTCCTCGACGTGGCAGGTAAGCCAACGGGGTTCGAATAGCATTAGAAAGTTTGTAGAGTCTCGCCTATGATCTTACTGATACGGCGTAAGTTACGGTGTCATACTTGAGGTTACTGAATGAACATCGGTAAAAGCTAATGCACCACTGAACAGGCCCCCGGAAAGGTCAATGTCGAAGAACCAAGCGGGAGCCGGAGCCGGTCGTGGCAATGGTAGTTTTTAGCACAAGGCCTACATAAGTACCACGCTTTTCATTCCGCTTCTGGAGCGTACGTCACAAGTACAGTTATGAGGGCTAGCGACTAGTGCCGGGTCCCGGCTTCGAGTGTCCGCTTGAGATCACCCCGGCTGAGCCAATCGGAAACGTGTGGCTTGCCGGGCGGGACGGGTTTACCCTGAACAGATGACTGTGAACTCACTCAAAATCGGTATCACCGGGGTTCGCGGCGTGGTGGGGCAAAGCTTCACGCCGGAACTGGCGGTGGCGTTCGCGCAAGCCTTCGGTACCTACCTCGACTCTGGGCGCATCCTTGTCTGCCGAGACACCCGCACCTCAGGGCCGATGGTTCACGCCGCAGTAGTCTCGGGTCTGCTCGCCGCTGGGTGCGAGGTCATCGATCTGGATATATGCCCGACGCCGAGCCTGCAGTTGGCGATCCCGTGGCTGCGGGCCGAAGGCGGAATTTCAATCACTGCGGGCCATAACCCGGAGCCCTGGAACGCGCTGAAATTTGTGCGCACCGACGGCCTCTACCTGAACTCAACCCAAGCCGATGAACTGCTCGACATATTTCATCAAGCCGAATTCGCAAAGGCTACTTGGATGGGGATTCGTTCCAAAGTGGAGCGTCAGGACGCCATCGCACATCACCTCGAGATTCTCTCCCGCGCCTTCGACGTGGAAGCCATTCGCGCGCGCGGCTTAACGGTGGCAGTAGACTGTTGTAATAGCTCATGCTCGCTACTATCCCCGCGCTGGCTCGACGCGCTCGGCTGCAACGTCCTGGCCGTCAACGATGATCCATCGATGCCGTTCCCGCACGCTCCTGAGCCCGGGCCGCAAACGATGGGTCAACTCCGAGCTGTGGTACTGGCGGGGCGCGCGGACGTGGGCTTCGCTCACGACGCTGACGGGGAAAGGTTGGGACTGGTTACCGAGACTGGCGAAATGCTTTCCGAAGAGACGACGCTGGCTATTGCGACGGAGATCCAGCTTAGACGAGAGGTTGGTCCCGTGGTAACGAATATCTCGACCAGCATGATGGTCGAACGCATTGCGGCGCGGTACGGGGCGTCAGTTGTCCGCACTCCAGTCGGGCAGGCATTCATTTCTGAAGCAATGATCGAGGCTGGTGCTGTGGTAGGCGGTGAGGGCAGCGGAGGCGTCATCGTGCCGCGCGTGCAATGGACCCACGACAGCGCGGCGGCGGTTGGATTAATTCTCGAACACATGGCGAGTACGGGCGAACCCTTGTCCGGGTTGCTAGCGCTCTTGCCACGCTTTACCTTGCTCAAGCACAACATGTCAGTCGAGCCTGATCGAATTTTCTCTCTCTTGCAGCGGATGCGTGATGAGCTCGAGCAGGAGAACCTGGATTATGACGAGACCGACGGGATCAAGGTTTCGTGGCCCGACGGCTGGATCCACGTGCGAGTATCGAATACTGAGTCGATGATTCGAGTCATCGCTGAGTCGGAATCTGCGGCACGCGCGCACGACCTGCTTGAGTGGGCCCGCGACCGGTTGGTTAAGTGAGCGTCGCATGAGGACAGAGAGCATGGCAGTGTTGAGAAGAGGTCCATTTTCCATTTTCCATTTCTCATTTTGCCATTTGGGGTAGACGTGCGCTCTATTCGCTCGTTAGACGACATCGGCGCTGGTAAACCGGAAACGCTTTCGAGCAAATGAGAAATGAGAAATGGAAAATGGAAAATGGAAAATGAAAGGGAGCCACCATATTGTTAATTAAAAGTCTTCTACTCGCTTTCGCCGTGATCCTCGCGGCATTTCATGCGGACCTCCCGCCAGAGACCGACGTCAAAGCCGCCAAGGTTCTGGAAGTTGCCGGGTACACTGAGGGAGTGGTTGTTGATTCTGACGGGGCGATTTATATCTCTGACGTTTACAACGGAACCATCTATCGGGTCGCAGCAGACGGCGTGGCCAAAGTGTGGGCGAAGACGGGCGCGCCCAATGGCCACAAGATTCTTCCCGATGGCACTCACCTGGTCTGCGACGGTAGCCAGCATGCCGTCCTCCATCTGGATGCTGCGGGAAAGATCATTGGCAAAGCGGCTGCAGAGTACGACGGCAAACCTTTACGCTCTCCCAACGACCTGACGCTCGATCCAAGAGGCGGATTTTATTTCACCGATCCCGGCGGTTCGAACTTAGAGAACTCCATCGGCACGGTGCATTATGTGGATGTGGAAGGCAAGACTCATCTCGTAGCCGAAGGGTTGGCGTTCCCGAACGGCATCGCGTTGCGTCCTGATGGTAAGACACTGCTTGTCGGAGAGAGCAAACACAACCGAATCCTCAGCTACGACATCATCTCGCCCGGCAAGGCCGGGAAGATGCGGGTCTTTGCAAAGCTCCCAGTAAGAGAAGCGGATCAGATTGCGAACGAGCCCGACGGCATGTGTCTCGATGCCGCCGGTAATCTCTACGTCGCACATTACGGCATGCGGCAAGTGCAGGTGTTAAGCCCCGAGGGGAAACTCCTGCGCAGATACGGAGCGGGCAATCTAACCACCAGCAACGTGGCCTTCGGCGGTCCCGGCATGGATCAACTCTACGTTACGGGCGCGCTGGGCGACGAGAAGAAGACTAAGGGTGGGTTGTTTCGCCTGGACTTGAAGGGCGTGAAGGGGTTGAAGTTTCTTCAGTCAGCGGCGCCGCCGGTCTACGAGGTCTCGCGCACAAGCACAGCGATCAAGGTTGATGGGAAGCTGGACGACCCCGCCTGGTCCAAGGCGCCAGGCACGGGGAGATTCATCAATAACTCGGACGGTTCCGCCGCTTCTTATGAGACCGAAGCCAGGATTCTTTACGACGACAAGTATCTCTATTTCTCGTTTCGCTGTCGGGACGAGAACATCTGGTCCACGTTAGAACACAGAGACGCGCGGTTGTGGGAAGAAGAAGTGGTCGAGGTGTTCTTGCAGGCCGATCCGTCGCAACCCAGCTATATCGAGCTGGAGGTGAACCCACTCGGTACGATGCTCGACATCTATCTGTTAGACGTGCGTAAGCCGCTGCGTTACGAGAGTTGGAACAGCGGAAATCTCCAGTGGGCAGTGGACGTGGACGGGTCAGTTGACGGCAAGGCCGGAGACCGGGAGTGGACCTGCGAGCTGGCCCTTCCGCTCGAAGATGTTGTGACAGCACCGCGTCTTCCGCCGCGCCCAGGTGACCGGTGGCGTTTGAACCTCTACCGCGTCGAATCCAGGCCAGTTCCCGCGTTGTTAGCGTGGTCTCCGACCTGGAAGGACGACTTTCATTTGCCGGGGATGTTTGGGTGGATGGTTTTCACCGACCGGCAAGTGCCTTAAACGAGAGCAGCCCCATGCGAGCGATAACGACTCTCAAAATCAGCATCTCGGGTGTGCGCGGCGTAGTTGGCGAGTCGTTGACGCCGACGCTGCTCGTGCGCTTCGCCCAGGCGTTTGGTACGTACACTGGGCCGGGCGTCATCGTCATCGGACGCGACACGCGCACATCTGGCGAGATGGTGCGTCAGGCGGTCGTGGCGGGCTTGCTATCGAGCGGATGTCGCGTGGTTGACCTCGACATTTGCCCGGTCCCAACCGTGCAATTGCTCGTGCGCGAAAGACGCGCCCGTGGCGGCATCGCCATTACTGCCAGCCACAACCCGGCCGAGTGGAATGCGCTCAAGTTCATCAACTCGGATGGCCTCTTCCTCGCAGACGCGCAAGCTCGACAGCTTCTGGACATCTACCATCAGGGCGAATACCGGAAGGTGTCGGGGGCCGAGATGCGCGCGATCGAACCGTCTGCGGGGGCGGTGGATCGACACGTCAAGGTGATAATCGACAAGCTCGGTGAATTAGCGCGCCCACCGGGTGCGCGCAAACTTCGCGCGGCGGTTGACTCGTGTAACGGAGCCGGCTCAATTGTCGCACCGCGTTTGCTTGAGGCGCTTGGCGTTGAAGTCATACCGCTAAATGTGACGCCAGACGGCCTTTTTCCGCGCGGGGCGGAGCCCGTGCCTGAAAACCTTAGCGCCCTCTGCGCGGCGGTGCGCGAGCACGAGTGTGATGTTGGCTTTGCGCAGGACATGGACGCTGATCGCCTGGCCATCGTCTCGGAGAAAGGCGAGGCAATCGGCGAGGAGTACACGCTGGTGATGGCGACGCGTTACGTGCTGGGTCATGAACGCGGGCCAGTCGTGGCCAACCTTTCGACCACGAATGTGCTCGACCGAGTGGCGGCCGGCTTCGACTGTCCCGTCTATCGTTCGAAGATTGGAGAAGCCAACGTGACGGCGGAGATGGTAAGACAGCGCGCGGTCATCGGCGGAGAGGGGAATGGCGGTGTCATTTATCCGCGGATCAACTTCGCACGCGACAGCCTGGTGGGCATGGCCCTCGTTCTCCACCTGCTCACCGAGACCGGGCGGACCGTCTCGCAACTGATGGCCGAGCTACCGCGCTCCCACATGTTAAAAGAGAAGGTGGCCTGCCGTTCAGATCGCATTCGCGCGGTATTGCAACTTGTGCGCAGTGAATATGCGCAGTGGCCCATGGACCTGCGCGACGGGGTAAGGGTTACTACGAGTGACGGTTGGTTCCTGGTGAGGGGTTCCAACACCGAACCGATCATCCGCCTCGTTGCGGAAGCCGAAGACGAGGAACGGGCCAGGCGCATGATCGAGGACGTGAGATCGCGCGTGGCGGGCTGTTTGGATGCTTGAAGTGACTGAGGTGAGCTAGAGAGTGGTGACGAAGCAGCGGGGGTAAACCAGTTCATTTATCATTTGTCATTTTCCATTTCTCAGTTGTCATTGTCAGAACAAAAGACGAGGTCATTTGAATGGACACACCCAGTGTAGAGAAACCAGCGGAGCGCATGGTTTCGCTTGATGTCTTTCGCGGTATCACCATTGCTGGCATGATTCTGGTGAATAACCCCGGCACCTGGAGCGCGATTCATTCGCCGCTGGAACACGCTGCGTGGCATGGACTAACTCCGACCGACCTCGTCTTCCCGTTCTTTCTCTTCATCGTAGGCGTCTCAATCACTCTGGCGCTCGGCCGTCGCGCCGAGAGCGGAGGCTCGCAGCGCGACCTGTACATCAAAATCGCTCGGCGCACGCTGATCATCTTCGCACTGGGCCTCGTGCTGGCCGGCTTCCCTCGCTACGATCTCTCTACTCTTCGCATCCCCGGGGTGTTGCAACGAATCGCAGTTTGCTATCTCATTGCCTCAATCGTCTTCCTGAACACGAAATGGCGAACGCAGGCCTTGATCGGCGCGGCACTACTCCTTGTTTACTGGGCGCTGATGATCCTGATTCCTGCGCCTGGTTTCAGTGCCGGTGATTTGAGCATGGAAGGGAACCTGGCAGCGCACGTTGACCGGACGTTGTTCGGGAGCCATACGTGGAAGCCTGTATACGATCCGGAGGGTTTGCTGAGCACCATCCCGGCGATTGTGACGACGCTCGCCGGCGTGCTCACCGGTCACTGGCTCCGCTCGCGCCGTTCGGAGTTGGAAAGAGTGGCGGGAATGTTCGTAGTGGGCGCGGCATGTATGGTGGTGGGTTGGGCCTGGGGTTTCTGGTTTCCCATCAACAAGGCACTGTGGACCAGTTCCTACGTATTGCTTACGGCCGGACTGGCGCTGCAATTTCTGGCCGTCTGTTTCTGGCTCGTTGACATCAAGGCCATACGTCGATGGGCGAAGCCATTTCTCATTCTTGGGTCGAACGCCCTGATCATCTACTTCCTGGCAGAGCTTTTCTCGCGCATCATCTCGCTGGTTTCATTTAAACGCGCTGACGGTAGCGCCGCGGAACTACAGACACTTATTTATGAAAAGGCTTTTGCTTCGTGGGCGGCACCCGTCAACGCCTCAGTGCTGTACGCTATCTGCGTGGTGCTTCTGTGGCTCGGTGTGGCAGCGCTCCTGTATCGCAAACGGATTTTTATAAAGGTCTGAAAAGACTGTCAGTGGTCAGTTGTCAGTGGTTTTGGTCTTGGGCTTTTGGAGTGCGGCGGCAAGGCTTTGCGCGACGCCGCTTTGGG
>JAMQPI010000451.1 GCA_023717565.1 Pyrinomonadaceae bacterium | reverse complement strand
TTCGGTAGAGGAGAGCGGTGCTTCGGAGGTCGGAAATCACGCATTGTGGTACTGACCTCATGACACGCAGCTTGAGTGAAAGGTTATTCAGATAGATGACAAATGGAAAATGATCCCTTCCTGACTTGCAAATTACCGAAGAGCATTCTTGAATTCCCTGATGACCTAACGTACTTGCGCTCACTGTTTGACGCCCGTCCCTACCTCCGTTTAGCATCCTGCTTGTTCCCCCTGAAGACTAGCCGTCGGCAACTGAGGTCAAGCCATCGATCCCTTCACACTTAAGAAGCTACTAATCTGCATCGCGTGGATTGTGATTGCGACACTTCACGGGTATGGCGCTGCGTGGTTGGCGATCTGGATGCTGTTTCATCCTTATCACCCGGTTAAGATCCTGGGTATTACCATCTGGCCGCAAGGAATGATCCCGCGACACCGCGAGCGGCTGGCTCAGTCTATTGGCAACGCCGTGGGCAACGAGCTGGTTTCGCAGGAGACAGTCTTCGACGCCTTGTTCGAGACAGATTTTTTCCAGCGCAAGGTCGACGACGTGGTCAACGCTTACACTGCGGAGTTGCTGGCCACTGTTTATCCATCATTTATCGACGCGCTGCCGACCGGCGCCCGCGCACCCGTGCTCGATACGATTTCCGCCTTGCAGTACCGCCTGGCTGAATATATCGCTGCCATGCTTAAGAGCGATGAAACAGCCGGGGCGATTTCGCGCTTCATGGATCGACAAATCGACCAGCTGTTGACGCGTCGAATTGACGCCACCTTGAGCGATGACGCACTCGATCTGATCTCGGGCTTTGTAGAAGAACGCTTTCACAATTTGGTGAGCGAAGAAGTGTTCACCGGCAAAGTGCGGGAGTTCATCTCGGGACGTCTCGATGATCTTGCTCGGAGCAATGCCACGCTCGCCGATACTTTCAATCCTGAGACGGTGGCTTTCATCAAAGAGCGCCTGGGCCAACAAGTCCCACCGATCGTCCATCATCTGGCCGATATTGCTACCAGCCAGAACACTCGACAGCAGATGGGCGCCCTCATCAAACGCGAGGTCGATGACTATTACCAGCAGCTTTCATTAATCAAAAAGATTTTCATTTCGCGCGAACGTATTCACCGCGAAGTGGACGACTTGATCAATAAGACGCTGCCCAAACGCGTGGAGGAATATCTGCGAGGTCCAGCATTCGCGCAGGAAGCCGAAGCCTTCTTGAACTCGACTATCGACGGTCTGCTCCAACGTCCGCTGAATGGGATTATTGGTCAATTGGAGCCGGAGAGATTTGAGTTAATGAAGACACAGGTGGCGGATCGAATTCTGGAGTTGGCTCAGAGTCCGGAACTAACGAGGTCCGTCTCCGCCTATGTTAAAGATGCGCTCGTAAGTTTGCGTTCACAAACGCTGGGTGCGGCGCTCAACAAACTCAACCCGGATTCGGCGACGCGGCTCAAGAAGTTTATTACCACCAGTCTGCTCAATATCCTGGCGCACGAAGACACCGCGCGAACGATCAACGCCGTGATGACCGCGCAGATCGAGCGATTGTTGATAGCTCCGATTGGCCGGCTGGGAGATCACCTTTCGGAGCACTCGGTAAAGCGAGCGAGTGCGGCCCTGGTTGAGCGAATCACCGCCGCCGCGCGCGAGCGCCTGCCTATGGCCATTGCAGAATTTGATGTTGGCAGCCTCGTGCGCAATAAGGTTTCCGAGTACCCTATTGAGAAGCTTGAATCGCTGGTGTTGTCGGTGGCAGCCCAGCACTTGAAGAAGATTGAGCTCTTTGGCGCCATGATCGGTTTCTTAATTGGGGTCCTGCAGGCAATCTATGTTTGGCTTACTTATAAGCCTGGATGATAAGTCCGGAATTCCGGCTGCGTTGGTGGGAACCTAATCCTGGGCTCAGCCGTTCTACAGAGGTGAACGACAAGGGCGCCTTATCGCCCGGCGCTCGTCTTTTTTCACGCCGAAAGGATCACATATGTACTGTTCAGGTTGTGGTAGCCCTATCGCGCCGGGATTGAGTTTCTGTAATCGCTGTGGCACCAGCCTGAAAGAGCGCAGCGAGTCCAGGCACCTCACCGGAGCTATTCCGGCGATAGTGACAGCGATGGTGGTGGTGGCAATTGCCGCCATGGGACTCCTCCTGGGGGGACCAATTGCGTTGAAGCGAGAAGGCCAATTTGGCGAAGAACTGATCGTGCTTTTCATGTTCTTGACGTTCTTGATTTGCGCCTTCTCAGAAATTTTTCTTTACCGGCAATTGGGCCGGCTTACAAATCCAAAGCGCGAGCCGATGATGTTGCCCGCCCCGGCGATGATGCCGGTGACCGAGTTTCGCCCCCCCCAACCGTTATCGTTAGCGGAGCCGGCGCCCAGCGTCACAGAAAACACAACGCGCACGCTTGAATACACGCGCGAAGAACGCCGGCGGCCCCGCACCCCATAGGAGACATGAATGAAGAAGGTCCTACTCATCATAATTCTTTGCGCACTTGCCAGCGGTTGCCACTATGCCGTCAAAATGCACGGCGTCACGGGTTCCGGAGTGCGCAAAGTCGAAAAGCGAGACTTGAGCCCATTCAAGTCAATTTCGACCGATGGAGCTTTCGAGATCGAGGTGGTGTGCCAGCAACCTCAAGCTCTGGAAATTGAAGGCGACGACAATCTTCTGCCGATGGTCAGCACCGAGGTCTCCAACGGAGTGCTGCGCATCAACAATACAGGCGGCTACTCAACTAGCACGCCAATCAAGCTAAAGATCTCGGTGCCAAACATCGAGGGCCTCATTGCAAATGGCGCCGGTACCATCGAAGTCTCGCATCTCAAAACTGACAAGTTTGATATTGATTCCAATGGTGCGCCGACCATTCGAGTATCCGGCGAGACCAAAGAGTTGCAGATCGACGCTAATGGCGCTGGTACGGTCGATGCTCATAAACTCCGCGCGTCCAAAGCTGTGGTGGATTCGAAGGGTGTGGCGAAGGTTGAGGTCTTTGCCAGCGACGTGCTCAACGTTACCGTCTCCGGTCCTTCTCAGGTAGTCTATGACGGTGACCCTGAGGTCAATCAAACAGTAAACGGGCCAGGCTCAGTGCAGAAAAGAGAGTCGGGCGGGGCCTAAGGGCGAGACACGGAGAAGCGGAGAAGCGGAGACACGGAGAAAGAGAAACGCGGAGATTGGTTTACGAACACCTCGCGTTTCGTCTTTCATTAATGGAGCGAATGGTTTGTTACACTACAGCAATGCGACACTACTAACGACCACTGTTATCTACATCCACTGACGTCGACCTTCCGCTTTCTGTACCTGCAGCTAATAACAGTTCAACCTGCCAACATCTGACGGATTGGTCTGTAACAAACTTGGTATCGATGCATCGGCGTAGAGATGGTCAACTGCAAAGCCTCCAAACGTATTCACAGTCCAGTTGGTTGCGACACCCCCGACGAATGCGATTGCAGCAACACTGATACAAAGAAATATTCGGCTCATGACATTTCCTTTCCGCAAAGCACTCCATGAAGCAGTTGTTCTCATTAGACGCAACGTAGTGTGATATGTTCCAATCTACGCATTGAAAGTTTTCTGTTGACATTCGACGCGTTACATATAAACATTTGGCATTCTTGAAAAGGAGCTTCGCCCCTTATGACATATGTGGTAGTGGAGTTATGTGTTGACTGCAAGTACACGGATTGCGCAGCGGTGTGTCCAGTTGAGGCGTTTCACGAATTGACTGATCGCCTCTACATCAACGCCGACACGTGCATCGACTGTGATGCCTGTGTACCTGAGTGTCCTGTGGAAGCAATCTTCGCTGACACTAACGTGCCTGAGAACTATGCGCACTGGACACAGATCAATATCGACGAAGCACCAAAGTATCCAGTGATCAGTCAAAAGATTCCCGCCCTTCACGGCCCAAGCTGTACCGGCCCGGAGGAATAACGTTCCAGCGCAACTGTAATAAAGTTGACAGGCGGGCACCGGCCCGCCTTTGCTGTTTTTGAGAATCGCTGCTCCCATCTTTCGATATCTTTGTTGGGCTTGTTATGATTCAAAGGGTCAGACGGCTCTCGGGCGCTCCAGCATCCTATCTTTTGATTCTTGCTTCGTAGGTTTTGTCTGTTCGAGGTGTTGCCTTGATTGAGATCGTGATTCACATCGTTTACGGCATCTTGCTGATTCCTTTAGCGTTCCATATTGGCTATGGCTTATGGCGCGTGATCGAGATTCCTACCCGGGGATGGCGTGAGTCAGTATTCGACTATGTGTACGTCGATGATAATGGAAACGCGAGGGAATTAGACGCGGAAGAGGACGATCACGTGACCACCGTGTTGTTCCCCGATGATGAAGTGCAG
>JAMQPI010000426.1 GCA_023717565.1 Pyrinomonadaceae bacterium | reverse complement strand
GTCGACTCCCATGTCGCCGGGTCGAGCGATTCCTACCAGCGCGTTCATGTTGGCGCCGTCCATGTAAACAAGTCCGCCGGCGTCATGGACGATCTTACAAATCTCCTGGATGTTTCTTTCAAAGAGCCCGAGCGTGTTGGGGTTCGTCAGCATGAGCCCGGCAACTTCCCCGTGAGCACACAGCTCGCGCAAGTGGGCCAGGTCAGTCAGGCCTTCAGGGGTAGATCGAATTGTCTTGACCGAAAAGCCGGAAAGGTGTGCCGACGCCGGGTTCGTTCCATGAGCCGAGTCCGGGATCAGCATGGTGCGCCGGTTCGCAGACGCGCCTTCGCCGTCACGAGCGTCGATGAAGGCGCGGATAATCATGACGCCGGTCATTTCGCCGTGCGCGCCGGCTGCCGGTTGGAGCGAGACGCCGGGAAGTCCGGTGATTTCAGCCAGATGATTCTGGAGTTCGTAAATGACCTGAAGCGCACCCTGTGCCTGAGTCTCATCGGCGAGAGGGTGAAGATTTGCGAAGCCGGGAATACGCGCCACTTTTTCATTAAGACGCGAATTGTATTTCATGGTGCATGAGCCGAGCGGGTACATGCCCAGATCAATCGAGTAGTTCCACGTGGACATTCGAGTGAAGTGCCGAATGACGTCAACTTCGCTAACCTCAGGCAAGCCCTCCAGATCATCATCGCGTTGAAACTTTTGCGGCACGATTTCATCGATTGGTGTCTCGTCCACGTCCAGCGGAGGAAGCCGATAACCAATACGGCCCGCTTGCGAACGTTCGAAGATCAGGGCCTCGTTATGACTGATGTGCGACGTTACTTTTGTGATGTTGGTTGAACTCATTTTGCCGCCAACCCGTCTAACAGCGCATCGATCTCCGGCCGACTGTTGATTTCCGTTACGCACACCAGAAAGTCATTAGGGCGGTCGGAAAAATATCGCGACAGGGGCAAGCCGCCGTTAATTCCGCGGTCGGCTGCCAGACGCGAGAGTAACTCGCTGGCATTGCCCGGAGCTCGCACTACAAACTCATTGAAGCGTGGCGCAGAGAAGGGAAGTGAGAAGCCTTCGATCTGAGCGATGCGCCGTGCCGTATGCGACGCTTTTTGCGCACACTGAACCGCGACGTCTCTTAATCCGCGACGACCCATAGTCTCCATGTAGACCGTGGCTGCAAGGGCAATCAATCCTTCGTTGGTGCAAATATTGGAGGTGGCCTTTTCGCGGCGGATGTGCTGTTCGCGTGTAGCCAATGTTAAAACGAAACCGCGCCGGCCCTGCTTGTCGTAAGCCTCTCCCACCAGCCGGCCCGGAATCTGGCGAGCATATTTATCGCGCGTCGCAAACAGACCAACATAAGGACCACCGAACGACAGTGGCACCCCAAAGGACTGTCCTTCGGCTATTACTATGTCCGCCCCGGCAGCGCCGGGCGACTTTAACAAACCGAGTGACATCGCCTCCGTGATAGCCACAATCAACAATGCGCCGGCGCCGTGGGCCTGTTCCGCCAGGGTAGCGACATCTTCGATACAACCGAAGAAGTTTGGAGACTGCACAACTATGGCTGCGGTCTGGTCGTCCAGGTGTGGGATGCTCGTCGGTACCTGGCCCGACGAGGGATCGAAGTCCACATGCTGGAGCTCTATGCCGGCGTGCTGCACGTACGTATTTACGACATCGAGATATTCAGGATGTATTGCTCCACAAGCGATAACTTTGGATCGCCGGGTTACTCGCTCAGCCATCAATACCGCTTCGGCAAGTGCGGTCGAACCGTCATACATCGAAGCGTTTGCTACATCCATACCAGTTAACTGGCACACGAGTGTCTGGAATTCAAAAATTACCTGCAGCGTGCCCTGCGATATCTCGGGTTGATAGGGGGTGTAGGCCGTGAAAAACTCGGACCGGGAAATGATGTGGTCGACAATCGTGGGACTGTAATGAGAGTAAGCGCCGGCGCCGAGAAAGCTGGCTCGCGCGGATGCAGGATTGTTAGCAGCCAGCCGTTCAAATCCTGCCAGGAGTTCAATCTCCGAAAGCGCTGCCGGTGTTTCAAGGGCGCGGCTTAAGCGTAATCCTTCTGGGATGGAATCAAATAGGTCGTCTGTCGAGTTCAAGCCGATCTGGTGAAGCATCGCGGCTCGTTCTTCGGGCGAATTGGGAATGTACCGCAAGTTTACTCTGTCTCAGCTTTCGTGAAGTCTTCGTATTCTGCAGCCGTGAGCAGGCTATCAACCTCACCCGGACTGGACATGCGCACCTTAATCATCCAGCCTTCCCCGTAGGGATCTGTGTTGACTTTTTCCGGTTCGTCGTTAAGGGCCTCGTTGACTTCTGCCACCGTGCCGGAAATCGGCGAGAACACTTCGGATACGGCCTTTACAGATTCAACCGATCCAAAGGACTCGTTAGCAGCAAACTCTTCGCCAGCCTTTGGCAACTCCAAATAGACGACATCGCCAAGAGAGTTTTGCGCATAGTCGGTGATGCCAACCACGGCGACGTCGCCCTCGACTCGTACCCACTCGTGATCCTTGCTGTAGTGTAAATCCTCTGGAACGTTAGCCATGGTTCCTCCACGGAATTTTAGATTGCCGATTGCCGATTTTTGATTTCAGTTATCGGGCCGGCGGTTTCTCAATCAAAAATCAAAAATCAAAAATCGACAACAACCCCAGCTCACCGCTCACGTTTGTAGAACGGTGTCTTAACAATTTGCGCCGCAACCAGTCGTCCGCGCACATCGATGTGAATCTGCTGACCCTCGCCGGCTAACTCCACCGGGACGTAAGCCATGCCAATATTCTTTTTCAGGAAGGGCGCCGGACTTCCCGATGTAACCCGACCGACTCTTGCTCCGTCAACAACCACGTCCTGTTCGTCGCGCGCGATGCCGCGTTCCGTCATCTCGAAACCCACCAAGCGGCGCTTGACGCCCGCTTCCTTCTGTTTCGCCAACGCGTCGCGCCCGACAAAATCGCCTTTGTTGAGTTTACAAATCCAACCAAGGTTAGCTTCGAGCAGGGTAGTTGTTTCGTCGATCTCATGGCCGTAAAGCGCCATGCCCGCTTCTAGTCGCAGCGTGTTACGTGCCGCCAGACCGCAGGGCAGCACCCCCTCGGGTGATCCGCTATTACCCGCGTCGAGGATTTTGTCCCACAGCTGTTCAGCCTTGTCGGCAGCCGCGTAGACCTCAAAGCCATCTTCTCCGGTATATCCGGTGCGGGAAACGATCGCCGGTACCCCATCAACCTGCCCTTGATCGAAATGATAATACTTGATCTCATCGAGAGGTAGATCGGTCAACTTTTGCAGGATGCTTAAGGCGTCTGGTCCTTGCAATGCCAGTTGGCAATACTCGGAGCTGACATTTTTCAGTTCGACTGATTCATCGCGTGGCTGAGCTGCTATCCAATTCCAGTCCTTGATAGTGGTGCCGGCGTTGACTACGAGCGTTAACTTGTCGTTGGCAAACCGGTAGACCAGGAGATCGTCTATCACCGTTCCCTGGGTAGTTGTTAAGGCTGAATACTGGGCCTGGCCGTCTATTAGCTTGGACGCATCATTTGAAGTAATGGAATTGATGAACGCAATTGAGCCGGAGCCGTGGACGTCAATCTCACCCATATGCGACACGTCAAAAAGTCCCGCATGTGTGCGTGTGCGCAAGTGCTCTTCAAGAGTTCCCGCGGGATATTGCACCGGCATGTCCCAGCCGCCGAAATCAACCATGCGGCCGCCCATACGGCGATGCGCGTCGTTGAGTGGAGTCTTTTGCAGTTCCAGCGCAGGTGCAGTCACGCATATCTCCGGGTTCAATACCAATACCGAACCCGATGCTCAGAGAATTACCAAAAACGGATGAATCCGCAAACTAACATGCGAAGTTCGGTGCGTCAAGCGAGTCTGTTGGAAGGTGGCGCGCTAATTTGAGTGTTGGTTACGAATGAACGAATTTTAGATTTTGGATTTTAGATTTTTGATTTGTGTGCCGATCGCAATCCTTCGACCAGGCAGAGACGAAATCAAGAATCACCAATCAAAAATCAAAAATTGAAGCGGAGGGGAATCAGAAGTTTCGTTCGCGCACGTCAACCTTTTGGACTGCGAACACTACTCGCATCGTGTCTGGCCGGCGATCCATCGAGGCCGGAACGAAGGCTGCATCGCGACGTAGGGCTACCTGAAAATCGTTGAGCATTTGTCGATCGCGAGGAGCGTGAACCACGTCGACCAACGAGGCGGCCCCATTACTAAAGACATCCGCAACCACGAGCATGTCATCCGCGTCCTGATCTCTGGTGTTCTCTGGGTTGACGTACGAACGGGTGAGGGTGGCGAGTGCGCCCTTAGGATTCAGACTTGGGGACTGCTCGGCGAAAGGAGCACGGCTGGCTGCGTAGTCCTCGGACCTGACAGGCTTATTTAGATCGTAACCGGCGCTCGCCGGGACAACATAAACCGCGGAACTCTGAACGGCGGCTTCGTGAAGTGCCTGAAAGTGGGGTCGCAACGCCGCAAACATAGCGACGAAAAGAATGACCGAAGCGATTGAGCCGACGCTGTAAGGCATCAGCCGAGGTTCGAGGAAGAGCGCGAGTCGATCAGCAAACGAAGGCTTCGGGCTCTGCTGGCGAGCGGCAGCTTCGATCATCAAGGCGTTGGCAATTGATGCAGCCAGGTCAACGGGGGGCTGAGGTCTGGACAGCATACTCAAGCCGCGAGTCAGCGCCCGTAGTTGGACGAGTTCGTCGCGGCAAACAGGACACTTGTCCAGATGCTCATCAACGGCCACGCGAGCCGGCAGCATCAAAGCGTCGTCAACATATAACGAAAGCGACTGTTTTGTTTCTTCACATGACATAAGGCATTTTTGATTTTTGATTTTGATTTGCGATTGCCAATTCAGGTCCCGGGGTGCGATCTCAACCCTAAATCGGCAATCAAAAATCCAAAATCGCAAATTCCCTGGATGGCTGACCGACCCCGGCTGCCTCCTTGTTAAGGAAGCAACTTCGGACAAAGTACAAGACAAGCTAACAGATGATTCGAGCGACACTTTCAACGGGTGTTGCTGGCCACGTTTTCAAATTAGCTCTGGTCCCCCGATTAGCTGAAGTCTTCTACCCTCCGTCTCGTCACTTCGACCCATTTGGCACCGAGTTGTTGTGAGCCGGGGCGGGTCAGCCATCCATGTGATTTTTGATTTTTGATTTGCGATTGCCAATTTTCAGATCCTGGAGTCAGAGTCGACTCCGAGGTTGCTAACATCAGCAATCAAAAATCTAAAATCCCAAATCTAAAATTTACAAAGATCCTTCCAATTTTCGTCGCAGTTCCGAACGGCCGCGTGCCAGTCGCGACTTCACTGTGCCTATGCTAATCCCCAATGTTGCGGCCACTTCCTCATAGCTCAAACCCTCGATGTCTCTCAAAATCACTGTCTCCCGATAGGCACGTCCGAGAGTTAGCAGCGCCGCCCTCAGTACACCTTCGCGTTCGTGCGCCAGCGTATCCTGCTCCGGGGTATTCCCGCGGTCGGCGGGCAGGGCGTTGGTTAGCGGTTTGCCTCCCCGCTCATCGCTGGAGTCGAGTGAAACTGTCGAGTCGCGTCGCCGCCTGCGCCACCACCGCCAGCGGTTTCTTGCCTGATTAATCGCGATGCGGTAGATCCAGGTCCTTAGGTCCGCGTCGCCTCGGAAGTGTTCGATACTCTGAAATGCCCGCAGGAAAGTTTCCTGGGTCAGGTCGCGCGCCTCTTCGCTGTTTTCCGTCAATCGATAGAGCAATCCGTAGATTTCCCCGGAACGCTCGGCTACCAGGACTTCAAACGCGGCGGCATCGCCTCTTTTCAATCTTTCAATGAACTGCGTCTCGGTCGTCGCGCGAGGCTCCACCGAGGCTGCGGTCGCAACCTGCTCCAGATCCATCTGCCCGCCTAGGGCTATTGGCTCTGAGTAGCTCACGGTTTACTCCCTGAGACGGGAATTGGAGCAGCTGACCGCCTAAGCAGATTCCCGAACAGGCGTACCCTTAGACACCCGCGCCAATCAGTTTGTTCCCGAGGAATTTTCATGCCCGTCCTTAGATGCAAATTGACCTCTCAGCGCCGGAATGACAGATAGTTAACTCTGATAAGCCCGCTTGACAAGATTTCGTGACGCCCATTAGAGTGCTTGTTTCGCCCATCATACACTTACAAGAACGCAGTTCACCATAGGGACTTGCGAGAAGGAAATAAGTGGCTCGATACAAGAAGAAGCGCGTGCGGGAACTCCAGCACGACCGATTTCGCGACACAACCATCAGCATTTTCGACCGTCTGGGCACTCTCCTCGAGGGCCGCGGGAAAACGATTTTGTATGGAATCGGAGCCGTGGTCTTGCTCGCAATACTCGTGGCAGTCGGGATCAATTGGAGCCGGCGTAAAGCCGATGAAGCCCGCCGAGCCCTGGGACGGGGAATTGCGATTGCGAGCACTCCGGTTACCCCAACAGCTCCTTCAGACCCGACCAGCAGCTACGCAACCGAACAGGAGCGGGCCCAGAAAGCAATTGAAGAGTTTCAAAAGGTGGTGGCCAAGTATGGAGATCCCTACCAAACAGAAGCACGGTATTTCATAGCGACGAATCTCCTCTACGTAGATCGTGATAAGGGGATCAGCGAGCTGACCGAATTGAGCAAGAGCAACTCTACTGATGTCGCCACGCTGGCCAAATTTGCGCTCGCGCAAGCTAAGGAAGCTGACAACAAGTATGACGAAGCGGCCCCGCTTTACGGTCAGATTGCGTCCCAGAACAGCGTGATCGTCACACCGGAGACAGCCAACCTTCGCCTGGCAAAGGTTTATCAGCAGCAAGGGAAGAAAAAGGAGGCTGCAGATATTCTCTTCCAAATAGCTGACGCCGCCCGAAAAGCAAAGGATGCCGATGGAGCAACCCTGCCCGTGTCGGCAGCGGCTCGCGAGGCTGCAGGTGAACTTCAAAAACTAGACCCGGATCGGTTCGCCCAGCTTCCACCTGAGGCCCCGCCGGCAGGACTGGCCTTTTAGAGATTTTAGATTTTGATTGCGGATTTGAGATTAGAAAGAACCGCGGACTTGAAATCTTCTAATCGCAATCGAAAATCACAAATCAAAAATCTAAAATCTCTAAATGGATAACCTTACCCATTCGCTTGTTGGGTTAGTTGCCTCAAAAGCTGGGCTGGAGAAGTTGTCACCCGGGACTACAGGTCTCTGCATTCTCGCAGCGAATGTTCCAGACGCCGACATAGTGGCCTTGATTGGTGGTCGCTGGAACTATCTTCACCACCACCGCGGTATCACCCATTCAATCTTCGGCGCGCTTCTCCTGGCACTTACTCTTCCCTTAATCTTCTATTGTGCCGGTCGCCTGATCGCCAGGATTCGGGGGCGTCAACCTGGGGTACGGTTGAAGGGGTTAATGATTGCATCGTTCCTTGTTACGGCCACGCATCCCTTCATGGACTGGACTAACAACTACGGAATTCGTCCTTTTCTACCGTGGAGTTCGCACTGGTCCTATGGTGACTTCATCTTTATTATCGACCCTTTTCTTTGGATGATTTTGGGAGGCGCGTGCTTCCTACTAACCTCAAAGTCGAAATTGCAAATGGCCATCTGGTTCTTGCTGGCGCTGCTACTCACCTATCTGGTGCTAACGGTGCCTGCTCAGCGTGGCTTGGACCATCCCACGGTGCTTAGAGTCATTTGGTTTGTTGTCCTGGTTGGTCTCCTCGTTTCATTCAAGTTGGGCGCAGCGCAACGATGGGGACCCCGAATCGCCCTCGCCGCATTGGTCGTGATCACAGCATATTGGGGGAGCATGGCCTCTCTGCATTATTTTGCCATCACTGAGGCAACAATCCAGGCAAGGACGATAGCCAGCCAGCACGGCGAGAGCGTGACCGACATTGCTGCGATGGCAACTCTCGCTAATCCGTTTCAATGGTCCTGCATAGTAGAAACCGAGAGCGCGGCATATCAGTTTGAGCTCTCACTCGCGGGTAACCACCCTGTTCTTTCATCGCTCGTTCGTCACGAGCGCGCGGACACCGCGGATTCACCGGCTGTCGATCAAGCCTTGGAGGATGAGAGGGCGAGAATTTTCATGGGTTTTGCGCGATTTCCAGTAGTTCGGGTAGTGGGAACCGACTGCCTGACACAAACCCTCGTGCAATTAGCTGACCTACGGTACACTCAACCAGGAAGCGGACGGGGAACGTTTTCCCTTGATGTGCCGGTTGAATGCCCGACCAACGATCCAGCCCCTGCTCGATTGCGAGAGAAATGAACGACACGAAACAAATCGAGGCCTTGAAGTCACTGGCCGATGCTACCAAGGAAAGTTCTCGACCCGATAAAAGAGTGTGGGTGGCGAGCGTTCGAGTTTCTCCGGGTGCTTACCTTGTAGTTTCGAGCGTGCTGACGTTTGCCGCCGGCTTGCTGTTGCGTACCGAACAGGATGGGTGGGCGTTACTGACAATCGTCGTGGCCTGGGTGCTCCTGCCGGCCCTGGCTCTGACCGACAAGATCGTGTTTGATGGCCAATCGCTGGTTCGTCGCGGCGTGGTGCCGTTCATGTTTCAGCTCATCTCAGGGCGAAAACACCAGCTGAGTGTGGCGGAAGTTGAACGCGTGGATACGAACACGGTTCGCACACTTCGGCGTGGTGGTCGAGTGCGCTATCGCTACCGGAGTCAGATTACCGGACGGGGAACAGGTTTTGTTTTCGCCTCGGGTGGCCGGCGTTACCGAGAGATGGTGCAGCGACTCTTCCCGCTTATTCATGACGACAAGATCGATCTGAGAACCCGGGAGCTCCGGGACTATCTCAGCGACCCCAAATCCTTAAACCGCGAACTGAACTCCCTCAAACTCGCACCCGCCGATGTCCTGGACAATGCGACTGCGAAGTTTAAGCTCGGTGGAAAGAGAGACCATGCCGAGGAACCAGGCGACATTCATGAGATCTCCCCTGGTGATGTTGAGCGAGCAATCCTGTTGAGACAACTCGGGAACAAACTACGCATTGCCGGGCGCCTCAGAGAGGCTGGTGAAGCTTTTCGCCGGGCATTGAATGTTCTTCCGCGGGACGGGCGGCTGATTTATGACTTCGCCCGCCTACTCCGTTCGCAAGCAAGCGCGCGCGGAGATGCACGTTTACTTTCTCGCGCCCGGGCCGCTCTTCGACTGTCCGCCATGAGAGCTGATGAGGACGCCGCTTTGATGTCTCTGATCGGTGAAGGCTTTTTGGAGTGCAATGAAGCTGAGAGAGCTGAGCGCAGCTTCCAGCGCGCCATTGAGCTGGAACCGCGAACGTTTCGAGCTCGGCTCGGCCTTGCCGATGTAGCGCTGCGAAACGGAAAGCTGGCGCATGTAATCCACCAGTATCGTGATGCGGCCCACCAGGCTTCCGAAAAGGCGCTAGTGAACTATGCCCGCCGTGAAGCGGACTATTACGTTCGTCTTAATGATGACGACGATTATCTCTCGGCAGAGCTAAGCCGCATCAATTGGTTGCAAACGTTAACTCGAGGTCGACGCCTTGCCGCTCGGGTAACTAATGCGAGCATACTTGTCGCCCTGATTGGGACTTATGCTGATCATGCGATTGCGGGTATCGCCTGGGCCCTCGCTTCCTCATCCCTGGTTGCGTGGCTGACTAGTATTCTGGTTGGCAAGTTGCTTTCGGCAAGGCGCACTCCGCGCCCCGTAGATTAAGAAACCATCAGTGGAATAGAGAAAGGCAGAAGCGATCACGCTTCTGCCTTTCGTTTCTTGTCGGACTGTCAGCGATTAGACAGTCGGTTTGGAACGATGTGTGGGAGCGTTCTTTGGGCTCTTCCGGACAGGCGTTTTGCTTGTCGTTTCTGCTTTCGCCCGTCGCGTGGCGCGTGGCGCAGCTCCATCCGTTTGGGCGTTAGTGCCGGCGTCGCCGGGATTCTCAAAGGTGGCCGACGCTGCGTTCGCTTTCGCCTTATGAGTTTTACCAGCGGCTGCGGTTGGCTTGGTGGCCGTATCGGCATTAGGCAGTAAGGCTCTACCCTCCTGTTCCGTTCCGGATACTGTCGCAGACGCTCGAGTCGTTTCCGGATTGAGCAAAGCGTCCCAACGATAACGCGGATGCGAGCGTGGCTCAGCGAGCCTCTTGAAAATTAGGTCAGTCATCGCCGAGACGATCCAGTTGTGGTAGAACTCGCCCACCGAGGCCAATTCGGCATCCGGCGCCGGGTTCATGAAATCAATGGCGTAAGGAATGTTGTCCTTGATGGCAAACTCCACAGTGTTGAGATCATAACCAAGCGCGGTGCAAAGGGTGCGAACGTCTTTGGTCACGCGTTCCGCCAGCTTGGGTGCGAGATAGTCGGGGTTGTGAATGTACTGCTCACCGGATAGGTAAGGCTTCCGTGGATCATAGGCCATGATCATCACTTCCTGCTGTCCTACGCAGTAGCAGCGCACGAACTGGTCGAAGTCAATGAACTCTTGCAGAGTCATGCAAAGCGTTCCGGTCGCGTCATATTCTGACCAAAGCTCCTCGAGAGAATTGACCCGCGAAACGTTTTTCCAACCGCCGCCGTCAAATGGCTTCAGGATAGCGGGCAGACCGACGTAATCAATGATGCCCTGCCAATCCAGAGGAAACTCCAGGTTGCGCAGGCTTTCGGTGACGATGCCAGAGATGTAATCTTTCTGCGGCAGGAGCACGGTCTTGGGAACTGCTACACCAAGCTTTTGAGCCAGCGAGAAGTTGAAGAACTTGTCGTCAGCAGACCACCAGAACGGGTTGTTTATGATAACGGTGCCTTCCAGGGCCAGGCGCTTCAACGTGGCCCGATAAAATGGGACCTCGTGAGAAATGCGGTCGACCACCAGATCGTATTGGGGAGGTGCGTCGTGACGAATGCCGCCGAGCTTTATGAATTCGGCAATCGTTTCTCCCTTGCCTCGCTCGTTGATGGCGTTAATCAGAGCATCGGGGAACGTCTTCTCCCGTCCAACCAGAATGCCTACTCGATTCATAATTCAGTGTCCTTTCAAATTAGGGCGAATGTACAGTTAGAGCGCAAAGAGTAACACACGGGCAGACCACAAGAACGCGCCGCATGCCGTGGAAAACTAGGGAAAATACGCCTCACGAGTCTGGGTTGTCAATGACTGAACCCCCAGTTAGGCATCTGGGCATCGGAATATAAGCATCAATAAGTGGGTCAACCGTTCAGAGTTCAGACTTTAGGTTACCAGAAACACAGTCTCCGGACTCAAAGGCCTTTGGCAGTGCGTGTGATAGAATTCGCTGGCTCAGGGTCGGCCTTCTCCCGTTTAGCCAGCCTGACTTAATAGTCAAACCCCAGAAGGAGAACGAAATTCTTGCTTCGATCATTTTTGGCTCCACCGGTCTTTAGCGCGCTCTTGCTTGCGGGCACCTGGTCAGTTTTGACCGGGAGCTCGATGGTTGCTAACCAGAACAATCAGAGCAATCAGAACAACAAGAGCAATACCAACGCCGCCAGTAACCAGAATACTCAGAAGAACGAAAAGAACGAAAAAGTCGACCGGAATCAGAAGGCCATGACTTCGGAACAGGTTGCCGAATTAACGGTGCTTGTTTACGGCTCGCGTCCGGTACTCGCGCAGATACGTCGGAACGGGGTGGAGCGCGGTCGTATTACCCGCTTCATCAGCGACGGCAAGATCGAAGAAGCCACTTATGAACGCCGGTTTGTTAGAGGGGAGAGTGCGGACAAGGACAAGATTAGACTTGATCAGAAAATGCCCACCATGGAGTACTCGCTGATCTTCGGCGAGGGACGGCTGTGGGGTGTCATTAACGGTGCCGCTTTTACTCCGCGGCAGGAGGCAGCGGAGGCTTTTCTATCGCAGCTTAACCACAGCATTGAGGGCTTGCTCCGCTACAAAGAAAACGGAGCTACTGTAAACCTGGTGGGTAAGGACAAACAGAAGGGACTCGACCTGTATATCCTGGATCTGACCGACAAAGAGAAACGGACCACTCGCTATTACATCAGTGCCAGGACATTCCGCATCTTATGGCTCGAGTATGAAGAAGCAAACTCAGGATCCGCTCCGCAGAAATACTCGAAGAAGTTTTCTGATTACCGCTACGCTCAAAGCACATTAGTGCCTTATCGAACTGTACTGATGCAAGAGGGTAAGGAAACGCAGGAGATACGTATTCTTACAGTCACTTTCGGGGTCAAAGTTGACGATGCCCTCTTCAAGAATCCCCAAGTCTGAAATCATCGATTTCGAGTGACCCACCGGGAGCGCGAACAAATTGGCCATGAATTGCGGATAGGACTGATTTGCAGTGATCCCTGATCGGATCCCGAGCCTTTTGAACCTCTAAGCCGCCCGGTATCCACCTTTCCGTATTTTCTGAGAAATCTGCTCCTAATTCCTCGGGGAGGTAGTTTCTTTGGGAACCTCCGACATATTCAAGCGTGTACAACCTGCGGGCGGTTGTTCGTAAGGGTATAATCAGCATCGGAAGCCGCTCGCACGCGGTATTTGTCCGACGGGTATAACGAGCTGGTGGCTGCCGCTCGTCGGTTCTGACTCAGGATTCAACCTGGTCTGACTGAGAATACTGGCCGGGCGCTGCCGTTCGCGGTTCTGACAGGAGAGCCTACCCACCCCTGATGGAGACACTGAGTTCCATTGACGAGCTAAGTTTCCCTGTAGCTTTGC
This sequence comes from Pyrinomonadaceae bacterium, assembly GCA_023717565.1. GTDB lineage: Bacteria > Acidobacteriota > Blastocatellia > Pyrinomonadales > Pyrinomonadaceae > PSRF01. The sequence goes on along the minus strand of JAMQPI010000426.1, from coordinate 4,366 downwards.
GGCAGGAGGTAATTCCTGATTCGACCTCGGATCACGCGCTGCTGGAAGCGACGAGAACCGGCGATGATGATGCTTTTGCCGAGTTGGTTAGCCGTTATCGCAATCAAATTACCAGCTATATTTACCGGATGACGAATGATTACGATGGCGCAGTGGATCTTGCTCAAGAAACCTTTGTCAGACTTTACCGAGCGGTTGATCGCTATCAGAGCACTTATGCGTTCTCGACTTACATCTACCGGATTGCCACCAACCTGGCCATCAGTGAGCTGCGCAAGCGAAAGCGCCGGCGGCTGGTTTCCCTGACGGGCTTTTTTCAGGCCCACGACGGCAGCGAGAATTGTGAACTCGATCCGGTAGACGAGCGGCCACTGCAAGATACAGAACTCGTCGCCACGGAAAGGCGCCTGGCAGTGCAGCGGGCAATCAGCACGTTGCCGGAGAAGTACAGGGCACCGTTGATTCTGAGAGATGTGGAAGGCAGGAGTTATGACGAGATCGCGCGCATTTTGCAGACGTCAGAGGGAACTGTGAAATCACGCATTAGCCGGGCGCGCGATTTTTTGCGCGAGAAGATGAGAGCTTATCTCTGAGATGGGAGTCTTATGAGTGTAACCACTTGCAAAACTGTTTGTCGCGAAATTGAAGAAGCAGACTATGGCGAGAACCTAACTGCGTCGGTGATGGCACACCTGCGCGGCTGCGGGCAGTGTCAGAGGTTCTACGATGAGCGGCTGAAATTGCGGCAGTTGGTTGGCAGCCTGGAGACCGTGGCGGCCCCGTCAGATTTTGATTTGCGTGTTCGTTCGCGGATCGCAAGTGAGAGAGTTGGGGCGCGTACAGGATTCTGGTTCAGCAATTTCACACTCGGCATTCCTTCAGTTGCTTTGGCGAGTTTGGTTCTGGTGGTTGGGTTAGTCTTCGCACTCAAAGTGTGGAATGCTCCCACCACAAACAAAGTCGCCGTACAGGGCGAGACACCTAAAGCGGGAGTATCCGGTCCTGTGGTTAAATCAACTGACCCGGGAGTCAAATCGGACGCAGTTAATAAAGCGTTAGCCCCCAAAACGAATGATAACAGCGCAGTGATCCAGCGAGATCGACCACCAAGGAAGAGAAGTCCGTTGAACAGCGCTGTCGCATTTTCCAAGAATGACAGACGTCTCGCTACCAGAGAATTCAGCAGCACGCCGGCTCTCTTGATCAAGAAGGAAGATGCGGTAGCGAGCGCGGAGTCATCTCCTATCTTCCAGATCGAGACTTCGTCACAGCCGCTCAGACTTTCGCTCGATTACTCCGGAGGAATTTCCCGCACCATTTCGGTTCCCGCTCTGAGTTTTGGATCGGAGAGGGTGCTTTCCGGAAGCAGCATAGTTAAAACCTCTTCGAAAGGTGCATGGTAACAAGAGTCTTTCTCGGCCGCGTTGAATGTTATCGGGAGGCTTCAATCAGGAAAACGAAATCGTTGGTGAATTCCAGGGGATGATCATGAGAAGTAACAGAAGATTGCGAACATTGGTTTTCCTCACAATTGGGGCCGTGTGCGGGCAGGTTCCTGCTTATGCTCAGGTGGCCTCGCCTGCTGCCCCGTCCCCGACTGCCCCGGCAGCCCCCAAGTCAGGGCAGGCAACTACGCGCATGCGTTCAGGGCCAGTGATCGTAGAAAACCGCCTTACCGCCCCGCAGGTAGTAACAATTCTGCACCGATTAAACGGACTCAAGATGTTTCGTTTGATAGTTCGCTCCAGCCAGGAGTTACGCGCCATCACCAGGCTTGAAGACGATTTCAATATCACAGACGAAATCCACACGAACGTAATTGCCGGGTTAGCGCTTGAAGACGGTCAAACGATCGTGGCCTGGTTGCCAGATGCGGAGGCCGAGTTGGGACCGCCACCCAGCCCCTTTGCGCCGGTTGCTCCGGATGCGCCAAGATCTCCTGGCGTTAGTACTCAACCCCCGCGGGTAATAACGGTCACGCCGGCGCCGCCGATGATTGCCGGACCCGCCAACTTTTTTGATCGGCCTGACTTGACGGTCATTGCCCGGGACGGCAAGCGTCTGGTTGCACGGTACGTCGGATTGGATGGCGTCACGGGCCTTTCAATTCTCAAGATTAGTGACAAGAGTCTGCCGGGTGCTCTTGACGCAAAGGAAGGCGGGCTCGACATTGGCCAGCGCGTGCGTCTGTTTGGTCCGGAGCCAGTACCTAAACCCGACTCTCGTACCCGAGGTACGATCTATGCTCGCATGGGTGAGACTGAAGGAACAGTGGTGCAGTTCGCTCGCTCGCCGTCGGGCTCCATCGCCCGAGTCAAAATAGGATCGACGAAACTCACGGCCGCCAACATCGGAGGTATTGCCGTTAACGACGCTGGTGAAACCGTAGGAATTGTGGATGCGGTTGCAGACAGCGAGGCGAGCGTGGTCCCAAGTGCAATGGTTAGAACTGCCGCCAAACGAGTCCTCGATCGTCAGGCCAGTGTGCCCAGGCCCTGGCTCGGCGTTTGGGGCGAGCCCGTCGGAACACTGGAACTTGATCAGATTGTCCTCAAAGGCTGGAAGCGAGAAGGTGCCAGGTTGTTAGCCGAGGCTCGCCGCGGAATCATGCTGACCTCGGTGGTGCCTGGAAGTCCAGCCGCGGTGGCGGCGCTTCGCCCGGGTGATGTGATTCTCCGTGTTAACCAGGAAGATGTTAGAAGTGCTGATGACTTCTCGTGGCTGTTGCAGGAGGTAGAACCCGGGCGATCAGTGAATTTCATGATCGCGCGGCCCGGAACGCTTTCTCCCGAAGCGGTTGAGATTACTCTGACCGAATCTCCCGGTCCTGTTTTCGAGTGGAAGGCGCCTGAAGGTCTGGCTCCGACCGAGTGGGGATCAGACACAATAGCCAACTCGCCGTTGTTCAATTCGTTACCACGGTCGCTTATGACACATGGAATAGAGACGATAGCGTTAGAGCCGCGAGTAGCAGCACGTTTTGGTGGCAACGGAGGTTTGCTAGTCGTGTTCGTGCAACCATCGACGGCTGCGTCTAAGGCAGGGCTTCGCTCTGGTGATCTCATCGAAGCAATCGACGGCAAGTTAATCTCGTTCACCTCACCACCGGGCAGTCTGTTCCCCAGAAACGGCAAAGCGCATTCTTTTAGCGTGGTTCGGAACAAGGAGAAACTGGTTATCATCCTGCCGCCTCGGAAGTAGATCTCTCGTGCTATACTTTTCGGCATGGAACAGCAAGAACTGATCGAGAAAATCAAGAGACTTCCTCAGGACAGTGTTTCTGAAGTCGAGGATTTTGTGGATTACCTGGCGCGTCGTGAAGATAGTCTCAATCGAACCAGTCTCCATCAGGCACTCGCCAATTACGCAACTCAACAAGCGGGGACGGATGCTGATCTGGATCCCGACCTCGAGGCCGCCGCGAGCGATCATCTGCTCCAACAAGACTGAGAACAATGAAACGGGGCGAAGTTTACTGGGCTGATCTCGTTCCTCGTTCAGGATCCGAGCAGCAGGGCCGACGCCCGGTGATTGTCATCTCGCACGATGCTTTTAATCAGACCCAAGGCTGGCGATCGATCATCGTTGTCCCGCTTTCAACTTCCACAGCACAAGCTGGGCGGGGACCTTCTGCCGTGTTGTTACCGCAAGGCACAGCCGGTCTCGCCAAAGAGAGTGTCGCGCTCTGTCATCAAGTGACCACATTGGATCGCTCGAAGCTCACCCAAAGAGTTGGCGAGTTGAATTTATTGGAACTTCGACAGGTCGAAGATGGCATCAGGGCTGCGATGGACTTGCGGTAGATCAAAAAAAAACATTGTGGGAGTTGTGCGGGATTCACCGAAACTCACAGAATCTGGCGTATATCCTAATTGAAAACGTCGGACAGGCTTTGTCAGCGCCAATTCTTGACGCGAGGCCAGCCGGTTTGTAGGTTCCACTTCAGGCCGCGACACAGAAGGATAGGCTGCGTTTCGTACCAGAAGGCGTACTGGTTTTGATGGGTGGCAGCCACTGTGACGGAATCGAATTCTTCCTTTGCCTCGCGTTCGCCCTCACCGACCAAAATCACAATCTCTCCAGTGTAGTTTCGTGGTCCCCACAGAAAATAGCTCTGATGTCCGCTGATCGCCTTTGGCAGACCATATTGCTTGCCGAAGAAGTCGATTGCGCCAGCCTGACCATAGTTGTTGCAATAAATCGCCGTCTTCGCCTGCTCCTCAGGGGTCAGCGAGTGATATACGCGCGCGACCGCCGCCACCATCCCGGGCCAGGGAAATTCGTCGGCGTAATACTGAGGCAACGCAGCGCCGATAAAACTTCGCTCGGTGCGCGGGACCTCAAACGGTAAGTGTGATTGATAGCG
>JAMQPI010000378.1 GCA_023717565.1 Pyrinomonadaceae bacterium | reverse complement strand
CCCGGCCAGCCCTCCGGTGTTCATTTCATCAGCTACGACTTTGAGCGACGCGCGGGCAGCACGCTCCGCCAATTCGAAGTATTTCACGTCGCCGGACTCCCGCGCCCGCTGCAGGTAATAACCGTTCAATTTGTTATAGGCGATGAAATCTTCGGGGTCTTTTTTCACCCGCTCCTCAAGGTAGCGGATGATTCCCTCGGTGGTGTCTGAATTTGCAGCGGGGGCGAGCTGCACTGCGGGCGGGAGTTCGACTTGATCGATAGGTGCGGGGGGCGCGGGCTTCGAGGAGCAACTTCCGCACGCGCTAATTAATAAGACTGTGAATGTGATCGCTGCTGCGCGGAAGTTTGTGCTTGCTTGCCTCATGAAAAGAGTTTTTTGATCCTGGCGGGTATAGCCTAATCTTCCGAGGCGGTGAGTATAGCATTGCTTACGTCTTGTTATATTTTCGCTTCATCTTGAGCTTCCGCGACTTTTCTCAGCCTTTCGTTTTCCAATTCCAATTCCTGCATCCGCGTTTCGATCGGAGCCAGCGCTACGCGAATTTCGTCCTCGGTGAAGCGGGGCGTAATGTGCTGCGGACAATTCCAATCGAACGCCTCGACGCGAATCACGAATACCCGGTCGATCACCGCCTGGTATTCCGGATCGCGCAACTGCTCGATCCACTCTTCCGCTTTCGCTCCGTCCAGAATCTCTGCGCGACCGAGAATCTTCAGACGCGCTTGATTGGGGTAGTCAACCATGATCAGAGCCACGCGATTGTCGGTCATCAGATTGCCGGCGCTGATGAATTGCTTATTGCCACTAAAATCGGCGAAGGCAATGGTGCGGTCGTCGATTACTTTTAGAAAGCCCTTCGCGCCACCTCGGTGTTGGATATAGGGCCACCCGGTCTGTCCAACAGTCGCCATGTAGAAGCTGTCGCGTTGAGCGATGAACTCCGTCTCATTTTCGCCGAGGCGATCGGGCGAGGCGCCGGCGCCCTGCAACTTCGCGTACTGCCGCCGACTGCCATACCGCTCTTGTAAGGCTTTAATGACGGGCGTAAATACTAACGAACCGAAACTATGCGCCATTGTGTTTCCCCTCGTCCGTTCTGTCGAAACGCAGCCACACTCGATGGCGAAACCCGCGGCCACCGAAGAACAAAGGTAAGGTTGCGTGCCTAATTCCCCTTCGTGGTTGTCTTGTCCGAAATGATCCAGTGGTGTGGATCAAGTTCGACTCTCTTCGGGCGCTTCGGCAGCCTAATCTGAAAGGAGCCTTTCGGACCCGCGGCGCTGGCGGTTGCATAGCCCTCCTGCTTGCCGCCAAACGAGATCAGGATCGGCAGGACCATGAACCAGTCGTCGGGTGCATTCTCCTGGGTAATCGTGCCCGACAACATTACTTTGCCGTCCGGCTCATCTTGCAGCTGATAGTCCATCTGGTAAGAAGGAAACTCCGAATGGTAAACCCATTGCTTGAAGAACCAATCGAGATTCTTCAATCGGTACAGGCGTCCGATCGGCGACCTGGCAAAGTGTTCGCCCGCCACGATGCGAAAGTCATCGGTCGAGGCGAACTTGTGCTTATAGCGATCAACGAAGTCTCTCATCATGTTGAAGAAACCATCGCCGTTTCGCGTAGTCGGATCCGACAGAAGAAAATGGAGCATGCGTAGAACCAGCGCTCCTTTGTTATAGATAAGCGCCTCATACGCTCCCTGAGTCTTGGTGGTTTCAAGGCGATGGCCAAGTATGATTGGACCAACATCGACCAAACGGCCTTTGCCGACTCCGCTGCGCGTCCGCGGCAGATCTTTCAGCGACTGGCGCGCGCGCCGCAGCAGGTCATTCTCGGCGTCGGGGTTCACTCTGAAACCGGTAAAGAGAATCCCTGAGTATTCGGCGAATCCCTCACTCAACCACTGGTCGCGATAGCTGCGCCAAGCGACGATGTCGCCCCACCACTGATGTGAGGTCTCGTGGGCAATAAAAACGTGGGTGAGGTGCGTCGCGGGAATCCACAACATCGTCGGAAAGCCCTGCCCAAAACCGAATGGATGAAATGTGGCGCCAAACGTTGGATAGGGATACTTGCCAAACTGAGCCGTGAAATAGCGGAACGAGTTGTCGAGCTCGGCCATGATGAAGTCTTCCTTGATGGCCTGAATCGACCCTGGCAGTGAGTTGAACTCCAGTTGTAGCGGATCGCCAACGCCGCCCTGCTCCCACTTCACCATCTGCGTATGGCGCTCGAACGGCGCGAGCGCGAACGTCACCAGCGCCACCGGTTGCGACATCCGATACCCGGTAACGACCGCGTTCTTGTCTTCCGGATCAGGTCCCTCACTTACTCGCAGTCCACTGCTGGCTATCTTCAATTTTTTTGGATGCCGAAAAGCGAGATCAAACGTGGCGCGATCTAGATAGCCGTGTCGCGGAAACCATGTCTCATTCGATCTCGGATAATGACAATTCTCAACGCTCTCAGCGTCATACATGAAATCGCCTTCCAGTAACAATTCGACGTCGAGCTTTCGGCCACTGCCGACTGCTTCAGTGAGAAAGACCGTGAAGCCTCCTTCCCAGTCTTCCTGCGCTACCAGCGCGTCCTTTCCTCCGACTCGAGCCCGCATGAGTCGCAACTGTTTCTTGAGACGGTGACTCTCGTCCTCACCGAGGTTCTCACCTATTTGAAACGAGATTGCCCGCAGATTGGCAACACGCGCCAGGGATGCGAGACCCGCCAGCAGAGTCATGGCCTTCTTGTGCTGGCGCAAGTCGATGTTCAGGTCGTAATGAGTAATGTCGATGAGATCGTCGACGTCCGAGTAGCTAACGCTGCCGCGCTGATAGTCTTCCTGACCGTAGAAAGCGAGCCAGACTTCATTGAAATCGATTGAGGATTCGTGGGCGAAGATCAGCCCCTTCTCACCACCGTTGATCCCAAAATTGGCCACGGGTATACGACTCTGATAATCGAGCACCAGATTGAACCGCCCGCGCTTGCCACCATCGAAAGTGCCGAAGAAAAAGCCAGGTTTCTCTTGATTGAGAAATGAGAGCGCGATGCGGGCTGCCAGATTTACCCCGGTCTCTTTCAGAGTTCGCGTTTGGATTTCATTTGCCAGGTTCTGGGCCCGTTCGCTCGCCGGGTTACTGTTCGTCGGGGTTTGGCCCAGTCGCGCAAACGTATCATCGCTGAAGCGGAGGACAGCGGTGGTGAAGTCTGATTCTACGATGTCGGCATTCAGCAGCCGTCGAACATTGTCCAGTTCAAACTCATTCGGAGGAACATCGGCGGTGAAACGACCTTTGCCTATGAAGACGGCGCCGGTGACGTGACCTTCGACGGGAGCGGCGAAGTAGAAAGTACCGTCAAAACTCAGACGCACACGGTCTCGATTGAACTGCAACCCTTTGACTTCGGCCGCGCCACCAGCAAGCGAGAAGGCCTTGATCTGATCGTAGAACGCCTTGCCATCCAGCGAGACGTGGCCCTGGCAAATGGTGGCGGGCGGAATTGACAACGCCGCCATGACAAACAAGAAAGAAACCAGCAAGCGACGAGAGGACGCGGTGGGATCGTTCATGGGAGTCTCCGATCCTGAAAGCTAGGAACACGCGAAACCTAACTTGCGCCGCCGGTGCTGTCAATGGCAGGTAACTGCCATTGTTAACCTATAGGATTTGGACTCTCGCCAATCGAGCGAGGTGAATCCGTGTGTTAGGCGTTCAATAAAGGAAAAGGGAACGAGCATTACCCCGTTCCCCTTCCCTTTTCCCTTTCACTTTTTTAAGGCGTTAGGGCGTACCGAACCGACTCCGGTACTCACTTGAAACAAGAAACGCCTTGACCATCTCGGCATTCTGGAAGTTCCCACCAAACTGATTCAGCTTGGTTAACCAGAAGTCGAAGCCGGTATGATCTGCGTCGGGCGCGACGTTCGGATTACGCCGCAGATACCCAAAGTACTGCATGAGTACGAATGCCCGGTTGAACTCGGCACTAACCAGCGTGCCATTCTCGGATACAAGGCGCAGGGCACGGCCACGAGCGGCCGCGTTGGCCGACGTCCCCGCACCGCCAAATTCGTCAATCGCTGCTTGTCGCTGCGCTGGCGTCGGCACGACACCGGCATTGGCGAACAACATATCTACGAACTGCGCCGGCGTGAGCGTGTTCGCGTACGCCGTGGTAAACCTCGAGCGCTGTACAAACCGCTCCGTGAAGGCCACCTTGTTCGCCTCCAAAACCGCCTCCCAGCCAGGCTGTCCGACGATCACACCCTGACCAATCTCCTGCGTGTCGGGCAGAAATTCGCTGAACCGCACGATCGGTACCGGCAGGGTGTGCGCACCACCGTTGGTCGACATACCGGTTGCGTCGCCATAGGAGGATTTGTAGAGCCGCTCGACGAAGTAACCAGTGTCCTGGA
>JAMQPI010000377.1 GCA_023717565.1 Pyrinomonadaceae bacterium | reverse complement strand
GGATTTCGGATTGCGGATTTTCAGATGACATGGCTTGCATGGTTTCCGCTGTAGTTAATATGTTTCGACATGCTTCAGACGCAATCCGCAATCCGCAATTCTTTAAAGCCTCACGTACTCAAATTCGAAAGGCTTGCCTTTGACTCCAGCGGCTGGAGGTGCGATCCAGTTAGCTATCTTGCCGGGTTCGACTACGGGATGCATCAGACTGCGAACGTATTCGCGATCTTCGATTGTGGGAAGCCACTGCGCCTTCCTCTGTGCGAATTCCTCGTCGCTAATCGGGTTACCTTCTATGTCGAAACGCTGACCGGCATATTCGCCCACATGGCGATGGAAACGGGTGTTCGGTAAATAGATCCGCTCTTTGATTCCGGCTTCGGCCAGAGTCTTGTTCCAACGCGCCAAACCCTTTTCGCAGTCCTTTACGTACTCGCCACGCAGCACTTCGTTCAGAGCGTTTCTGAGCGCAACTTCGCGTGAACCGAGTTTGCCCTCTTCAATGACCGTCATCGTGAATGTTTGATCCGCCGCGAGATGGTCACTGTACAGCTCCTGCTCCTTGTAGCGACCTTTGAGGCCGGCGGCGAAAAAGTCAGCGGAGTTGGAGCTGATCTCTCCGCCGAACAGGTCGAGCGAATAACTGAACCAGAAGTTCACGTGCTTCTGAATTATATCCAGAGGGATGCCGCCGAGTTGGCGCACGTCACCCTCCTTCATTAATTGCGAGGTGCGTTTCACCACACGATTGATGCCGGTGTCGCCCACAAACATGTGGTGGGCCTCTTCCGTCAGCATGAACTGGCAAGTGCGAGCGAGCGGCTCAAACCCTGACTCAGCCAGCGCGGATAGTTGATACTTGCCGTCCCGATCCGTGAACATCGTGAAACAGAAAAAGTTGAGCCAGTCGTCGCAGGGCTGATTAAAAGCTTCCAGGATGCGTGGCTTGTCGGGGTTGCCGCTGCGTCGTTCCAACAAAGCATCGGCTTCGTCGCGTCCATCCCGTCCGAAGTAACGCTGCAGCAGGTAAACCATGGCCCAGAGATGCCGGCCCTCTTCGACATTCACCTGAAACAGGTTGCGCAAATCGTAAAGCGACGGACAGGTCTTGCCGAGCTCGCGTTGCTGTTCGACTGAGGCCGGTTCAGTGTCCCCTTGCGTGACGATGATGCGACGCAGCGAATTGCGAAACTCACCGGGCACTTCCTGGTAAGCAGGCTGTCCGAGGTTGTCACCAAAACCAATCGTGGCCCCGGGCTCAGCGGGCTTGAGAAAGATGCCCCAACGATAGTCGGGCATCTTGACGAAATCGAAATTGGCCCAGCCGTCCGGTTCGACACTAATCGCCGTGCGCAAATACACGTCCTTGTTCTGAAAGCCTTCGGGTCCCATTTCGCGCCACCAGTCGAGATAGTTCGGCAGCCATTTCTCCAGGGCCCGTTGCAGTTTCTTGTCTTCTGCCAAATTAACGTTGTTGGGTATGCGATCGTATAGATTCATGGATTAAACCCTTGGGTCTTTGGTCTTTGGCCTTTGGTCTTTGGCCTTTGGTCTTCGGCCTTCGGCCCGCGTTCAGTTGGTTGTCAGCTCAAGTGACCACTGACCACTGACAAAGGCCCAAGGCCCAAGGCCAAAAACTACGTTCTCCTAAAATCAAACTGTGCCTGCGTCGGCTTCCCGTAATTTGTTAATGCGCCGTGTTCGCCTACGGCGTTGGGCCGTTGAAAGATCCAGTTCTGCCAGGCAGTCAGACGGCCGTAGATCTTGGTGTCCATGGTCTCCGGTCCGGCAAATCTAAGCGATGCTTCCATTCCCGTTAGTGCATCCGGCGACAACGAGGTTCTTTCCTCAATGGCCAGGCGGATCTCATCCTCCCAATCCAGATCGTCCGGCGCGAAAGTGACCAGGCCCAGTTGGTCCGCACGTTCCGTGTCAAGTTTTGCTTTCTGAGCCAGGATCTCAACCACGCTG
>JAMQPI010000375.1 GCA_023717565.1 Pyrinomonadaceae bacterium | reverse complement strand
GGCGTAACCGGCTTCCTTGCGGTCGCTCCTCTCACGTGGCTAAATTTTCGTTTATTCATTTTGTCCCAACAGCGGACAATTTCCACTTCCGTTGTTATTTCTTGCAAATCGCGACTCAGAGACTGCCTTTTTGAACTTTGGTTCAGTGTGAAGGTCCCTGGCTCTGACGTCGCTCAGAATCGAAGTCTAAGAAACACCTTAGGAGGCTCCCATGTTTACTCTTCGTCGTCGTAGTTCAAGATTGGTGTTGGGTTGGATGATCGCGCTCTGCGCATTGATGATTCCGACCGGGTCTGCTGCTGGGCAAACCATCAAGGGAAGCATCTCCGGCACTGTGACTGACTCGACAAATCGGATCGTTGTCGGCGCTAACGTTACGCTTGTCAGCAACCAGACCGGCAACGCGCGCAGCGCAACCACCGGCGAGGATGGGAGATTTGGGTTTGGCGCGGTTCACCCCGGCGCCTACACCGTCAAAGTAGAACAGTCAGGCTTCCAGATCCTTGAGCGAAAAGGTGTGATACTGAGTGCCAACGAAAATCTAGCTTTGGGCGATTTGGCTCTAACTGCTGGTCAGGTCACCGAGACTGTGACGGTAACCAGCGAAAACCTGGTCGTGGAAAAAGAGAGTAGCGACCTGACAGCCAGACTTACGGCGGATCAGCTGAACCTGATATCGACCAAAGGGCGAGACGTTACGTCGCTGCTACGCCTACTGCCGGGTACATCTAACAACGATGACATCGAAGGCGTGGGGGATGGGTTTGGGACAGACTTACCAAACGTTTCGGGGCAGCGAGGACGTTCGACGGTGGCGTCAATCGATGGTCTGAATGCCGCCGAGCCCAGTGGCTCGAATAAGCTCAGCATGACGATCAGCCAGGATGCCGTAGCCGAGGTAAAGGTCTTGCGCAACAACTATGCAGCAGAATACGGGAACAACGGCGGCGCCTTGATTAATCTCGTTTCGAAAGGCGGCGGTAAGGACTACAGCGGTAGCGCTTATTACTTCCTTCGCAATGAGGCCCTGAATGCGGCCAATTTTTTCAATAACAAGTCGGGCCTAAAGAGGGCACTTTATCGACACAACATTTGGGGATTCAACGTTGGTGGGCCTCTGCCTTTGCCGAGCTTTGGCGAAGGCGGATCCAGCCTGCTAAGAGATAAGGCTTTCTTCTTTTTCAATCTGGAGAAGCCCCACACGATTACGCCAACCGATCCGGTCTTTGTGACGGTGCCTACGGCGCTCGAACGCATAGGCAACTTCTCCCAGTCAAGGAATTCTACTGGAGCCACGCCAGTCGTCATCGACCCTCTGACGGGCGTTCAGTTTCCGGGCAACATAATCCCTCCCGGTCGGATTAATCAGAGCGGACAGGCGTTGCTCAACTATTTTCCTCTGCCCAATGCGGCCATTGCGAGCAACCCCGGGCGCTTCATCAATCAGCTGAGCGCCGACGTCCCCAAACACAGCTATGTCATTCGGTTTGATTTCACGCCCACAGACAAAGACACCATCTACTGGAAAGGCCAGTGGTGGACTTCGGATAACGAAGGGCTGGGTACCTCTGGATGGCCGAACGGCGCCAACGGTGTCGATCGCTGGGGGATCAGGTCCCACTATCTTTACAAGGACAATGGCTGGTCAGCCAACTGGGTGCATCTCTTCAGCTCGAACATCGTCAATGAGTTTAATTTCGGTATGCGCCACGACTCCGAAGGGTTTGTCCCTTCCACCGGCATGATTGAGGGTCTAACTCGATCTGCTCTGAATTACACAGCCCCACAACTCTTCCCGGACAACAATACTTTGGGCCTCGTTCCCACAGCTACCGGCTGGGCCAGCGTTGCCGGCAACCCGGCAAACATCAACTGGCTCGATCGATGGGGGGAGGTTGGTCAGGATTATATTAAGCCGTCCTTCGCCAACAATCTCTCGATTACCAGCGGTGACCACAGTTATAAGTTTGGCGCCTACTTTGAGCGGTTGCAGAACCGGGAAGCGCCGGGCGGCGGGAAATGGTCCGGCGGGTTAGACTTCGGTACCAGCACTACAAATGGATTCACCGCCGCGCTTGGAAATACGAACTTCGCCTACGCAAACGCGCTCCTGGGTAACTTCAACAACTACACCGAGTCGCAAGCTCGTAACTTTACTAATAGCGAGATCAGGCTGTTTCAGTTCTACGGGCAGGACCAGTGGAAGATCAACCGCAAGTTGACGCTGAACTATGGATTGCGGGTGGGCCACCATACGCCCTTCTTCCAGCGCGATGGGCAGGGTTCCAACTTTGATCCGTCACGCTACGATCCGGCCAAAGCCCCTTTGCTCTACGCCGGTTACTGCGTTGGCCAGCCTAATGGGATTCCAGCTTTCGGGACCGCCTGTGCGGCTGCCAACCAACGGGCAGTCGATCCCCGCATTACCAACCCAACCGGCAGCCAGCTGCTGCCCGCGAGACTCGTGCGTTCGTTTGTTCCCGGCACGGGTGACTTGCTGAACGGTCTGGTGTTGCCCGATGATCCGACCGCTTTCAAAGGATTCAGACATACCAGCGCTTTTGATTTTGAACCACGGGTCGGATTTGCCTGGGATGTCTTCGGCTCGGGCAAGACTGTTCTTCGCGGCATGGGCGGCGTTTATCACGCTCCGCGCATTGGTGGCGGCACAGGCGGCGCTGGTGCCAGTAGCTTGGGCGCCAACCCGCCACAGCAGCGCATATTCACGATCAATAATGGCAACATTGAAAATCTTGCAGCTCTGGTCCAGGGTGGTGCCGCCCTAAACTTTCCCACTGCGCTGCGAGGACTCGAAACCGATTCAAAGACACCAACAATCTATAACTTCTCATTTGGTGTCCAGCAGGATATTGGTTTCAAGACAGTGGTGGAGGCCAGCTACGTAGGATCGTTTGCTCGCCACTTAGGGGAACAACGCAATATTAACGGAGTTCCCGATACGGCCAGATTTGTGAATTGCAGCATCCTCCCGGCGGGGATCCCATGTCACCCCGAAAATCGTGATCCGCTCACGGCGAGCAGCGCTAAAAACAACGACTTCCTGCGGCCGTATCGAGGATACGGGGACATTCAGGTCAATACCTGGGGCGGCACATCAAATTATCACTCGTTACAGGTGCAGATTAACCGCCGTTATACGAGTGGGTTCCAGTATGGCGCAGCCTACACTTACTCCAAGTCGTTTGACTACGCTAACGATGACACCTCGGATGTGAATCTCTCGCGACCCTACAAGGGGTTCAATTACGCTCCCTCTGATTTCGATCAAACGCACATTTTAACTGTTAACTACATTTATGATTTGCCGAGTGCCAGCCGGAGGTGGAGCAACGGTTTCGTCAAGGCTCTCCTGGATAACTGGCAAGTCTCCGGCACGACCTCATTCGTAACCGGCAAACCAAAGAGTGTCGTTAGCACAACTGCGGGTCTCGCCGCCGGCTCAGTAACCTATACGGCCGGCACTGTGGCAATCACTGCGGGACAAACCTGTCCCCCAGGTTCCACCCAGACGTCTGCGACCGTGTGCACGATGATCACGGACTTCACGGGCGGTCAGGTAAACGCTCGTCCGATCATAACTTGCGATCCTATGAAGGGTGCCAGTGGAGTCGACAGCACTGGGTCTCCGTATGTAATCAACACCGCTTGCTTTACCTTTGCGACAGGCTTCGGACAGATCGGCAATGCGCCGAGAAATAATCTTCGCTTGCCGTCGATCTTCAACAACGACTTGGCGTTCTTTAAAAACTTCCCCATGGGCGAGAAGCGCGCGATTCAATTGCGGTGGGAGATGTACAACATCTTCAATCGCGCAAATTTCCGTGATATTGACGGTCAGATGGTCTTCGGTCTGGTTCAAGTCAGAGCCAATCCTGCCGCCGCTTGTTCAGCCACCAATATCTGCACAGCAGTTGTCAGGCAGACAAGAGACTCTTTTGGCACGGCAACTAGTGCCCGTTCACCCCGCGTAATGCAGGCGTCGGTTAGAATAAACTTCTAGAATGTCATCCGGAAGGGATCTCCATCCGGTTTGCGGGAGGTCCCTTCGGAATGATCACAACCGTGGCCCAAGGGGAACAACTCCCACGCAGTTGCAGTTTGTAATTAGGTTCGGCTTCCGACTGGCAGGTTAGCAAGCAAAACAATCGAAACTATTTTCCGGGAGTGGCGGTGATGGCTTCCCCATCACCGCCATATTGCTAAACGGGGAAACGTTGAATGGTTAGATTCACCTTCATGTTGGCGGTACTTCTAATCCTACTTGTGATCGAGCCTGCAATGGCTCAGAGGCCGGTCCGGAGTATCGCGACTCAAGCCGGGCCGCGCGTTTTTTTGCTCGACGCAAGACAGATGCAGGAAACAAGACATCGCATTCGGAAAGGCGACCCGAGTGTCTCTGCCGCTTGGGCGAGACTCGAGGCGGAGGCGCAGAAGGCCGTTACATCCGGTTCGTTCTCCGTGGTGACGAAAGATCTTACGCCGCCGAGTGGAAGCAAGCACGACTACATGAGTCAGGCACCGTATTTTTGGCCCGACCCAAACAAGCCCGGTGGCTTGCCCTACATTCGCCGGGATGGTGAACGAAATCCGGAGATCAACAGGATTACTGATCACCGGAGCCTGGATCAGATGGTAGAGGCGGTTGAGACCCTGTCACTCGCTTATTACTTCCGAAGCAATCAGGAATACGCAACGCGGGCAGTCCAATTGTTGCGCGCCTTCTTTCTTGATCCAAACACGCGGATGAATCCGAACCTGCAGTTTGCTCAGGCCATCCCGGGCATTAACACCGGCCGTGGGATCGGTCTCATCGAGACCCGTGGGTTGACGAGGGTGGTTGATGCGGTTGGGTTGTTGGCAGGCTCGAAGGCTTTGACAGCCGCCGATCATCGCGGACTCGAGGACTGGTTCGGAAAGTTTCTCAAGTGGATGCTCGAGAGCAAAAACGGACGCGATGAAGCGGCAGCGAAAAACAATCACGGAACCTACTATGACCTGCAGGTGGCGTCGTTCGCATTGTTTCTGGGCGAGAAAGAATTTGCCAAAGACATACTGCAGACTGCACGAGCGAAACGTATCGCCGCACAGATCGAACCGGATGGCCGTCAGCTTCTGGAGCTGGCGCGCACTAAGGCCTGGAGTTACAGCGTCGGGAATCTTGAAGGACTGATGCTCCTGGCGCGGCTGGGCGAAAATGTGGGTGTTGACCTATGGAATTATCAGAGTCAAGACGGTCGCAGCATTCGTCGGGCGCTTGATTATCTGGTTCCGGTCGCACTGGGCGAACAGAAATGGACTTACCGACAACTCGGCGAATGGCCGCCGCAGATGTTGTTTCCGCTGATGCGCAGCGCAGCAGTCAGATATCGAGACCCTCAGTTTTTAGCGTCACTGGGAAAGGTGCCTGATACTGATTCCGCGGATCGCAGCCGCCTGCTTCGCGCCGACCCAGTTGCGAGCAGGCAAGCGCACAGGTGACGCTCCCAATCGGTCCTCGAAGAGATGACTACGAACATCGAACACCAATTAAGTCATTGCTCTCGTCGCACGTTCCTGTCTTCCACTCTCGCTACGCCGGCAATCGTTGCTGGCCTGACTGCGCTCGTAAGAACAAAGGACGTTAAAGTCTCAAGCCCAAACGGCAACGTGCAGTTTCAACTCGTTGCCGGCGACGCAAAGGAATTAGGTTATCGAGTAACGTTCAAGAACAATGCGGTGATTGACCTGGCACAACTGGGAATCATCATCGACGACGTTGACCTTAGTAAGAATGTCGACGTCATCAAAGTCGAGACTTACCGGATTGATGAGCACTACCAGTCA
Source organism: Pyrinomonadaceae bacterium (assembly GCA_023717565.1). GTDB lineage: Bacteria > Acidobacteriota > Blastocatellia > Pyrinomonadales > Pyrinomonadaceae > PSRF01. Next base: position 3,265 of record JAMQPI010000375.1, on the reverse strand, counting down.
CGTGGCGTTCACTCCCGGGCCCTGAATCGTTGCAACGGCGGAAAGATTGAGGTGAAGCATTCAGCCAGCGGTACGAACTACACGATCGAAGTACGGGCCTTCAATGATGGAATCGCGTTTCGCTATGTTGTGCCCGCCAACTCTCAGCCCGCTGAGAAACCGCGAGCGCCGGATGAAGCGAGCTCCTTTGCTATTCCCGCCGGCAGCACGCTCTGGTTTCACGATTTCGAGGGCCACTACGAAGGAGTGCACGCGAAGAAAGAAATAGGGGACGTTAAGCCAGGCGAATGGGCCGCAGTGCCGATGACATTCAAGTTGCCGAACGCCAAGGGCTACGCCTCAATTACCGAGGCAGCTTTGATCAACTATGCCGGGATGGGGCTCCAGGCTAATGGGAACCGCACCTTTAGAGCACGCCTGGGTCATGCGCAGCCAGTAAGCTACCCTTTTCGTCTCAGATATAAGGAAGACATTGAGCGCCTTGCCAAGCCGGCGTCGATATCAGGAACGATTACCACTCCCTGGCGCGTAGTAATGGTGGGCGCCGATCTGAACACACTGGTCAACTCAGACATCATCAGCAACCTCTCCCCTCCGCCCGACGCCAAAATCTTCCCCGCAGGGCTAAACACGGAATGGCTCAAACCCGGTCGCAGTGTTTGGAAGTATCTCGATGGCGGCGAGAACACGCTTGATGGAATGAAGGAGTTTTCTCAACTCGCCGGGCAGTTGGGCTTTGAATACAACCTTGTGGAAGGCTTCTGGCAAAGGTGGCCCGAGACCCAGTTGAAAGAGTTAGTCGAGTTCTCCAGACAACACAAGGTTGGAATCTGGCTTTGGAAACATAGCCGCGATCTCCGCACCTCGGAGAATCGACGTGCGTTCTTTAAGGTGTGCAACGACGCGGGAGTGGTGGGCGCGAAGATCGACTTCTTCGATCACGAGGCCAAAGAAATAATCGATCTCTATCAGGTGCTGCTGAAGGATTCGGCCGAAGCAAAGATCATGGTGGATTTTCACGGGGCAAATAAGCCGGCGGGCGAAGCGCGCACCTGGCCTAATGAGATGACCCGAGAGGGAATTCGCGGTCTTGAGTATCGCAACACGGCGACCCGAGCGCAGCACAATACGACGCTCCCGTTCACCCGCATGCTCGCAGGTCATGCCGACTACTCGGTGATGCACTTTGGTGAGCGGCGACGTGAGACCTCCTGGGCACATCAGATTGCGAGCGCCGTGATTATCTCGGCCCCAGTCCTTATATATGGAGCACATCCGAAGAACATCCTGGAGAATCCCGCAGTCGAATTGATTAAGAGCATACCCAGTGTTTGGGACGAAACGATTGTGCTGCCGGGTTCCGAGATTGGCGAAATTGCGTCGTTTGCGCGGCGCAACGGCCACACCTGGTTTGTGGCGATTATGAATGGACCCAACACAAGGACCGTGAAGACTCCGCCTTCGTTTCTCGGTCGCGGACAGTCTCAGGCGATGTTGGTTCGGGATCGGATGGATGACGCGGCCGCGCTGGAAATTGAAGAATCAAAACATGTACGTACCGATCAAATACCCATCGAAATGCGCGCGGGAGGTGGATTTGTCGGGAGGTTTTCGTGACGAGAGCTTCATGGATCGAACATTGAGATGAAAACTCTATTGGCCTTTCTTCTTTGTTGGGTTCTGCTGTGTCAGGTAGCGGCGGCTCAAACCACCGTGAAATCAAAGCAGAAGTGGCCACATCCTATTCCGGCCCGAGTTAGAGACAGTAGCAACAAGGAGCTGCTCGTAATGACGCTTGGGGACGTTCATCCGGCGATCGCTGATGGCACCTTCGATCCCGCAAACGACGAGATACGCCTCAAAGATGGTACTACTCTCAAGAACTACTACCGCGACACTCTCAAAATCAAATACTTCCGGCCGATAGATAAATCGAGATTTGCCCTGCCACCTTCGGGGTGGTGCTCCTGGTACTTCTACTACCAGGAAATCAACGAGGATGAAGTCAAACGCAACGCCGACTGGATTGCGGCGAACTTGAAAGACTACGGTGCTGTGTATGTTCAGCTCGACGATGGCTGGCAGGGGACTGGCCACGGACTGGGAGAAAACCGAGATTGGACCACGATAGACAAACGTTTTCCCAGCGGCATGTCTCGTCTGGCCCGGCACATCAAGTCAGTCGGTTTGAAGCCCGGCATCTGGCTGGCGCCTCATGGTCAGAGTAACGAGGCCATTGTGAAGAGCAACCACGGGGTGTTCCTGCTCAAACCGGATGGGACCTCCGCCTCGAGCACCTGGGAAGGAAAATATCTTGTCGATCCATCGACGCCAGAGTCACAGCAATATCTGAAGAATCTGTTTGCAACTCTCTCCGGCTGGGGCTATGAATATTTCAAGATTGATGGCCAACCGATTGTCGTCCGCGAGTACCGCAACAAGAGAGCCTCGATGAAGAATTCGTCCGATGATCCGGATGAATTGTATCGGGATACTCTAGAAAGCATTCGCTCAGCGATCGGGCCAAATAGTTATCTACTCGGTTGTTGGGTGGTTCCGCTGGAGGGCGTTGGCCTGATGAACGGCTCGCGCATTGGCGCAGATGTTTTGCCTAACTGGGACGGTTTCAAGTTCGCGATGCGGGCCACCATGGAATACTACTTCCTGCACAACATTGCCTGGTACGCCGACCCTGATGTGCTCGTGGTCCGTTCTCCATTGCCGCTTGAGCAGGCGCGCGCGTGGGCCACTTTGCAAGGACTCACGGGGCAGGCCGTACTTACCAGCGACAGGTTGATGGATTTGTCCGCCGAGCGCGTGGAGTTGTTGCGACGTGTGTATCCCGCGGTCGACATTGTGCCCATGGATCTTTTCAAGTCCGAGCGCAACAAACGTATCTGGGATTTGAAGGTCAACCACCTGGGACGTAGTTACGATGTCGTAGGCATTTTCAATTTTGACGAAGCTCGCACCAAACCGACTTATGTAAGTTGGCAGGATCTTGGTCTACCGGAAGACCAGCCGGTTCATGTTTACGATTTTTGGAATCGGGAATATCTCGGCGCTTGGGAGGGAGGCGTAACTGTCGATCTATCTCCTGCCAGTTCCCGAGTGCTTACTTTGCTGCCGCAGGAGAATCATCCCCAGCTCATTTCCACCAGCCGCCACCTCACCCAGGGTTGGGTTGACCTGATTTCGCAGAAGTATCACCAGGCAACTAACTCCTATCGAGGACGGAGCAAAGTTGTTCGCGACGATCCGTACG
>JAMQPI010000373.1 GCA_023717565.1 Pyrinomonadaceae bacterium | reverse complement strand
ACCATATCCAGCAGCTTGACCCGATCGAAACGCCTTGGTTTGAAAGCGACGCTCGCTGACATCTGTAGATCATCTTCTGCGTACATTCTAAAGGCTCCCTATCTATGTCCGAGGTATGTCCGACGATATATGCGAGTTAAGCGAAGTTGACTGGACTACCAAGGGCGAAGAATCCATCGTGTCCCAGATGGCACCGCAAGACGACTGCAATTATTGTGCAACAGACACTATAAGGCGATGGTCCGGCAGTGCTTCACCCGGGTGGTCTGCTCAGGTAAAAGAGAGCTGCGCCCCATTACTCCTGCAAATGCCTAACTTTCCCTTAACTCTCGTGGGAGCTTTCCACCCAGCCGAGCCGCTTCCACCTCGATTTCAAGCCGATTGCTCCTCCCAATCCGTCCCTTGCAGGTAAACCTTCGACTCCGTCTGTCAACTGTGGGCGACAACGCCAAAATGCCGTTACTGACCGGCCCTTTTGCCACTCTCACCGTGAAGGTCTTACCCACCGACGCGTCTAACGGTTAACTCCGGGCGACAAGTAACGTCTACCAAAGCCCCCAGAAACCTCACTAAATACGGCACTCTGGCGTTTCTGGCCTGCGGCACGCGGCTTGTACTAGCAATCATCGCCCGCCGAGGCAAACAGAGTCGACAAGGACTTCAATCTCAAAAGGCTTGGCACTTAACTTTCAACCGAAATCTACAAGGAGCAAAAACATGATTAAGAACTTTCTTCGCGACGAGACAGGTTTGGAACTTTCAGAGTACGCCGTTGCCGCAGCTTTGGTTGCGATCGCCGTTGTCGCGGCTTTCACCCTTCTGGGCGGCGCCATCTCCGCCAGAATCACCTCGTTGGCCGGCACCATCAGCGGCTAGTCGAACGCGCAAATGGCCACGGCGCGCTTTATGCGAGTTTTAAGCTCGGATGAAGCGCGCTACCGCCTTCTCGATAGTTGCTGCAATCCGGAACTTCCGGTGAAGGAGCAGGAACATGGTTCACAATTTTCTTCACGATGAAACAGGACTTGAACTGTCCGAGTACGCCGTTGCTGCGGCTTTGGTCGCCATCGTTTGCGTCGTAGCTTTTACAACCCTGGGCCAGGTTATCGGCGCCAAGCTCAACGAACTTGCCGCCACCGTCAATCCATGAAATCTGCTCGCCGACGGGCGGGCTCGTGTTGCTGGGGTCAACCTCAAGCGAAACGCGCCGCAGGTTCTTACCCACCAACAACCTTCTTGGCCAGAGACGAGATTTCGAAGGACCAACAAGATGTCTGAAGCGCCCACTCAAATAGCCTTCTTAATCCCACTGGCAATCATAGTTGCCTATTACGACGTTCGCTATCGCCGGATTCCGAATCCGTTTGTGCTGGCGACTTTCATCAGTGGTCTGGCCATTAACGCTATCGCCGGGGGGCTGCAAGGTGTTCTCGCGAGCCTTGCTGGCTGTGCGCTCGGTTTTGTTTTGATGTTCGTGCTTCATGTCTTTGGGGCCATGGGAGCCGGCGACGTCAAACTGTTTGCCGCCATCGGGGCGGTCACGGGCGCAAGCCTGGTTTTACCCACCTTTGTGGTGGTAGTGCTGACTGGAGGCTTACTGGCCTTCGTTTCGATTATCCGAGCTGGAACGTTATTCACGACCATGAACCGAGTTCTCCAGATCCTGGTGGGACTGTTACCAGGATGGCAGATGCCGAGATTCGCCGTGCCAGCCGACCGCCGATACACAATTCCTTATGGCGTAGCCATAACACTTGGCAGCATTATTTCAACAGCCATTTTTCGCGCCTGAAAACAGGCGCCTTAAGCGGATCTAAATTAGTCACACGGAGAGTCAACCATGCGCAACAAACGCTTCTTCATCGTCTTGGCAGGTGCACTTCTATTCGGGTTGCTAGCGGCAGTTTCGGTCAGCCGCTACCTGTCGAGTGCTCAGGCATATACAAAGAACCTCAACCGCGTGGCTGTCGCGAAGGTAGCGATCCCCGTCGGAACCAAGATCATTCCTGAGCAACTCACGGTGGTCCAATTTCCGGGGGAATCGACTCCCGATGGCGCATTTGACGATCCGCAGAAGCTGGCGGGTCGCGTAGCAATTATGAACATTGCGGCGCGTGAGCCCGTGATCGAGTCACGACTCGCCCCCATAGGCACGGCCGGTGGACTCTCAGCAGTTATTCCGGAAGGTTACCGCGCAATGACCGTTAAGGTTGACGACGTCGTCGGTATCTCCGGCTTCATCATGCCGGGCACCTTGGTCGACATCGTGGTGGTGATTCAGCCATCTGACACTGCTCAGCAGGATCCCATCTCCAAGATTGTGTTGCAGAACATCAAGGTGCTCGCCAACGGTCAGAATATCGACCAGCCCGAGGATCAGCGCGAAGCGAATAGCGTCAAGGCCGTCACACTTCTGGTTACACCCGAACAAGCTGAGAAACTCGCCCTCGCCTCCAGCGAAGGAAAGTTGCAGCTGGTGATGCGTAACTCAACCGATCAGGGTGATGAGGAGACCAAAGGAATTAACAAGCGCGCTTTGCTGGACGGCGACCGGGCCAAGCCACAGCCTGAACCTGGTTCACTCAAGAGCGAGCAGCCCAAGCTGGAACCAAAGCCGCGCCGCGTGCGAGCCCACACAGTCGTCAACCCGGCACCAGCGGTTTCACAGAGCCCGGAAAAGCCACGAGCGTCCGTTGAGATGATCGAAGGCGCCAAGAAACGCAGCGTCGATTTCCCATAAGTGGATTCGGATGGACCACCCAGCCGCCACGACCGATTTGAATTTTGTATGAGCCGGCCAACCGGACCGGAAACTTAGAAGGAGCAACAGATCATGCACAGCCGTCCATCCATCGCACGCCGATTAAGCTTGGCGCTCGCGTCTTCAATAATCCTACTCGCCCACAGTATGGCCTTTGGACAGGGAATGTCTTACGAGGCCTCCTTCAAGGTCAACAAGGAACCCATCCCCGTCAATGTTCTCGTCGGCCAGTCGCGCGTGATCAATTTTGACAGACCAGTGGGACGTTTCTCAGTCTCCAATCCGGAAATTGCCGAGGCGGTATTGGTAACGCCCGACCAGGTGCTGGTTAACGGCAAAGGGTTCGGTCAGGTCAACTTCATCGCCTGGGAGCAGTCGGGCAGCGAGTACCTGGTATTCGATGTCTTCGTGCGTGCCAATCTTTCGTTGATCGATTCGCAAATGCGCGCCCTGTTTCCCAGTGATGACATTCGTCTGAGCCAGGCCAACGGCTCGGTCGTAATGTCTGGCAGCGTCTCCGATCCGAAGACAGCGGTGCAGGCACAGAGCGTTGTGGAAGCTGCCGGCTTCAAGACGGTCAACATGCTGACCTCGCCTGTGAAGAACATGGCACAGGTTCAGCTGCAAGTTCGGGTAGCCGAAGTCAGTCGTAACAAGGCGAAAGAGTTGGGTTCGTCCTTTACATCCACAGGTAATTCAACCGTCGGTTACGTGAGTGGCGGTGGACCAGCTTCCATGGCCCCTTCAGCTCTGCCAGCACTAAACACGAGCTTCATAGGTTCGGCGGTGAACCTGTTCTTATTTAACAGCGGCATTGGCATGGCGGCATACATTCGGGCCCTGCAAACACAGGGCGCGTTGCGCTCGCTAGCTGAGCCCAATCTCATTGCCATGGATGGCCAACAAGCCAGTTTCCTGGCTGGTGGCGAGTTTCCGATTCCTATCGTCCAGGGCGGTGGTGATAGACCCGCAGTCAGCGTCGTGTTCAAAGAATATGGTATTCGTCTGACCTTCAAACCTACCATCATAGATGAAGACCACATCAGGCTGGACCTGGAGCCGGAAGTTTCGACGATCGATTTCTCGAACGGCGTGAGATTTGAAGGCTTTCTCATTCCAGCTCTACGAACCCGTCGCGCGAAGACAAGTGTCGAACTGCGGGATGGACAGTCGTTTGCACTGGCTGGCTTGCTAGACAATAACGAAACCCGATCGCTCTCAAAGGTACCGGTCCTTGGTGACATACCAGTCCTCGGAGCGCTCTTCAAATCCAAGTCTTTCCAAAAGAATGAAACGGAATTGATGTTTATCGTTACCGCTCAGCTGGTCAAACCAATCAACCGCGATGAGCTGCCCCAGATGCGTGGCATCGATGGCCTCAAGAATGGATCACCGCTGGGCGTCGAGCCCAAGGGTACTGAGATTCAGGGTAAGACAGGTTTCTCAATCACCGGGGAGCAAACTGAGAGTGCTCCGGCCGAGGCGCCAAAGACTGCGGAGCCTGCGGAGTCTGAGAAGCCAGCCGAACCAAAGGCAAAGAGCACCGAGACCGGCATCGGGTCGACTGAGTCAGTATCCGTCTCGAGCAATCGCCGTATTAACCAGCCACTTCCCGTGGCAAAAGGGATCCCTGTGAACTTCACCCGCGAATTAGTAAGCCCCAGGTAATGGGGCACGGGTGAGAAACGTTCAGGGTTCAGAAAACAGATTGGCCGATGAAATGCAGCGTAGGAGGTTGTATGAACCAACAGCAAACTAGGAAAGCAAACAAAAGACGGGGCGAGCGAGGGTCGATTTTGGCCACCGCGGCCCTAAGCATGGTTTCTCTGCTACTGGCAGCGGGCTTGGCGGTTGACGTCAGCCACTTCTACACCGCCAAAGCAGAATTGCAAAACGCGGCTGATGCGGCGGCGCTGGCTGCTGCATCGCAAATAAACTCCACCTCCGGAGGGATCCAGTCGGCTGTTCGCCAGGCAACGACCGTGGCGAATAACTATGATTTTTCAAAACCCCTGACTATCACCGCAGACAATGTCACCTTTGCCAAGAACCTCAATGACACTTATATGAGCAGCGTCGCTGCCGAAGGCGTTGCGAGTCAAATCCGCTTTGTAAAAGTAACGCTCTCCCCGCAGTCAGTGAATACCACATTTTCAGCTTTGGTATTGGGCAATAGCCAAAACATCGGGGCTAGCGCGACGGCCGGCTTGTCGGTCGGGCTAACCATGAATAAGTTCTACACCGCTTATACCTTTGTGGAATCAACCGCCTTACCCCTGTTAAAAAACCAGCCTTACACGCTGAATGCGAAAGCACATAACGACAGCGCCCCGATGAGTTATCGCGTGTTGGAAGGACCCGACGCCGAGCTCATCACGACCGGCCAGATCCACGCTTATGGATACATCGGAAGCTCCTACAAGGTCGCGCTAAAGACGGCCGCTGAAATGTGTCGCTACGCAAAGATCGGCACCAACACTCGTTTTGGTGACTACAGCCCGACGAACGTTCACCCCGGCGTGAACGCGACTGACGAGCCTCCCGACACGATCACCCAGGAGAACATAACCTACGCGCAGTACAGCGCTATGCAGGGTGCCGGAACGGTGCAGAATGTTAATGGTGTCAAGAACCGTCGCATCATGACTGTGCCCATTGCTCTGAATTCCACTTATAACACGACCGCCCGCACCGTGACTTCAAATCGTCTCGCCGCCTTTTTCATTAAGAAGAAGATGGCTTCAGTGCTAGACACGGCGAATTGCAATCTCGACATCGAGTATATCGGAGCGCCTCTCTCCGTACCCGTGGGCACCTTCGAACCCGGCTCATCCCAGATGAGCGAATTAGCAATTGCGGTCCTTTACAAGTAGAGGTGAATCATGACAATCATTTCTAAGATAGTTCGTCGCTTCATTCGTCAAGAACAGGGCACGCAGCTGGTAGAGCTGGCGATCGCCCTTCCCTTAATGCTTGTGCTGCTGGGCGGTATCGCAGAGTTTGGGCGCTTGTTCTATACCTACAGCACCCTGACAAACGCGGTACGCGCCGGAGCTCGTGAAGCTTCCAAGTGGGAGCGCAATGCCTCCTGGATGACGGGCACTTGTGCCCAGCCACAAAGAATAGTGGTGTATGGCCAGGCATGGTGCGGTGGTACAGCGCCCGCGGCAATTCTCCCCGGCCTGACTGAGGCCAACGTTTCGGTGACGCCAAATGGGCCGTCGGTAAACAACATCCAGTCCGTCACAGTCAGCATTCACGACTATCAGTATCAGCCGCTGTTCGATCTGGGACGACTTACGGGTATACCGTCGCTTACTCTCAGAATTAATCTGAACGCGAATGCAACTATGCATCAACTCTACAACGGGCCTACTGCTGGTTAGTGGGCCAGGGCAAGAAGGGGAGGAATCGACTATGCACTACAAGACTAATAAGACAGAGCGCGGCGCCTCGCTGTTAGAGTTTGCCATCGCGGCAACTGTGTTTCTTACCACTCTCTTTGGTGTTCTCGAGTGTGGCCGGCTCCTTTGGACGCACAATGCTCTCAAGGATGCCGTACGACAAGGCACTCGGTATGCGACCGTTCGCCGGAAAGACGCCGCCGGGAAACTGGCTGTTCAGAAAATGGTGGTCTATGGAGATCCTAATGCGAACCCCGCGACAGCTACCCCCGTCGCGAGTGGATTGACGACCGCAGCTGTGAACGTGGACTACAACGACCCGGATCCCAACAACGGTATTCAGTTGGGTGATAGGGCTACGGTAAGCATCACGGGCTACCAGTTCAGGTTCGCCGTGCCGTTGGTCGGAGGAACTATCAACATGCCCGACTACCGGACTTCAATGCCAGGTGAGGCTCTGGGCTTTGTTCCGTGCGACAACCCTTCGGCAGGCGCATCTCTTGCTGCTTGCACGAACATCATTCCGAACTAGGGCTGACAATTTGGTCAGCCCTCACGACCTGCCCCCATGCTCAGGCAACGTTTAGAGGCTACGAATGACTCAACCACTCTCGATCATAGTCTTAGGTACAGATCTCAACACCTTCAAAGAGGTGCGAACCGCGCTCACCAGCGACACCCGAGTACAACTGCTTGCCGGGGGAGATGATGCCGAACAGCTCTACGGAGAAATCGTTCGACTAAAACCCTCGGCAGCGATCATCACGATCGGTGCCAATCCCGAACCGGCAATCAAGCTAATCAAGAATCTGAGTTCCGAGGCGCCCAAAACCGCGATCATTTCCGCAGCGCGTAACGCCTCATCTGATGTGTTGTTGCAGAGCCTCCGGGCCGGCGCTCGAGAATTCCTGCCGCTGCCTATCAGGGCCGAGGAGCTGAAAACCGTCCTCGATCGCATAGGTGAGTTCTGCAACGCTCAAGTGGAAACACCAAAGAAGAAGGGTCGCATGATTGCGGTGTTTTCCAGCAAAGGTGGATGCGGGACTTCCTTCCTGGCCACCAACATCGCCGGTTGCCTGGGCGCTCGCACGGCCTTGGTCGATCTCAATCTGCAGGCCGGCGACTTGCCGCTTTTCCTCGGCGTCGATCCCAAGTACTCCTTTGCCGACATGGCGGAAAAGCGCGATCGACTCGACGATGCTTTGATCAAGAGTTTCATCACACCTTACTCATCCACACTTTCCCTGGTGGCTGCGCCGCGGGAAGCCGACTCGGCCGATGAAATCGAGCCCGAGCATGTCTTTGATGTGCTGCAAAAACTGCGCGAATCTTACGACTATGTCGTTTTGGATCCGCAGCACACGTTTGATTCCATCACGCTGGCGGCGCTCGATCAGTCCGACGAGGTCATCCTGGTGCTTACGCTGGACATCCCGGCTATCCGCAGCACCCAACGCGCGTTGGAGATTTTCGATCGATTGGGTTACCCGCGTAAGAAAGTGCGGATCGTGGTTAACCGTTGGAGCAAGATGATTGACCTCGACCTGCGGCAGGTTGAAAAGTTTTTGGGTGAGCCCGTCATCGGGTTCGTGCCGAGTGATTACCAGACGGCAGTAACCTCAATCAATCTGGGCCGGCCGCTGGTCCATTCGGATCCAAATTCCAAGATTGCTCTCGAGATTAGGCGGATCGCCCGGACGCTTACCGGCGGTGGTCCGATGCCGATCATGGAAGAGCCTAAAACGAAAAAGACTTTGTGGAACACATTCTTCAAGCGCGAACTCGAGTTTCAAGCTTCGATGGAAAAGGTATAACGAGAACACGTAGGAAAACGAGACTAATATGGCACTCCGCGAACGACTAATCAGGGATACGACGGGCGGCGCTGGCGCGGGCAACGGTAATGGGCCCGAGGGCGGTCAGAATAGTTTTCAGGAGATGAAGTCGAAGCTCCACCGGACCCTTATCAATCGCATGGACCTCACCAAGCTGGCAGCTCTAAGCCAGGACCAGGTGCATGCTGAGGTTTCCAGGCTTGCCGAAACAGTGTTGGCCCAGGAGGGAGTACCACTCTCTGCCTCGGACCGTGACCGGCTGATTAATGATGTTCAGCATGAGCTATTTGGTCTTGGTCCGCTCGAGCCACTTCTGAAAGACCCCACCATCTCTGACATTCTGGTCAATTCGTTCCGCACGATCTTTGTGGAACGGCGCGGCAAGTTGGAAGCTACTAACGTTGCTTTCAAAGACAACGAACATCTGATGCGGGTGATTGAACGCATTGTTTCGTCCGTCGGTCGCCGGATTGATGAATCGTCTCCCATGGTCGATGCCCGTTTAGCCGATGGGTCACGCGTCAACGCTATTATTCCTCCCCTATCGATTGATGGGCCAGTGCTTTCGATCCGCCGGTTTGGCACAGTGCCCCTGCGGATGAGCTCGCTGGTCGAAAACAACGCGCTTACTAAGGACATAGCTGACATGCTGCAGATGTGCATACATGCTCGGCTCAATGTACTGATATCAGGTGGTACGGGCGCCGGCAAAACTACTCTGCTCAACGCTCTTTCCGCATACATTCCCGAAGACGAGCGCATCGTGACGATTGAAGATTCCGCCGAGCTCCAGTTGCAGCAGCCACACGTGGTGCGCCTGGAAACCCGGCCCCCAAATATTGAAGGCAAGGGTGAAGTTACCCAGCGGGATCTCGTTCGTAACGCCCTGCGTATGCGTCCTGACCGCATAGTCATTGGTGAGGTGCGCGGTGGCGAAGCGATTGACATGTTACAGGCCATGAATACGGGCCACGACGGTAGTTTGACGACCGTCCACGCCAACACTCCGCGAGACGCGCTGGCACGACTGGAGACGATGATCCAGATGACCGGAATGCGACTCTCCGATCGCGCCATGCGTCAGCAGATTGCTTCCGCGATCAATCTCGTAGTCCAGGTCGCGCGACACTCCGACGGTGGTCGCCGCCTTACTTCGATTTCGGAAATCACCGGAATGGAAGGCGAGACGATTACGATGCAAGAGATCTTCATGTACGAACGAACCGGGGTCGACACACAAGGCAAGGTGATTGGACGATTCCGTCCCACCGGCATTCGCCCACGTTTTGCCGAACGACTCAAAGCGTCCGGTCTTCAGTTACCCAGAGTCTTCTTCGAAGAGTAAAAACTCAAATGGTGATCTCCTTTCTAGTATTCATTTTCGGGCTGTTTCTTGTGTTTGGCGCATATCTACTCGCTACTCACGGCTCAGATAAGAAGCGCGCCCGATTGCAAAAGCGGTTAACCGACGCGTTGACGCATTCGGCGCATACCGATGACGTTGAGGTGGTACTCGCTCGTAATGAACTGATGAGCGAGATTCCTGCCCTCAATCGTGCTTTAGTCGAACTGCAGGCGGCGCTTCAGTTAAAGAGAATGCTGGACCAGGCGGATCTGCACATCACGCCATCGCGCCTGGTGATGTTTTCAGTGATGGGCGGCGTGCTCGGCGCGCTGGCGACGGCTGTTCTCACCACCTTCATAATCGCCATCATTGGAGCCGGATTCATAGCGGCCCTGCTGCCTTTCATTCACGTGTATTGGAAACGCAAGAAACGCTTCGACGCTTTTCTTGAACATCTCCCCGATGCGCTTGACTTAATGAGCCGGGCCCTGTCAGCGGGCCACGCGTTCTCAGAAGCGATGCAGATGGTGTCGGCCGAAATGCCGGAGCCGATCGCGGGTGAGTTTCGCAAGACTTATGAAGAGCAGAATCTGGGTCTCTCACTCAAGCTGGCTCTGGAGAACCTGACGCAGCGAATGCCGCTGCTCGATCTTCGAATGTGTGTCACCGCCGTTCTAATCCAACGCGAAACGGGCGGCAACCTGGCTGAGATCCTCGAGAAAGTGGCCCACACAATCCGCGAACGTTTCCGGATTATGGGGGACTTGAAAACACTTACAACCAGTTCGCGCATGTCTGCCTGGCTCTTATGCGGTCTTCCTATCTTTGTGACGATTGTCATCACTTTCCAGAATCCAGAATACATGAGCATCCTCTGGAAGGATCGACGGGGACACTACCTGATTGCCACAGCGATGTTCCTCCAAGTCACCGGCATGCTGATCGTGCGCCGGATATTGAACATAAAGATTTGACATCATGTTACTAATCATCGCCATCTCAACATTTGTATTCATCTCGCTGGGGATGATGGGTGCTTACTGGCTTCTTAATAAGCCGCAGAGTGCTGCCACGGAACGCTTGCGGAGGCTGGGCGAGAAATCGCCTAGCATGGCCACCGGTTCTATTTCGATTGTCGAAGACCGCTCGTCGGAAATGGCTGAACGGTTGGCGGCGCCTCTCAGTCGTCTTCTTCCTCCCTCGGCAGCCGAAGCCAAGAAGCTGCAGAAGCAGCTCATGCAAGCCGGGATTCGATCATCGTCCGCGCCGATACTGTTTCGCGCGTTCCACCTCCTGAGTATGGCCGCGTTCCCCGCGATCGTCGCGCTGGCTTGCGCGCTTAGTTCGCGGCCGTTGGCCAATGCAACTTTCTATATCATGATCGCTTTCGTGGTGGGCTTCTTTCTGCCGCGCTATGTGCTGCGCAAGATGATCAAGTCGCGTCAGCAACTCGTGCGCTGGGGCCTGGCCGATGCTTTGGATTTGATGGTCATTTCGATTGAAGCCGGTCTGGGCTTGAACGCCGCGATGATGAAGGTTGCCAGCGAGTTGAAGGAAGTGCACCCGGATATCTGCGATGAGTTCGAGTTAGCTAATCTCGAGATTCGCGTGGGTCGCGATCGCGAAGAGGCTCTGAGAAATCTCGCCGAGCGCACCGGAGTCGACGATCTCCGCAGTCTGGTAGCGATGCTAATTCAGACCGACAAGTTTGGTTCGTCTATTGGTAAGGCCATCCGAGCGTATTCGGATTCGTTGCGCACCAAGCGCCGGCAGCGCGCCGAGCAAGCAGCTCAGAAGGCCGCAGTGAAATTGTTATTCCCCCTGGCGTGTTTTCTGTTCCCGACACTATTCATCGCCATACTAGGCCCCGCAGCCCTCCAACTAATGGATACACTCGGCAAGATGTAAAGGAGTTTGGCTATGCAGAAACGAAGACTAGTCGCCATCCTGATCGCATTTCTACTGACCGTCGCTGTTACGGCGATGTGGAGCGCTGCCACCCTCGAACGAGATGGAGATCCCGATGCCAATATGATCGAGGACTCAGGTTCACCCACCGGCGAGGTGGACGAGAATGGTGAAGTGGTCAAGAAGAAGGGCGGCAATAAGGTAGCCCGCATCTTCGCCGCTCCCTTCAAGGCGTTGGGAAGGCTGTTTAAAGGCAAGGAGAGTAAGTTTCAGCGAATGTCAGAGAGCGACGCTGCCAAGTTCGAAAGCGTCGGCGTCGCGAAGGTTGACGACGACCGCTACCCTGATGCGCGGAGACCCTCTACGTCCGGGTCCGCCAAGCAGCATCTGGAATCTGGTCGTGAGTTTCTGCAGGAAGGCCGGCTCAATGAGGCCATTACCGAGTTGTCTACGGCCGCCTCCCTCGATCCTCGCCTCGGCGAAGCACACAATCTGCTGGGCGTCGCCTACGCGCAGAAGGGTCTGCAGGATCGGGCGAAGCAGTCTTACGAACGGGCCGTGAAAGTCGAGCCCGAAGACGCCCAAACCTTAAACAACCTCGGTTTCTCCTTATATCAGAATGGAAACTACCGCGCCGCTATTGATCGGCTGAAGAGAGCTGCAAAACTGGCGCCTCGCGATGAACGAATTCTTAACAACTTGGGCCTGGCGCTCTGCCGGATAGGCAAGTTTGACGAAGCCTACAAGACCTTCGCACGCGCCGGCGGGGAACTAACCGGCAATCTGAATATCGCCAGGATGCTGGAGAGATTCGGGCGTGAAGAAGAGGCAATCAAATACTACGAAGGCGCACGTCGCATCGATCCTCATTCTTCGATAGCGTTACGACGACTAGCGGATCTCTACCAGCGGATCGGTATGACTCAGGAATCAGAGAATGCCCGAGCCGCGCTGGCTGCCATTTCGGCTGAATCGAACGTTGCGCTGAGCGGCAAGTGAATCTTGCCGCACGAAAAGAGATGACGATGATATCGCAAACAACAATACTATCGCGGTCCGAAGTGGAAACACTTGGTCCACCAGCTCCGGAAGAACTGTCGGACACCAACGTGGGCGAGGGTTTCCTTTGCGACCTGGCACTGAAACACGTTGCCATGGTGCCTGAGCCGACCACGACCGCGATTGCGGAGCGACTTCATCTCCCACGGACGCTCACCGAAGAAATACTGCAGAAACTCTATCGAGAGAAATTGATCGAGGTGCGTCTGCAGACCACGGTTGGATCCACGCGCTATGCAATGCTCGACCACGGTTGGGATCGCCTGACCCGGCTGCTTTCTGTTTGTGGTTACGCCGGGGCTGCTCCGGTTTCGCTGGCGGACTACACGCACATGATGCGTCTGCAGTCCATTCCCTCCGAACCGGCCTCGATGGCCACTGCCGTCGCCGCCTTTCACGATCTAGTGCTGCCAGACTCGCTGCTTCAGACACTTGGTTGTGTCATCAACTCGAGAAGGTCGTTGTTTCTTACGGGCCTGCCCGGCACCGGGAAAACCGCCGTCGCCGAGCGCATCAACAGCGCCCTGCCGGGAGCCATCTGGATCCCATACGCGGTTGAGATCGATGGACAAATCATTCGGGTCTTCGACTCGCACTGTCACCGCAAAGCCCCTGATCAAGAGCCAGTCGGGGAATACGATCGGCGTTGGGCGCTAATCAGCCGACCTCTGGTCATAGTTGGCGGTGAGTTGACGCTTGAGAATGCTGACCTCACCTGGAGTGAGTCGGCAAAGTTCTATGAGGCTCCCTTCCAGATGAAGTCGAATGGCGGCACCCTGGTGATTGACGACTTTGGTCGCCAACGAGTTGCGCCGCAGGACCTGCTCAATCGCTGGATCGTGCCACTCGAACGTCGAGTTGACTATCTGGCCCTCCACACCGGTAAGAAAATAGAAGTTCCCTTCGAGCAACTGGTGGTCTTCTCAACGAACCTTGAGGAAAAGGATCTCTCCGACCAGGCCTTCCTGCGACGCATGGGATACCGCGCTCGGGTCGAGCCACCCACTGCGGGAGCGTATTCCGAAATCTTTCGTCGCGCTGCCTTCACCCGGGGCATCCGTTGCGAACAACCGATTCTGGACCATGTGCTCAACAAGTACCGCATTGAGCGCAGACAGATGAAAGGTTGCGAGCCGCGTGACCTGCTTGACCGCGTAACTGATATTTGCCTCTTCGAAGGCCAGGCGCTTGAGTTGAGCCCGCAGGTGATCGATGTCGCCTGGCGGAATTATTTCGGCGCGTCGCACACGTTTGCGCCGCAGCAGACTCAGGAAACGATGATTGAAAGGACCTTAGCCGATCCGCTCGAGTTGTAATCCTAAAGTGAGTCGCCACTTGCATAGTCTGGAGCCCGATGAACCACACGCTAACCGTCTTGCGACTCTTATCGCTTTGCACCGCCCTGCTGCTCTGCGGCAGCCTTTTCACCACCCAGGCCCAGAGGCGTTCAAAACGTCACCCTAAGGTTGTCGCCCAATCCGAGTCAGCTGAAGATCAGTTACCTGAACTTTTTGAGGGCCAGGTTCGCCTCAAGCTCAGCGACGGCACTTATCTTCCGGTAGATGACGCCTGGGAGAATCAACAGGGAGTTTGGTACAGGCTGGGCAAGATGACCCATCTGCTACCGCGCGACCGCGTAAAGGCCATCGAACGGGGCACGGTTGAGAGACCGAAGCCGGACCAGGTTGCGAAGATTACAAACGTGGGACCCAGTCAAACTATCAGGTTGGAGCAACCGGTTTGGATTCACCTTGTAGGCGGGGCGAAAGTCGAGGCCGACTCGGCAATTGAGTCAGTCGCGGGAGTCTGGTACAAACGCGGCCCACTAGCCATTTTTATCGAGCGCATCCGCATCGACCACATTGAACGCGAGCCTGTGGAAACTGTGGCATCGAAGAAAGAACGCGGCTGGAGCACGGGGCGTCCGAAGCTTGATGCTTTGATCAGAAACAACGGAGCGAAGTTTGGCGTTGATCCTTACCTGATTTTCTGTGTTATGGAGCAGGAGTCGCATTTCAATGTTTACGCGCAATCGCCGAAAGGGGCCCAGGGATTGATGCAATTGATGCCTGGTACTGGGCGGATGTTTGGGGTTCGACGGCCTTTTGATCCCGCCCAAAACATTGCCGGGGGCACGCGGTTCTTGAAGCAATTGCTGCAGCGATTTAACGGCCGTGTTGACCTGGTGCTGGCGAGTTATAACGCCGGAGAAGGCGCCGTGGCCAAGTTCGGGGGTAGAGTGCCCCCTTACCGCGAGACGCGCAATTACGTCAAAAAGGTTGGCTATCGTTACCGTCAGGTGAAAAAGCCCGTTCGTCCAGCCTCTGGCAATCCACCGAATGTTGGTGGAATGTGACGGGAAACCCTGGTTGAAGACATCGCCCTGGAT
>JAMQPI010000368.1 GCA_023717565.1 Pyrinomonadaceae bacterium | reverse complement strand
CTTTGGCTTTTTCGATTCAGGATTCGATTTGCCCGACCAATCCAAAGCGGTGTCGCGCAAAGCCTTGCCCCCGCACTCCAAAGTTCGCACGATTTCTTAGGATGAACAATGAGTGCCGACCGATGTCAGACGTGGCTGCTGCGACTCGCGGGAGCAGTAGAGATCCTTGCCTTCGTATCAGTAGTCATGCCTCGATCGTGGATGGAAGGGTCGCACGCCTGGCTCGGCCTCGGCAAAATGCCGGACGGTCCGATCATCATGTTCATGATTCGCCAGGCCTCTTACACATATGGGATGCACGGCGTGTCACTCTGGATCCTGGCTTCGGATGTAATCCGGTTCCGGCCGCTGATTCGGTTCAATGGGATTTCGTTCCTCTTGGCCGGGCCGGTGTTTTTTCTTATTGACTACCACTCCGGTATGCCCTGGTTTTGGACGATCTTGGACGCACTGGGATGCGGGTTTTTCGGGGCGGCGCTGCTGTGGCTCTCACGGACAAATCAGAACGGCGAGCGGTAGCGACCCGGTCTCAACTTGAGCAAAAATCGCACCTTGAGTCGAGACAGAAGCAAATCTCAACTTGAGCACCGACCCGGTCGCTACCCGGTTCTGACAAAACTATTCGACCAGCAAAGTCGTACCATCCGAAAAGGAGGCAGCCAAAATGTATTGCCAATCTTGCGGAACGGCTTTGGCGACACAGATGAAGTACTGCAATCGCTGCGGAACCCACCTGGTCAACACCAATGATGACGACCGAATGAAGTTAATTGAGAAGCGGATGGACAGCGAGATGGAGGGACTGTTCTGGATTACCGTATTCGGCCTGGGACTGATTCTCGGCGGAATCGCTCTGCTGAAGAAAGTCCAGCTCAGCGAATCGCTAATCGTCGCTTACATGGTTCTGGGCTCGGCGGCATTCATGGCCTATTTTGGTTTAGGACTTTGGCAGGTTCGCCGGTTGAATCGGAGATCGAAAGAAGCAACTGGCACGGTTCAGTTAGAAGGACAGGATACCAGCGAACTCGGTCCATCAAAGGCATGGCCTACTATTGAGTCCGGATCGAGCATCACTGAGCAAACTACCCGCGGACTGGATCGGATACCCAGAGACCGCGTCACGTGAGTGAAGTAACCAATCGCAAATGACTTTTCTTCCAAGATCAGAACAATGAACAAAGCGCAGGAGCTATAACCGCCAGGCTCTCCATACAGACCAATGTCATCAAAAGGATGGAAATCTTACCAAATAATCCTACTGGCCGGATTAGTCGCCGGCGTGTTGGACATAACAGCTGCGGCCATCACGACCCTTTTGCGGGGCGGCAAGCCACTGCGGATGCTGCAATCGATAGCCAGCGGTCTGCTTGGCCTTGACTCCTACAACGGCGGTCTTAAGACTTCAGCTCTCGGACTTTTGTTGCACTTCATAATCGCAACTGGGTGGGCCGCAGTTTTTTACTTAGCGAGCAGCAAACTAGAGTTTCTGTTGCGGCAGGCGATCGTTAGCGGGTTGCTCTACGGCATCGCGGTGTACTGCCTCATGAACCTCGTCGTATTGCCGCTCTCAGCGTTTCCGCACAAAATCTCATTCCCCCTTTCTTCGCTGGTAATCGGAGTGACAGTGCTCATGCTGTGCGTAGGGCTACCGATTTCGTTGATCGTTCGTCGGTACTCCTCTTAAGGGATCGGGCGAGACAGGGAGATAGGGACAAAAACTTAGAAACGGAGAAAAGAGATGATGAACGAAAATATCGGCAAGCCAGAACCAACTGAGTATCTGGCTTACTACGGCAGGTATGTCTCGCTGGTTCCGGACGGCGACATACTCACTATCCTGCGTACACAGATTGAAGAAACCACCGGTCTATTGAATAGCGTCCCGGAATCACGGGGCGGCTTTCGTTACGCGTCTGACAAATGGAGTATTAAGGAGATGGTGGGACATCTAATCGACACCGAGCGGATTTTTGCTTACCGTGCCTTGCGGTTCGCACGTAACGACAAAACGCCTCTGCCCGGTTACGAGCAGGACGACTATGTCAGTAACGCTTCTTTCGATAGTTATACGCTGGCGGACCTGGCGTCCGAGTTCAAGAGTGTCAGGCAATCCACCAACTACCTTTTCAAGCATCTCGAGGCAAACGCCTGGATGCGTACAGGTCAGGCCAACGGCAGCGAGGCAACTGTCCGCGCCCTGGCACACATCATTGCGGGCCACGAACTTCACCATCGTGGAATTTTGAGCAGCAAGTATTTGTCGGCGTTGGGCGCGAGCGGAGGATGACGAGCGCCTAGTCTGGGTGGTAGCGATCTCACGTCCAATACGATAAGTTCGTAGACCACTGGAGCAAACGTGAACAAGAAAGCCTTCATCAAGAGTGTGCGGGAATGGGAAGCCGACGCCGTAGCCAGCGCTTTGGCCAAGGAACCCGCACTCGCCAACTATGTGGATCAGATCGGCAAGACCCCGCTTCATCACTGTGCGGGAATAAATCCTCGCGAAGCGAACCTCTCGGTAAAGAAATCAATTGAGACTGCGCGCGCACTCATCGCTGCGGGTTCGGATATCAACGCGGTGCGGATAATCATCGATGATGGTGAAGAGTTCCAAGCAACCTCGTTATGGTACGCAATCGCCTGGGGGAAGAATCTCGACCTCGCTCGTTTCCTGCTCGAAAAAGGCGCCAGCCCTGATCACAACTCTGTGCGCTCTGCGATATGGGACCAGGATCTCAGGATGGCCGAACTCCTCGTTTCATTTGGAGCCAATATCGATCCGGTGATCCACAATGAAACCCCGCTGCTGCAGCTCGTAAAGTCCAAGCGCTTGCAACACCTGAAGTGGCTAATAGACCATGGTGCTAACATCAACTTTCAGGACCAGACAGGATATTCGGCCCTGCATTACGCGGTTACGAAAAACTACAACCGGGCCCAGATCCAAGAGCTCTTGCGCTCGGGCGCCAAGCCCACGCAAAAGTCGAAGAATGGTGATTCGCCAATTTCTTTAGCCCGAAAACTACGAAAAGTCAGGTTGGTTGAGTTGTTGGAGGGTTGAATTAGATCAAACGACACTCGCGTAGTCACTGTTGGATCTAACGCGGACTTGCCACCTTAACGTTGAATTTCTCCACGTGAAGCGATAGTCTTCAGCCGCTCGAACCTCGTGTTGGATCAGTGAGACCTAAGTGCTGAGGGGAATCTTCATCTCTCCTCATTTTCCAAAAAGAAGGGAAACAACATATGACCTCAGCTGCCACAAGAAAGCTCACTCTGCTTGTCATTTGCCTTGGTTTGACAGCACTGACAAGCGACAGCGTTGCGAGCGCGCCGGCTGTCCCTCCGAACCCGATGCTTGTGTTCATGGGTCAGGAATTCTACGAGACTGGTGGCAAGTCGTATACGCGATACAAATACTTCGTGGATAACTTTCAAGCGTATCCCAGCGACCTCTTCGCCCCGGCGCCAAAACTTCCGCCCTGTGGCGCAAACACGAACTCTTCGCGCACCTGGGTAGACGTTTTCAACCAGAGCGGGAAGAGGCTCTACGGGTTTTGCGCTCTGGGCAGTCCCGCAGATCTTGGCAAACTGTGGTTTGCTTTGGAAACAGATGTCGTTCCACCAAGTTGGGTCTATATTGAATTAAACGACCGCCAAACAAACACAAAATACAAATCCAACCTTGCGGAGACCGTGGAGTAGACCCGCAAGAAGCGGTCTTCGACATTGCCTCTCATTCGTTAAAAACTGTTCCTCTAGTCGGTTGCGCCGTTTCAGACACCGGGGCTAAAGCCACGGTGTGAATGAGAAGTCGCGCCTCTCTCTATCCTTAGTCTAACGCTGTGCTAAACTGCGGACCTGTTTCAGCTAGCAGTTCCGTCGGCATTCACACCTTCATCTCAGGAGAGTCTATGTTTCCAGGCAAACCGCTTGTCGTCAGTTGTCTATCACTGGCTATTTTGGGGCAGGCTGCTTATTTCACGAGGGCCCAAGAGGCAACTCCGACTCCTCAAGCCTCACCGTCCCCAGCACCTACGGTCGAGTCGAAAGAAGATCAGAATAAATCACCACACCAGAAGGCATTCGAGCGTCTCGAGTGGCGAAGCATCGGTCCCGCTAACATGGGCGGTCGCACGGCAGACGTGGAAGGAGTGCCAGGTGATCCAGGAACCGTGTATGTGGCGACTGCATCTGGCGGACTTTGGAAAACGACGAACGGCGGCGTGACCTGGAAGCCAATATTCGAACGCCAGGGCACCATCTCCATCGGCGACATTGCGCTCGCTCCAAGCAACACGGACGTCGTCTGGGTAGGAACCGGCGAATCAAATACGCGCAACAGTGTCTCGTTCGGCGATGGCGTGTACAAATCAACGGATGGCGGGCAAAACTGGCAGCATATGGGACTCAAAGACAGCGAACGAATCTCCGCCATCGCTATCCATCCGCAGAATCCGGATGTGGTTTACGTAGGCGCGCTGGGACATGCATTTGGACCGAACGAAGAGCGCGGCGTTTTTATGACCACGGATGGCGGCAAGAGCTGGACGCGGACACTTTATATCGATAAAGAACACGGAGTCTCCGATCTTGATATCGATGCCACCAATCCAAACATTCTCTACGCAGGCATGTGGAGCTTCGAGCGCAAGCCCTGGACCCACCGCAGCGGCAGCGAGAAAGGTGGTGTGTTCAAGTCAATTGATGGCGGGCTTACCTGGAAGAAGCTAACAACTGGACTGCCTAAACTAATTGGGAGAATTGGTGTCAGAGTTGCACCCAGCAATCCCAACGTCGTCTATGCAATCACGGAAGCGAAAGAAGGCACGCTGTATCGTTCGGATGATCGTGGCGAAACCTTTAGGCGCGTATCCGAAGACGCGCGGATCGTCTCGCGTGGTTTTTACTACACGACCGTAAGAGTCGATCCCCAAAACGAGAACCGGGTGTATGCCGTGGCCTCTGGTCTTTTTCTTTCCATCGACGGCGGCCGAACCTTTCGCGCCATAACCGGCAGAACTCACATCGACTACCACGCTTTCTGGGCCGATCCGAAGAACCCCAAACGACTCTGGCAAGGACAGGATGGGGGGATTGCAGTTTCGTATGATGGGGGAGAGTCGTGGGAATACGTCAACAATATTCCGCTGGGCCAGTTTTACCAGATCCATGCAGACAACAGACTTCCCTTCTATTACGTGATGGGTGGACTGCAGGACAACGGCTCATGGACCGGACCCAGTCGCACTCGCGAGCCGGCAGGCATTCTTAATGACGACTGGCGCATGGTCAGCTTTGGCGATGGATTCTACGTGGTCAATCATCCAGACGACCCGGAGCTGTACCTGTCGGAATCACAGGGCGGAAACATTGCTCGCACGGACTTTCGCACCCGCGAACAACAAGCCGTCAATCCCTGGGGAAGAGGCAGCGGCGGTGGACCCGCGGCGGGTCAGAAGTATCGCTTCAACTGGAACTCACCAATCATTCTTTCGCCCCATGATAAGAACACCGTTTATTTGTGTGGCAACGTCGTTTTTAAGTCTGGGGATTTTGGAAAGACCTGGGAACAGATTAGCGCCGATCTAACCACCAACGATCCGGAAAAACAGAAGGACGCCGGTGGTCCGATAGCCTTTGAAAACTCAACAGCCGAGTACTACACCACGATCATCAGTATGGCGGAGTCTCCCATACAGAAAGGACAACTCTGGGCCGGCACCGACGACGGGAATCTCCAACTGAGCAACGACGGCGGCAAGAACTGGACCAACATGGTCCGGAACATTTCCGGACCCGCTCCCAATTCGCCCGTATCCCACATTGAGCCTTCGCGTACCAGCGGGCAGACTGCTTATGTGGCTTTCGATCGACACATGCTCGATGACTTTCGTCCGTATGTGTATAAAACGACCGATGCCGGCCAGACCTGGCAGAATATCTCCGGCAACTTACCTGCCAGGGCCTACGTCCAGGTGGTGCGGGAAGATCCGAAGAATGCGAGTTTGCTCTACGCCGGTACTGAGCTGGGCCTCTTTATTTCCTACACTGGCGGCCGGGAGTGGATAGCGCTTAATCTCAAAAACCTGCCGAACGTTTCGGTGCACGACATTCTGGTCCATCCACGCGAGAACGATCTGATCCTTGCCACGCACGGACGCAGCATCTGGATCCTTGATGACGCCGCCCCGCTGCAACAGATGTCGCCCGCAATTCTCAGCGGCGAAGGACACCTCTTTCCAATCCGGCCGGCGCTGCGATTCACCACGCGGTTCACTCGCTACGGTATCGGCGACAAAGTTTTCACTGGACCAAACCCGCCCTACGGAGCGCTGATCAGCTACTACCTGAAAGACAAACCGGATGACAAGACCACTTTCAAAGTTCAGATTCTAGACCGGACCGGAAAGCTCGTGCAGGAAATCGAGAGGCCGGCGAAGGAAAAGGGACTCAACCGGATAACGTGGAACCTGCGGTTCGGTGGCGCAGAAGTCAGGCGTCCGCCCAGCGACGAGGAAACAGCCTTCACCGGTCCGCCGCGAGGACCACAAGTCCTGGCCGGCACCTACACGGTAAAACTGACAGTTGGCGCGAAGACGTTTGAACAGAGTGTCGAGGTGCGCCTTGATCCGACGATTAGTGCGCCGGTTAGCGATCTTCAGGCCCAGCTGGATCTGGCGTTAGCACTCCGCGACATGCAATCCGCGACCAACAATGTGCTGAGATTCCTGGATAGCATTAAGGACCAGCTCAAGCACACACAGACCACGGTGAAGACGCTCAACAAAGAGCCCGACAAAGATCTGACGAAAGCACTTGAGGATTATGTGAAGGAAGTAGAAGCGCTTCAGGACCGTCTGGCGCGGCGCACCGAAGGTCTCGGATTGGGTGGCGCTGCGAAGATTGCAGATCAGATCGGCGGTCTCTTCTTTGCCATCGAAGGAGTGAATGCCGGACCCACTCCCTACCAGCGCCAGTACTTCGGCGAGATTCAAGCGGAGTTCCGTCTCCGGATGGATGAGGCGAACAAGTTCATCCGGGAAAGGGTGCCAGAGTGGAACGGGAAACTGCGTGAATGGAATGCACCCACGCTTACTACTCGCAAACCAGTTGAGTTTTAACAGCCACCGTCGCGAGATCGCGCCGTAGAGACTGTGGAAACGCCGAAATCCTCATTACTAGCGAACGAATGGAGAAAAGAATGCTCCGACGAACATCGTTATGGTCACTCGCGATTCTGCTTCTGCTCTCAAGCTCGCCGGCTTCTGCGCAACAGATTCCGCAGGAGCCCGGTCCTTTTCGCAACCCGGAATTAGTTGAGCTGACCAAAGTAGATCCGACAATTAAGCTCGACATTCGGTATGCCACAAAAAGCAATTTCCTGGGCAGTCGGGTTTACCGGCAGGCGCGAGCATTCTTGCAGCGTCCGGCTGCGGAGGCGCTGGTGCGCGTCAACCAATCATTACGCCAGCAGGGCTTTGGACTAATCGTGTTCGACGGATATCGCCCCTGGTCGGTAACGAAAGTGTTTTGGGATGCCACTCCCGAAGACCGGAAAGTATTTGTGGCCGATCCGAGTAAGGGATCGAGACACAACCGTGGCTGTGCCGTTGACCTATCAATGTTTGAACTCAAGACCGGCGCGCCGGTGCAGATGCCCAGCGAGTATGACGAGTTTACGGAACGCGCTCATATCAACTATGAGTGCGCACCGTCGGAAGCAAAACGGCTCCGGGGAATTTTACGTGCGGCGATGGAAGGGGAAGGGTTCACAGTCTATGAACCCGAGTGGTGGCATTACGATTTCAAGGATTGGAAAGAGTATCCCATTATGAACGTCAAGTTTTCAGAGATACACAAGCCGTGACATTTCCCATTTCTCATATGACAAATGGAAAATGATCCCTTCGTGACCCGAAAAGTTCAAGTGCCGCCTTTCTTAGTTAGCTCTTACCCTTGGCGGTATCGGCCTCGGTAGACGCTGTCATGGCTTTGGTCAGTTTGATATTCCCGTTAATCCCGTTAGCCTCGATCGAACTTCCGCCTGATCCTATGTGCGCCGAGTAGCTGCCATGCTTCGCTTTCTCCAGCACAAAGCCCGGTAGGTCGGACACCACATTGCCATTCATGCCGTGGGCCTCGAGATCGACATTGACCCCTTCACTCAAACGCAGCTCGATGTTCCCATTCACACCGTTAATGCTGACCGCCTCTTTCTCGAGTTTATTCAGGGCAACGGAGATGTTCCCATTGATACCGTTGAATTTTGCCGAGCCCGTGGCCTGGGCAACTTCAACCCGACCATTGATTCCGTGAATTTCGATCGACCCGTCAATCTCTCCAACAGTAACCGCGCCGTTGACTCCTTCAGTAACCAAAGAGATTTGACGCGGCAGTCTTAAAATGACACGCTCGCGGGGACTTGAACCGAATAGATTGGCGAAAAAGCCGGCATCGCCTTTTTCACCACGAATTTTTAGACTGGTGGGGCTGCTTTCAATCGTGATCTTCCGGCGATTCAAGGCCTCAGGGCTCTTGGCTATTCTCTCAATGTGGATGTCGGCGGTTTTGATATCGGCAGTCTCAATCTTAACCGCGCCGTTGATTCCAGCCACTTCCACCTTCGCCCCTGGAGCCAGGTCGTAATTCTTTCGAATCTCTTCTCTGGCCTCCCCTTGCGAGTGAGAGTCGCCACTGATGGCCTCGGGTAGTTCACTGATACTGTGACCAGATCTGGAGTACGAGCGCACAATTCCGGCGACTCCGGCAATGCCCACCAGCAACACAACTAGAATTATTCGTTTCATTGGGTTCTCCGTGTTTTTG
>JAMQPI010000416.1 GCA_023717565.1 Pyrinomonadaceae bacterium | reverse complement strand
AGCGGTGGGTCATGCGCTCCCGATCACTAACGCCGAGTGGAATCGCACCTCATGACCCACCGCTACCGCATTGTGGTACTGACCTCATGACACGCGGCTTGAATGAGTGGCTATTAAGATAAAGAATGAGAAATGGAAAATGGAAAATGCCTCGAGCGTACACGCAACAGTTCTCTTGTTGAGGTGCTTGTATGAACAATACAACTGAGATGACATTGGAGTCCCTGCGTTCGGTTCCGCTCTTCGCATCGTTGGATGACAATGCGGCAACGGAACTGCGCAGTCTCCTGACTAGCAAGCAAGTAACCAGCGGCAAGCAACTTTTCCATAAAGGGGATTCAGGCGACGCCATGTACCTGATCGAGAGTGGAAGGGTGCGCATCAGCATTAGGGACGAGGACGGCAATGAAGTGACTCTGGCGGAACTTGCTCAAGGTGATTTCTTCGGAGAGATGGCTTTGATTGATGGCCGTCAGAGGTCGGCCGATGCCAGCGTGTTTGAGGATGCCAGTCTGGCAGTCTTATCCCGTAAGGCCTTTCTGTCTTTCGTTCGTTCGAGCCCCGACGTGGCCCTCGCCATGCTCTCTGCGCTCACTGAGCGGCTGCGGCGGACTGACGAACTTCTGCGCGGACGTGTTTCCCGAAATGCTAATGACGAGGAACGGGCCCGTTCTACTGTTGCAGATCGTGCGGCCGATCGCATCGCCGAGTTTGGTGGCAGTTGGAAGTTCATCGGCGCTACAAGCATCATGATCATTCTGTGGATTGCTCTCAACTCTTACATACTGATCACCGGTTTCGACCCCAACCCGTACCAACTTTTGGGCCTGGTACTCGCGGTGATTGCCGGAGTTCAAGCGCCCATAATCATGATGTCGCAAAATCGTCAGGGAGAAAAAGATCGGCTCCGGGCTGACCTGGACTACCGGGTAAACCTCAAGAACGAGCTTTCACTTACCGAAGTCTTACGACGCCTGGATGTGATCGAGAGTGAACGCTTGCCAAAACTATTTGAGGAACAGAACTCATTAATCGGCGAAGCCCTGGTCCAGGGGCCGGTCTCCAAAGCCGGATCGAAATCCGAGAACTAATTATCAACCCATGATCAAAGCAATATTTTTCGACTTCAATGGTGTCATCATCGATGACGAACGGCTGCAGATGACGGCTTACCAGCAGGTGTTACAAGGACACGGGATTGAATTGACGGAGGCCCAGTATTTCGCGGCGTTGGGTATGGACGACCGCACCTTTGTGCGCACGGCCCTTGAGCGGGGAGGAAAGTTGACCGACCAAAATGTGTCGGCCGTGCTGGAGGCCAAGTCGCTGGTGCATCGGAAAATGATCGAAGACGAGCTGCCGCTGTTTCCCGGAGTTGTTACATTCCTAAAAGCTGGCGCGCGCCATTTCTCATTGGGTCTGGTAAGTATGGCCGATAGGAATGAAATCAGTTACGTGTTCGACCGGGCACGGCTCGGCCCACTCTTTTCAATCATCGTGAGCGCTGATGATGTGGAAGTATGTAAACCTGATCCGGCGTGCTACCGGCGAGGACTTGAAAAACTTAACGATCGGCGACGTGAAGCCAGGCAGCTGCCACTCTTGTCGCACGAATGTTTAGTGGTTGAGGATTCCCCGCCGGGAATTCAATCCGGAAAGGCGGCCGGCATGCGGACCCTGGCGGTGACTAACACCGTTACAGAAGCTGAGTTGCGGGCAGTAGGCGCAGAGGTTGTCACCGCAAGTCTTGTTGATTGGAACGTAGACGCCGTCAGGCACGTCTTTTCGTAAGGATGAAGGATGAAGGATGAAGGATGAAGGATGAAGGATGAAGGATGAAGGATGAATAGCAACACATTGTCACTGACCTCTACATTCGTGCTTTCTCCAACAAAAGGCTTTCAGCCTTCAGCCCTCATCCTTCCGCCTTCATCCTTTCCCTTCATCCTTCCGCCTTCCGCCTTCATCCTTTGATTTATGAGTTTCATCGACATTCTGCAGCTGGCTTTACGAAACCTGCGTCAGGCCAAACTGCGTGCGATCCTGACGACAATGGGAGTTGTCGTCGGAGTGGCCGTCATCGTCACAATGGTGTCCTTTGGATTGGGTCTGCAGGGCAACATGCTGGCCCGGTTCAAGGCGTTGGATCTTTTTAGTGAGATTAGGGTGTTTGGGAAGAGCCTGGGTAGCATGGCCGCCACCGCCAGGGACCGGGGTGCGGGAAGGAGTAACGAACCCGGCGAGAGACGTCAGGGGCGAGGGCGACCCGACAACGCGCCCACACGCATCCTCGACGACACCGCGGTTGCGGAAATTGCGAAGATCCCGGGAGTGGCCTACGTCGAACCGCACATCAGCTTCGGTGTTTATGTGCGATCCAACGGTCGCGTTTCCACGCAGTTCGCCAGCGGGGTAGCGGTACCGAATTCGTCGACGCGCTTTCAGGAGTTTGTGGCCGGCAGCATGATTAGTTCTCCTGACACGGATCAGATCGTGATCAGTGAGCGCTTTGCCAGGGACTTCGGATACGAGAATTATCAGGATGCCGTCGGCAAGACTGTTGAATTGCTTGCGCCCAATGAAAAGACGACCGACAAAGAAAAGCAGGATCCGGCGGATGAACAACCGGCGAACTTTTTTGGGATCCCCCTCGACGATCAACCTCCGGACGCGTCCAATCCGGAGGGGCTGGTAGCAAAAACTTTCCGTATCGCGGGAGTTTTGAAGACCGAGGTCCGGGAAGGGCCAGGGCAGGGAGGTCTGCGTGGTTTGTTACCCACCTCCGACATTTACCTGCCACTGCCAACCGCGCGCGCCTGGACGTTGGAGCACCGTAGTCCGATGGGCCAGGTGGCCCTGGAACTCGCCCGAGGGAGTGGGGCGCTGGGTGACTCGGATACTGAAGGCTACGATTCCGCGGTGGTACGAGTTGCGGACCCAGTAGCGCTGACAGGGGTGCGCAAGAGCATCACCGATTTGGGCTTTGGCAGTTTTTCGATAGTTGACGAGTTGGAACAACTGCGTACGGTGTTTCTAATTCTCGATTCCGTGCTGGCTTTGCTGGGTGGCATCTCGCTCCTGGTAGCTTCCTTCGGCATCGCCAATACCATGATCATGTCGATCCTTGAGCGTACACGCGAGATTGGAATCATGAAGGCCATCGGGGCCGAAGACCGAGAAATCAAATTGATATTCTTCGTCGAAGCGGCCGTAATTGGTCTGACGGGGGGAGTGGTCGGGACATTGGTGGCGTGGGGAGTGGACGGAATTGCCAACAGACTCGCTTATCGTTTTATCTTGAAGCCGCAGGGTGCGTCTTACGTTGATTTCTTTTCCCTCCCGCCTTACCTGTCACTCGGCGCGATTCTCTTCGCGGTCGTGATTTCGATCCTGGCCGCGCTGTATCCAGCCGCGCGAGCCGCGCGCATCGATCCCGTCAAAGCTCTAAGACACGACTAGCAGCCCTGCATGCTAAGGCTCAACCAGGCCTGTACCACTCAACATCAGAACCGTTTGCCGTAGCCAATGGATGCTAAGTTCAACCACCTCGGTACCACTCAACAATTTGCGCGAGCGTCGAATCTGCCTCTCGTATTGCACAGTGTCATAACGATCAGTAACAAATGGCTCTGTTGTTGAGCGGTCCTGGAGCTGGTTGAACTTAGCATCCATTGGCTACAGCAAACGGTACTGTGCTTGAGCGGTCCTGGAGCTGGTTGAACTTAGCATCCATTGGCTACGGCAAACGGTACTGTGCTTGAGCGGTCCTGGAGCTGGTTAAACTTAGCATCCATTGGCTACAGCAAACGGTACTGTGGTTGAGGCTCATTTAATCGCCAATAATCGCCAAAAATGGAAAATGAGAAATGGAAGATGGGCTTGAGCTGTGGACGGTCAGTTCAATTTTGTGGCCCCTGATAATCAGGCAGAGGTGAGCGGCTTCCCGCAGCGATTACAGAACCTGGCGGAGGGTTCTCTCTGTTCCGCACCACAGCTACTGCACGTTCGGTCTACGTGTAGGTTCGCACCGCAGGCGGAACAGAATCCCGAGCCGGCGCTGTTGGCGGCTCCGCAAGTCCCGCAACGGCCGGGCAGGGGAGGAACGTAGCCTCCAGCTTTGCGCGCAATGTGATCTTCGATTGCTTTCCAGGCGTCTTCAGTGATCCGGTATTGCCAGTAGGCGCCCAACGCCGGTAGTGCCAGCAGCAAGCCGGCGGATAGTATCAGGGCCACGGCAGCGACCGCAGCTTTGTCAAACCACTTTTGCATCCCGATTTCAACCCGCGTTCCGCCCGCCTCCGGCGTAATCTTGATTGTTAGCGCGGCTGACAGTCCGGTGAGGTCGCGCAACGTGCTAGACTTACGAGCCTGCAGCAAGCTCGTTGAAGATACTTGCATCGTTTGCACTTCGTAGTCCTGGTCAAACAGATTGCGTAGCTCAGTAATGAGTTGGTGAACGTCAGCTTCAACGCCGGGGTAATATCTGCTATCCATTGCTAAGGGTTCCTTTCATGCTTTTTCTACTCTACGCTGAGTGCGAAAGCAATGTTCGGACGGAACTCGCTCTGCAAGGATATTACAGGGAAAGCCTGAGAAATCGAATCTAGCAGGTTGATGAAACAATGGATCGTATCTATTTCTCCGCGGCCATTAGAGCTTTCGAGCTCAGGGACTTTCTGATGGGACAGATAGAAACTTTTCCGAGAAGTGCCGATTAAGCAAAGAGGAGTCGACTTAGTGAAAACTGTATGTCTTCGTACTCTGGCCCTGACCTTAGTTGTCTGGGGTCTGTTGATCTCGACTCTCATTGTTCGTCCGGTTAGCTCGCAAACTGTCCCCGCAGGTGTGCTCGATGGCTTTGCACCTCAAGCATCCGCCTCTCAACGCTCGCGGGAGGAGCAGTTTCGCGCCGTTCCAACTGCAACCTCCGCGCGCGAACATCTTAAGGTTCTCACTGCCGAGCCTCATGTGGCCGGCACGAAAGAGGACTACGCCACGGCGGTCTATGTTCGCGATCAGATTCGTAGTTACGGCATCCCCGCTGAACTTAAGGAGTATGACGTCCTCCTGCCGTATCCCAAGCAACCCAGCATCGTGGAAATAGTAGGGAGACGAGGAGGCAGGTTGACTGTAAAGGAAGCAGTCGTTCCCGAAGATCCGACATCATCGAGTCCCAAAATAATTCCGCTCTTTAATGGCTATAGTCCGAGTGGCGATGTCACGGCACCGCTGGTTTATGTGAACTATGGCTTGCCTCCTGATTATGAAGCGTTAAAGAAGTTAGGTGTTGATGTAAAAGGCAAGATCGTCCTCGCGCGCTACGGCAACTCATTCCGTGGCGTAAAGGCCAAGGTCGCGGAGGAGAACGGCGCGATCGGGTTGATCATCTATTCTGATCCGTCAGACGACGGCTACACGCAAGGAGACGTCTATCCGAAAGGCCCATGGCGTCCGGAGAGCTCTGCACAGCGCGGCTCGGTGCAGTATTTGTTTCAGTATCCGGGCGATCCGTTAACCCCTGGAAAGCCCTCGATTCCAGGTGTCGAGAGGTTGAAGATCGAAGACGCAACCGACTTAACGCGCATCCCAGTACAGCCCATCTCGTACGGAGACGCGCGCCGGCTGCTGGAACCGATGCGCGGTCCATTGCGACCCAGAGGCTTTCAGGGTGGATTGCCGTTCGCATATCACGTTGGCGGTACTGACGATCTCCGGGTCCATCTGAAGACTGAGATGGACTACCAGATTCGCAAGATCTGGAATGTGATCGCGCGCATAGAGGGCAATGAGGAAAGGGATCGTTGGGTGATCATGGGGAATCACCGCGATGCCTGGACCTTCGGCGCGGTTGATCCAAATAGCGGCACCACGGCAATGCTGGAAGCTGCGCGAGGCTTTGGCCAGTTATTGAAGAACGGTTGGAAACCACGGCGCACTATGGTGCTTTGTAGTTGGGATGGTGAAGAATATGGGTTGATCGGTTCAACGGAATGGGCCGAAGAGTATGCTGACGAATTGAGAGAGAAAGCGGTCGCTTACCTGAATATGGATGCAGCAGTTTCGGGTGCACACTTTGGCGCGTCGTCTGTCCCGTCGATGTGGAAGTTGATTCGCGGCGCGACGCGTGACATTCGCGATCCCAAGACTGGCAAGAGCATCTATCAACAATGGCAGGACCGCAGTCGCGAGTCGCTCCCTGAACCAGACATGACTGATGCCCAAACTGGCTCGGATGTGAACATCGCTGAGGCGCGGATTGGCGCGTTAGGATCAGGCTCGGATTACACGCCATTTCTGCAGCATCTGGGTGTTCCGTCCCTTGACATGGGGTTTGGCGGTGATTACGGCGTCTACCACTCCGCCTATGATTCCTTTTACTGGATGGCAAACTTTGGTGATCCGACGTTCGCT
The DNA here is from genome assembly GCA_023717565.1 of Pyrinomonadaceae bacterium. Classification (GTDB taxonomy): domain Bacteria; phylum Acidobacteriota; class Blastocatellia; order Pyrinomonadales; family Pyrinomonadaceae; genus PSRF01. The sequence continues at coordinate 695 of JAMQPI010000416.1, read as the reverse complement.
TACCATGTCGCGGCCGCACAGTTGTGGGGCACGGTGGCAATGCGTCTCGCCGATGCAGAAGGACTTCCGTTTGACTACGTGGACTACGGGGATCAGATTAACGAGTTCTTTGGGGAGAGCGTAAAGACAGCCCGGCGCCGTAGTCTATCAGCCGCGTTTGATGAAAAGGGAATGAGCGACGCGCTGGAAGACTTCTCGCGAGAGGCGGCCGCGGTTGAGAAGGGCCGGCAGGAGACCGTACTCGAGGTTGAGCGCACGCGCGCGGAAGCGAACGATCGGCATCGAAGGGCGGAGACAAGATTGAAGCGCATCAATGACGCGTTGCTGGCAACCGAGCGCGCGTTAACTGATGTTCAGGGACTCCGTGGACGCTCCTGGTACCGTCATCAGATATATGCGCCGGGATTCTATACCGGCTATGCAGCTCAACCGCTGCCTGATTTTCGCCAGGCACTTGAAGATCGAAGCGCAGCCAATGCAAGGGAAGGTCTGAGCAGAATAGTCGCGGCGATTAAACGGGCCACAGCAATCTTGCGCCAGGCCCGCGACTGAGTTTAACGGAAATACTAATACTTAATAGAGGAGAGTAATCATGGGAAAAAGGCTCACGGGAACGCATCTCTTTCTTGTTTGGCTTTCATTGGTGTCAGTTTCAACCATTATTGCGCAACAGCCCAGGAGACGGGGACCGGCGC
>JAMQPI010000311.1 GCA_023717565.1 Pyrinomonadaceae bacterium | reverse complement strand
GACGCCGCTTTGGGTTGATGAGCCCGAAAGACTTTCAAGAATCCAAAGCGGCGTCGCGCAAAGCCTTGCCGCCGCACTCCAAATTCCGCTTATTGTATTCGGGGTTGCTGACGCTTGGCCCGAACAAGAATAACTCATTCTGTCGTGAACACGCGTTCGCCGCCAAGCATTGAGCGTTCAGCAAATGCTCTTAAATCAGCTTTTCACCGAGCTAGCCCGACACGAGGCACATGATTTGCGCTATTAAGGCGGAATCGATTGAGTCCTCGGCGGCGTGAAAACTTGTGCCCTGAGAACCGTGGCCTGCCGTGCTTAGTTGACGAACAACCGTTTATTCGAGATTGAGTTTGTCGACCGTGAGTGTTGACGTTATGTCGCGCGAAAAGTTTTGTTCAGCGGAATTAATCGAGAGGGCCAACGTATCGGACACCTTGGCCATTTTTCGATTTCAGACCGCGGCCCAGCTCTTCTTCACTCCCGGTCAGTACACAACCATCGCCATCGAAGCGGATGGTGACTTGCTCGAACGTCCCTACTCTATCGTCTCATCCCCTCACGAGCGATTCCTTGAGTTCTTTGTGGAACTTGTGCCTGGCGGCGTTCTAACACCGAAGCTTTGGGATCTGAGCCTGGGTTCCCGTATTCTGATCCGCCGGCGTATCGTAGGCCAATTCTCAATGGATCGGTCTGTCAACCGACACGTGATGATGGCCACCGTTACTGGTGTGGCGCCTTTTGTGAGCATGATGAGAACTCAACATATGGATAGAGAGCGGGGCGCCGCCTCCAGCGACCAGGTTGTCGTCATCCACGGTGCAAGTCGGTCCGCCGACTTTGGCCCATACCTTAACGAACTCGAAGAGTTGTCACGGGATGGCTGGCTGGAGTACATACCAACGATCAGCCGGCCGTGGGACGAGCCGCTTTGGCGGGGCGAAACGGGCCGAGTCGAGGATGTGGTGCGTAAGCATGTCGACCGATTGGGCCTAAATCACACAAACTCGGTCGCATATGCCTGTGGTCACCCGCAGATGGTCCGGAAAGTCAAAGAGATACTCCGGCGCGCTCGTTTTGAGATAGACCAAATCAAAGAGGAAGAATACTTTGTTCTGCGGCAGGACCCACCCACTTCAATGATGAATGCAGGTATTCAATGATCGGAGGAATCAATGCTGCTCGATCCCTAAATTCGCGTGGGACGAGTACCGATTGTCCCTACCCTTTGGTTTGACCTCTCCGCACGGGGAGACCGTTAACGGCCCCAGAATCTCGACCAAAATTGCTTCCCGGACGGCCCCCGAACAAGCCGCGAACATCCTGATTTGACGGCATGTTGGTTGCAATATGCGTTAGCGCACATTGTGATGACGGAGAATACTGTACAGTAGTTGGCATAAGGAGGGGTCGAAGTGAGGCGTAAACCAATATGAGGGATCTTACGGACCGCCGGTTGATTTTCGGCAGGGATAATAGTTTTCAGATCGAGCTGAGACGAAGGGTCGATGAATATTTTCAACGCACCGGCCAGCGTCAACGTGATTGTCCGTCGATGTACCTGAAAACGGTGATAATACTGGCTGTCTTCGCCGGGTTGTACATATTGCTCGTCTTCGTTGCTGCAAACTGGTGGCAGGGTCTGAGCCTGGCCATGCTGCTCGGACTATCTATGGCGACGATCGGTTTCAATATTGAACATGATGGCTCACATCAGGCGTACTCATACTACGCCTGGATCAACCGACTGATGGCGATGACGATGGATCTGATTGGCGCCAGCTCCTATGTCTGGCACTGGAAGCATGTGGTAGTCCATCACACTTATGTGAACATCACGGGCCATGACGCTGACATCGATCTGGGACTGCTTGGCCGGCTGACGCCTCATCAGAAGCGATTCCGGTTTCATCGGTGGCAGCACTTTTACCTGTGGCCCTTATATGGAGTGAACGTCATCAAGTGGCACCTGTTCGACGATTTCCGTGACGTTATACTCGGTCGGATCGGTCCACATCGAATGCCGCGGCCAAAAAGTTGGGAGTTGTTGACGTTCATCCTTGCTAAGGGCTTGTTCTTCACAATGGCGTTTGCGGTTCCGCTGTTGTTCCACCGCATTTGGATTGTGTTTCTGTTCTATGGCGTGACGGTGCTCGTGGCCGGTGTGGTTGTCAGCGTTGTATTCCAGCTGGCCCACTGCGTTGAGGAGGCCGAATTCCCAATGCCTCAGCCGCATTCCAGCTCGGTAGAAAATGCCTGGGCGATACATCAAGTCGAAACCACCGTAGACTTTGCCCGCCGCAGCTGGCTGGAGAGCTGGCTCCTGGGTGGCTTGAACTTTCAGATTGAACACCACCTCTTTCCTCGGGTATGCCACGTCAATTACCCGGCCATGTCCCAACTAGTGGAACAGACGTGTCGAGAATTTGGAGTGAAATACCGAGAGCACATCTCATTCCGGGCCGGATTAGCGTCCCATTTCCGCTGGTTGCGGCGCATGGGTAAGCCAACCTCGGATCAGGACGCTGATATTAGGGAGCCATGACGATTTGAGGGAGTAGTGATGAGAGTCTTGCTAATTAATCCCGAATTCCCGGAGACGTACTGGAGTTTTCGGTATGCACTCCCGTTTGAGGGCAAACGATGTGCTTTTCCACCACTAGGACTGTTAACAGTCTCGGCGTTGCTGCCGTCCTGCTGGGAACGAAGGCTCGTTGACTTGAATGTGGAATCGCTCAAGACCTGTGACATTGAATGGGCTGACATGGTGTTTGCTACCGCAATGCTGGTGCAAAAGGAATCGCTCAAGCAAGTGGTGCAGCGGTGCAAGGCGCGCGGCAAACGTGTCGTAATCGGCGGCCCATACGTCACGACTACCATCGAGGACTTGCCGCAGGCAGATCATATCTTTCTCGGTGAGGCGGAAGCGACGTTGCCGCAGTTTGTCGAGGATTTGGCACACGGCGAGGCGAAACGCACTTACCAGGCAGTGGGTCGTCCACTGCTGTCCACAACTCCTAAGGCCGACTTCCATCTGGCTAATTTGAAACGCTACAGCGCGATGTCCGTGCAATATTCGCGCGGCTGTCCTTTCTCGTGCGAGTTTTGCGACATCATTGAGATTTACGGGCGCGTGCCGCGAACCAAGAGCAATCAGCAGATGCTGGCTGAACTTGACGCGCTGTACGATCTTAACTGGCGTGGAACCGTTTTTATTGTCGACGACAATTTCATTGGTAACAAAAAGAATGTTAGAACACTGTTACCTGTGCTGGCCCAGTGGCAAAAACGGAACGGTTATCCCTTTTCGTTTATCACGGAATCAAGTGTGAATCTTGCCGACGACGAGCCGTTGCTCGATAGCATGCGAACAGCCGGATTCTCGCGCGTGTTTCTCGGCATTGAAACTCCGGCTGAAGAAAGTCTCAAAGAGGCCCAGAAGACACAAAACCGCGGCAACCTACTCGCTTCAGTAAAGAAAATACAGAGCTACGGAATGGAAGTGATGGCCGGCTTCATTGTCGGCTTTGATAACGATCCTGACGACATTTTCAAGCGGCAGGTCGATTTTATCCGGGAGAGCGCGATTCCTCTGGCGATGGTCGGGCTGCTCACCGCCCTTCCCGGTACACAACTGTGGAAACGCCTCGAGCGTGAAGGACGACTTTTGGGTGAATCTTCGGGCGACAATACGGCCACTACACTCAACTTCAAGACACGGATGGACCCGGCCCTGCTAGTCGAGGGCTATCAGTCTCTGATGCGGACTATCTACAGTCCTCGTGAATACTATCAGCGGGCGCTCGACTCGATGAGGCGAACCACAACGCAGCTCGCCGTGCCGCAATATTTCCAACCTCTCAGTGGTCTCGCGGCACTAGGGCGAGTGTTGCTCAAGCTGGGACTGTTTGATGCTGAGCGCAGGGAATTCTGGCGCTTCTTCAGTCAGACCCTCCTGGAACATCATGGTCGGCTCGCTGAATCGCTGCGCCTGGCGGCTATGGGCTATCACTTTCGCAAGTTGAATGAGATGGATGGCGAGCTATTGCCGACGCCTCTCGATCGGGCAGGGGCCCACTGAGCTGTGACAGTTGCGAGCCGACTCTGTCCTAAGGGTCTCTCTCTAGACTCGCGGCGTGGCGCCTTAAATTGCGTTTGCGGAACCCAAACAGCGCAATTAGCAGGATGATCATCATCATCATCAGCCACCAAAGAAATCGCATTCCGCCAAACAGCCACTCCACGAGCCTCTGCTTTCCGGATCGCGGAGAGGAATCGGCCTGAATCGAACCAGGCTGCAGGTTGAGTTGGGTTTGCAGCATCATGGCGTTGAGGTTGGTGAGCGCTTCACCCTCAACAAGGTTACGCTTTAGTTTGCTAAACGGTCCGGCCAGAGCATCAGATCGAGAGCGATTCGTGTAAAGCAAGTAGGAATCAGAAGTCGTGCCGGTTATCGGAATGCTAATCAACGCTGTCAAGGCCAGTCCGGAATCAAAGTAGTGGTTAGCGTAAAGCTGCTTGGAAACGACCAGGATTTGTGGGACACCGCCGGCTGGACGCGTGTAAGTAGCGACATGGGTAATAATAGTAACCGGTTTCAGACCAAACTTGATCTTGGTCCAGTTAATGTTGTTTTCAACGCTTGTTGGTTCAGCCAAGGGAAAACGCTTCAGATATTTGGTCAGCTCCGGGGAGTAGTCATTTATATAGAGCGACGCCTCGAGCAGCGAGCGGTGCTCATCCTCAAGGCGAACTCGGCTCGATTTATCGTGGTACTCAATGAGGGCAGCATCTCCGCGAGCCAGATAGTCTTTCACATAATCCATTAGCATCTGGCGAAACAAACTGGTCGCTTGAGCCCGGTGGTCAGGAGCACTCCAATCCATCTCCTTTCGAAAGCGCTCGATCATGTCGGCAGACATCTTCAACTTGCAATCGCCAACTGCGCATTTCTTTAGATCCTCCAGGTCGCGGTCGTCCAGAGTTAGTGCTTGAAGGTCTTCAGGAGATGGTGGACTACTGAACTTGCCGATTTCCAGGATGGCCTTGCTGTTCAGCTGACTCATACTTAGCTGAAAAGCCCGCCGGCCTTCCGCCAGCGGAACTCGCAGTCGCATGAGACCACAGACCGCCACCTCTCGCTTATCCTTCACCGGCAGCAGCTTGACGACCATTTCCCCTCGTTCAAGCGCCGAGAAGTCATCGGCCGTAAAGGCAGCCTGGTCGCGCAAGAGGTTTCGGAACTCAAGGACGGAGCTTTGGCCTGGCGCTGTAACCGCTCCAAACCAGGTGAGGGCCAGGATTGCTATGAATTGGGGAACGGCTGAACAGCGTTTAGTTTCTACCTTCCTTGTTTCACCAATTCCAGCGTCGCCTCCTGCGCCTGTCCAGTTTCTTGAATATCCAGGTTCTGCCATGAGTGAGACCCTTCGAGTACTTCCACGTGACTTGCTTCGATTTTCGCCGCTCTGTTTGGCAAACGTTGTGCCTCAGCGCTTCGCCACTTAGAACAGCCAACTTAGAGTTCAATGGCCACACCGAATGTTGCCAGAGCCGCTCAATCGGGTTTCAGCCGTCAGGTTCAATCACCTCTACTGGATTGCCGGTGCTGCACCACTGGGCGCTTTTGCTCAAAACTCCGAGAAAGATCTGCGCGAAATCGACCACTGCCAAACCAGGTTCAGGCATTCGCGAACATTCCGGCGCGGCATAGCGGTTGCCAAGAATAGAGTGTTCGAAATCTTGAAATGCCGGAGGACTGCCGGATCTTGAACCGGTAGCCTCCTGGAGTAAAGGAGAAAAATGGAAAGCAAAGCAGTCGAGAACGTAACCGACGCCGCGATTAACCTGGCGCATATAACGCACGAGGTGTCGAAGGCCAAAGTCCTAATCGATGACATCCTTGAGAACGGCAAGCATAAAGCCGAGCGCATGATGAAACGAGGGGTTGTGGTAGCGGAAGACTGTGTCGAGGACACGACGTATTTTATCAAACGGCACCCCTGGCAATCGGTAGGGACCGCCCTCGGAGTAGGCGCCGCATTTGGAGTTTTGGCAGGTTGGCTAACAGCCCGAAGCTGCGCGCACAACTCCAACATCTGAACTCGAACTTACTGAAGGCGGGTTCACAAAGAGTTCACAGAGATTTCACAAGTCGTTCTCTCTCTACTGGTATGTTTGCGGCGCTCAACATACCTGAAGGGAGAAATACGCATGAAACGTATTTGCGGTATTGCTCTGGCTGTTGTCACACTGTTTGTTTCGACTCTTGGCGTGCCCCCTCCTGGAATTACGCTGATAGGCAAAGGCCTGATTTCGGGCACTGCGCTCGATAGGTCCGGGCTTACAGGAAATATCTGTCAGGCGGGAGTGCCGACCAATTGTGTTCCCAAGGCACTCTTCGGCGGCTTCGGTTCCGCGCTGGCGTACACCGGCCATAATGGTGTTTTCGTGGCTGCGCCTGATCGGGGCCCGTTCGACGGTCTGACTGATGTTCCATACCTCGACCGCGTTCAGTTTCTCCACATCAAAACTGACTTGGACGTCCCATTTCCAAATATCCGTACGACCCTTCTGGACACACGCATACTTAAAAACGAGCGAGGTCAAGCTTTAGTCGGCGCGGCTGGTGCCTTTGTTCCGAACAATGCACGCGCCACACTCCGTTTCGATCCGGAAGGGATTCGAGTCGGATTGTTCGGGACTCTCCTCATCTCGGATGAGTATGGCCCCGATCTTTTCGAGTTTGGCCCCTTCGGTCACCTATTGCGTCGCGTTAATGTGCCCGACAAGTTTCATATCAGCAACCCTAACGCCGACCCTAATCTGGAATTGCTCGGGAACACTTCGGGTCGTCAGGCCAATCGCGGTATGGAGGGTCTGGCAATCAGCCCCAACGACCGGTTTCTTTTCGGGATAATGCAGAGCGCTCTGCTTCAGGACAACGGGCTTAACCCAGGTACAACGGATCGTCTTGGTCTGAACAACCGGATCCTTAAGGTCGATCTCTTAACCGGACAAAAGCGTGAATACGTCTACGTGCTGGAGGCCATCAACCGTGGGCAAGGCGTGAGCGAGATTCTGGCGATCAACGATCATGAATTTCTGGTCCTGGAACGAGACAACAGGTCTAACCTCCAAACGCCACCTCAGGCCCCCACGAGAAAGAAAATCTACAAGATCGATCTTGCCGGGGCGACTGATGTCTCAGGGGTCGACGTGCTTCCGGCCGGTGCGTTGCCCGCTGGTATCGTGCCCGTCCAAAAGACCCTGTTCATCGACCTGCTCGATCCCACTTTCAACCTTGCGCCAACAATTGCCGAGAAAATCGAGGGACTTGCCTGGGGTCCGGATCTGCTTGACGGCAGGCATGTACTTTACGTAATGAGCGATAACGATCTGAACCCGAGCCTGGATACTCAAATCTACGCTTTTGCAATTGACCGTTCACTCATTGACTTACACAAACAGTTCCTTCCGCTACCTCTCTGGCCGCCCTGGCTGCTCCCCAGACCATGAAGGCCGGAAAGAAAGAAACATGATCCACGAAATCACGCGAAACGATTGCCTGTTTCGTGCGATTTCGTGGATCGATTTGTCTTCACTAGTTGCCTGTCTTTAGAAAAGTGCCTTCGCGCAGTTCTTCAAACGCCTGTTGGAGTTGCTCCTGGGTATTCATTACGATCGGTCCGTACCACGCCACCGGTTCCTTGAGCGGCTCACCCGAAACCAGCAGGAACCGAATGCCATCGTCTCCCGCCTGAACTACAACTTCATCACCGCTATCGAATAGCACCAGCGAACGGTTGTCAGCCTCCGCCGCAGGCGCCGTGTCTAACCACTTCACGCTCTCAGTAGGTACTGAAAGTGGGTCTGACGCGTTACAGAACTTCCCCGCTCCAGCGAACACGTACGCGAATGCGTTACGAGACGTCTCTAGGGCAAGCGTCTTCCTCTTTCCCGGCGGCACTGACACATCAAGGTACATTGGGTCTGCGGCGATCCCGTCGACGGGACCTTTGGTGCCCCAAAAGCTTCCACAGATGATCCGGGCTTGGGTACCATCGTCGTCAGTCACCAGAGGAATTTCCGCTGCTTTAACTTCCTGATAACGCGGTGCGGTCATCTTCAGCGCCGCCGGGAGATTCGCCCAGAGTTGAAACCCGTGCATTCTCCCAGCCGAGTCGCCTTTCGGCATCTCCTGGTGAATGATTCCACTTCCTGCAGTCATCCACTGGACATCACCGGCACTAATTGAGCCGCTGTTTCCCATGCTGTCACCGTGTTCGACCTCGCCGGCAAGGACATAGGTGATCGTTTCGATGCCGCGATGTGGGTGCCACGGAAATCCGGCCAGGTAGTCCTCGGGAATGTCATTGCGAAAATCGTCAAGCAGTAGAAAGGGATCAAAATCTGAGGTTTTTCCAAAACCGAAAGCGCGGCGCAAATGGACACCGGCGCCCTCGAGTGTCGGCTTGGATTTCGCGAGTCGCTTAACGGGTCGGATCGACATTTCATTCTCCTGTGTGACTTATTGACAGCCGCCCCGGCTGCGGATTTGAAAGGACTATTAGAGAGGTAGTCGAACTTGAAAGCAGGTATCGCCCGGTTTCGATTCAAAACGGATATTGCCCCGGTGTTTTCGCACGATGCGGGCGACGGTATCCAACCCGAGCCCGGTTCCCTCACCAACGGGCTTGGTCGTAAAAAACGGTTCGAAGATGCGAGACTTCAGGTCAGCCGGTATGCCTGAGCCGTTATCACGGATTTCCACGAGGATGTCGGTCGGCTCTCTTTTCGTCCGCACCTTCAACGTCCCGCCTTCAGACATCGCGTCTACAGCATTTACAATCAGATTGGTCCAAACCTGATTAAGTTCGCTGCCGTAGGCCTTGAGGTGGGGCAACTCGTCGGCGTAGTCACGCGTCAGCACGATGTTCTTTTTTCTTAGTTTGTACTTCAGGATGAGCAGTGTATTTTCCAGGGCTCTATGCACGTCGATTTCCTGCACCGACGCCTGATCCATGTAGCTATACTCTTTAATCGCGCCCACAAGTTCGGAGATACGGGAAGTAGCGGCCTTGATTTCACCTGCGAGTTTCGCCGCCGCAAGTTGTGCGTTGACTCGGGCAAGCACATCGGCGAAGGCCCCTTTCTCCAGAACATCTGAAATTCGCTGCAGGCCGGCAGCATCAATCCCGGCTTCAACGAGGTTGCCCGAGAGTTTCCAGGGGTCAGCCACGCCGTGCCCCTCAAGCCAAGTGGCAACTAGATCTTCCCGGTCGCTTTGCTCGAGAGAATTCAGTTGCCTGACCGTAGCGGTGTGTTCGAGCGCAAGGTTTTCGAATTTTCGAACCGTGTCCTCTTGTTCGGTAGTAAAGTCATGCCGGCAGAGACGGAGGTCGGCTGCGCGCAACTCCGTCAGGGTGACGATAAGATCGTTTGCGGCGCGAGTCGCACCGGCCGCCGGATTATTCAACTCGTGAGCGAGTCCGGCTGAGAGCTTGCCCAGGGCCATCAACTTATCCTGCTGTTGATCGGCGGTGGTTGTTTCGCGCACCCGATCACTCATGATACCGACAAGGCGCTGGACGAGGATTGGCATCCGTTGCATCATCTCTGGAAACAGACTAACGGGAAACTGCAGCAGGCGTATCGGTGTGACGGCGCGTCCGGTGCCACTCAGAACGGTCATGCGCGAGAAGGGCAACATCCCGCTTACTTCGGTGGTGGGGTCACCTGCTCGCTGGATATATACCTCGTCGTGGACGTTCTCGTCCCAGTAGATGTGAACTTCCCCTTCCAGGTAAATAGCCATCGATTCAGGTGGGTCGCCTTTGCGGAATAACACGTCTCCCGTAGCGAATCGCCGATCTACGACATTATCCGCAAACCACTTCAATTGGTCCTCGGGCAGATCAGCAAACACATGGACGCGTCGCAGTGCTTCAACCCTGTCTGCGGGCGAATTGCTCGTTGCAATAGCTGACTCAACTCCCCCGGACACCGAGACGGGGACGTCCACGGCTTCTATTCTTGTGTCGTCCATGGGTCACACCACCTTGCTGAGATATTGATGTACGAATGAAATTGCGACAGAGCCTTCGCCAACTCCGGACGCAACCCGCTTGACCGAACCATGTCGCACGTCGCCGACAACAAAGATACCCGGCACGTTCGTCTCCAACAGACCTGGATCGCGATCCAGGTTCCATCCTTTGGGTCGCTTCCCATCGCGCATCACGTCGGGACCGGAGAGTATGAACCCGCGCTCATCGCGTTCTACGATATCCGCAAGCCAAGTGGTGTTTGGAGCAGCACCGATCATGATGAACAGCGAGTTAGCTGGTACTTTATTGACGTCGTTGCTTTCAGTGCAGTGGACTGAAATTGCTTCGAGATGATCTTCACCATGCGCCTCTACTACCGACGAATTGAATTCGATTTGAACGTTCGCAGTTTGTCTAAGCTGGTTGATTAAGTATTGCGACATTGACGCAGCCAGGGATGAGCCTCGCACCAACATCACCACTCGTCGCGCATACTTCGAGAAGTACATCGCAGCCTGGCCGGCGCTATTGGCGCCTCCCACAATGAACACATCCTCGTCTCTCGTAGAAATTGCTTCGGTCATCGCCGCGCCGTAGTAGATTCCCGCGCCGGTGAGACGTTCAACGCCGGGAGCCTCAAGCTTGCGCCATTGCACTCCCGTCGCCACCAATAAGGCGTGACAACTCAGCTCCGCGCCGTCGGCAAGTTTGAGAAAACGGTAGGGACCCTCAAGGCGTACCTCAGTGGCTTCGGCCGAGAGAATCTCAACACCGAACCGCCGGGCCTGAACCACGGCCCGCCGCGCCAGATCGCCGCCGCTAAGTCCGCTGGGGAACCCCAGGTAGTTCTCGATGCGACTGGACATGCCCGCCTGTCCTCCCGGGGCTTCACGCTCGATCATTACTGTTCGCAAGCCCTCGCTGGCTCCGTAAACCGCAGCCGCCAGTCCTGCCGGACCGCCCCCCACAATGGCGAGATCATAAAAAGCCTCGGCAGCGCGGGTCTTGAGACCGGCATGCTCGGCAAGCTCGGCCAGCGTCGGCTGTTGCAGACGCTCACCAGTGTGAAAGATCACTAGCGGCAGGCTTCTCTTTTCTTCCTCGTCAAGCAAGTCTACAACGTCCCGAACCTCAGGATCAGTGGACTCTACATCGTTCCATTGATAGGGAACATGATTGCGGGCAAGGAAATCTTTGATGTTGTGCGAAATAGGAGACCAGCGATTCCCATAGACACGGATGCCTTCAAACTTAGGCCGAAATTCGGCCTGCCAGTCCTCGAGCAACTCGTCCAATACCGGGTAAAGATTGTCTTCGGGCGGGTCCCAGGGCTTTAGCAGATAGTGATTGATGCCCGCATTGTTGATAGCGGCGATTGCCGCGTCAGTATCCGCGTAAGCTGTCAAGAGCACGCGCTTGGCGTCGGGATAGAGCGGGATGACCTGCTCCAGAAACTGTACGCCGGATAGTCCGGGCATTCTCTGATCAATAAGGAAGAGCGCTATGGAACTGCTTCTGACCTTTAGTTCTCGAACAATCTCGATTGCGGCTGGACCTGATTCAGCACGCAGCACTCGATAATTGCTGGCGTACTTGCGTCGCAGATCACGCTCGATTGCCCGCAAGACCTCCCGATCGTCATCGACCGTGAGCAATACCGGTTTAGCCATAGTGATCTCTTTTCATACCGTTGGGATTGTCCCGCCGTCAATGACGTACTCGCTTCCGGTGATTGATGAAGCGCGGTCTGATGCCAGAAATGCCACCAGTTCGGCAACTTCCTCGGGACGGTTAGGCCTGCCGAGGGGGATGCCGCCGAGTGAATCCATGATGCGTTGCCTCGCGGCATCCTTGTCGATACCGGTTCGTTGGGCGATTTCGTTGACCATTCCCTGCGCGGCCTCGGTTTCCGTGTATCCGGGGGCAACTGTGTTCACGCGAATACCCCTGGGACTGACTTCCTTAGAAAGCCCCTTGCTGTAGTTAGTCAGGGCGGCTTTTGCAGCTGCGTAGGCCAGTGTGGCTTCGTAAAGTGGGAGCGTTCGCTGAATTGATGAGATATGGATGATTACGCCCGAGCGTTGCCGCAACATCGATGGCAGGAACGCGCGATCCAGTCGGACAGCAGCGAACAGGTTCAGGTCGAAAGCTTTCTGCCAATCGTCATCGGACAACGCCAGGGCACCGCCGCCCGGCGCCGCGGAACCGCCTACGTTGTGAATCAGAACGTCAAGGCCGCCAAGAAGATCCATCGTGGCCTCAACGACAACATCGATTCCTCGGCGCGTACCGACGTCTGCCTGTACGAATCGATTGTTCACATCGCCCTCCGGAAGGGAGCGTGCAGTAGCGATCACCTGTCCACCTCCGCGAATGACGCGCTCGACAATAGCTTCGCCAATACCTCTGGTTCCACCCGTAACGAGAACTCGTCTGCCGTCAAAATCGGCTGGTTCTTGTGCTCGCGATTCATGTTCCATAGGTTCTGATCACCTTCACGACAACTCCACGCGCGTCGCCCAAAACACAGCCTGGCGAGCAATGACCGCGATCTTCATTCGGGGAAGATCAAGATTACCAGAGGCGAGCTGTCTCCGTTTAGCGCGGTTGCCGAATGACCGGGCGGAGCGAGCGAACACGATTGCTGAAGTCATAGGAGCGAAGATCGGGCACGCTCCTATTCAGGGTCACGCAGCGGCCACTAAAGTTCCGGCCTTCGCAGAGCTCCCACACTCCTCTTCCAATAGTCACGCTCCGAGCACGTTGGTTAAGATTCGACTCCTCTGCTGTGTAATTTGTGGGACTCCCTCGATAGGTCGTTTGGTCGTAGAGAACGATGTACCAATCGCTGGTTGGAGGTGGTATCGGCCCCCCCGATCCAATCGGTCGCACCGAAGAGATGCGATTTCGCAAGTTGTAGGTGCTCAGATCGGGCACGCTGACATCCAAAGTGACGCAGCGGCCAGTGAAGTTCCGGCCTTCGCAGAGTTCCCATGCGCCCCTTCCAATCGTGACGCTTTGCGCGCGACGGTTGAGGCCGTAGAGATCTGGAACAGGCCCATTGTAATTCGTGGGATTCCCCCGATAGACGGTGCGGTCGTAGAGAATAATATATGGGTTGCGGTGCGACGGAGGCCGCGGTGGCGGACCTCCACCGCTCACTCTTCGCATTGAAGAGATAATATCGTTCCAGTCGTTCCTCCTTAAATCGCTCTCCTCACCGGAAACAACGACACACCGACCCTGATAGTCAGCGTGCTCGCATACCTCCCATTGCTCTCCTGGCCCTACTCTCAGGCTTGAGATCTTATCGTTGATGCCGAGGGGGTCGAGATTGGGAACGTCTTGACGAAAGCTCGAACTCTTGCCACGGAAGTTCTGGTCGTTAAAGACCGTGATTCCCACACCTCCCATTAGGCGTTCCTGCGCGAAACTCACCGTCAGTGCGCCGATAGTGGTTATTACCAATAACAAGTAGACGAAAAGACAGAGGGTTCTTATCTTCATTTCTCCTCCTTCTTTGACTGTGGCGACTCTGAGGTTGAAATCAATTTCACGATGTAATCAGCGATCAGGATGGCCGGGGGCAGGTTCGGGGGATTGATCGCCGCCATTTTGTATTGCCGATGTCTCATCCTGGCCGGCGAACCACTGTGACTTGGGTACAAACACTTTCTCATTGGGCTGGCCCTCGAAGTGAGGCGACATAATCTGCACTCCTTGTTCGTTGAAGGCGTCCTGGATGTGCATGTGCAACTCAGACAGAATCGGCACACGCGCTTCAGGTTGGTCCAAACTGACTACTAACTCGTACTCAACGAAAACATCTGACAAGGCTTTCTGCCACACCCGCGGGACCGGATCCTTGCGCACTCCCGCAGTCTGTTCCGCCGCATGGTGCGGAAGACCGTGATCTGTCGGTTCCAGAATACCAGCGAAGCCGGCTCACCTTGCCGTATCTCTGCCCTTGTCTCAGGCGCAGAAGCGGCAATGGCCGGCGAGGGTGTCTGAGCCCACGCAAGAGGTGATGACAGTACGAGGATTGTAGCGCCGAGAAGAATCCCAATGCGGTTCATTCTTTTTGCGTGGTGCAACGAGCCAACTTCAAGGCGTAACCGTTTTAGCCCACTCTGATTCTACAACTCCCCGTTCTTCGGCCAGGAAGAGATGAACGACACCGGCGAGGGCAGCCCCAATAACCGGCGCCAGCCAGAATAGCCAGAGTTGCTTGATGGCCCAGCCACCCACGAAGAGGGCTGGTCCAGTGCTCCGCGCCGGATTCACCGAAGTGTTGGTAACCGGAATACTCACTAGATGTATCAACGTGAGGGCCAGCCCAATGGCGACCGGCGCGATCCCCTGCGGCGCACGCTTGTCAGTAGCGCCCAGGATCACGATCAGGAAGAAGAACGTCATTACCAGCTCTGAAAGAAGGGCAGCAGCTAACGTGTAACCACCTGGAGAATTGTCGCCATAACCATTTGCAGCGAAGCCGGAACTCACATCAAATCCCGCTTTTCCGCTCGCAATGAGATACAGAATCCCAGCGCCCGCAATCGCCCCGCCCAGTTGCGCCAGGATGTAAGGAACAACAACTTTGCCTGGAATCCGACGCGCCGTGCACAGGCCTACAGTAACCGCGGGATTAAAGTGCCCGCCTGAAACATGGCCCACCGCATAGGCCATCGTCAGCACTGAAAGTCCGAAAGCCAACGAGACACCGAGCAAACCAATGCCGACCTGGGGAAAGGCTGCCGCAAGCACTGCACTGCCGCAGCCGCCCAGAACCAGCCAGAGGGTGCCCAGGAACTCCGCAGATAACTTTTGAGCAAGTGTGAACTCTTTCATGCATCACCTCTCTTAGTGTTTGGGACGATGACTAACCTCACACCGACATTGATACTGCCGGCGCTGATTTCGCATTTGCGCGAGTGCCAACCGTGTAACGAGTCCAATACTGATCTTCGATGTGTGTCGCCTGAATGATAACTGGATGCGGAAACAACGACACTACTCGGCCGACAGAAAAAGGCTTCGAGCGTTCTGAATGCTGGAGGGCACCGGGGCGACGTAAAGAATATAGTCTACTGTTCTTCCACCGGAGTCCAAGTTCTGTCCGGGTTGAAGCGCTCAATTTTCTTGGCGATCTCCAAAGTGTTTGGGCCGAGGTCCTTTTGATAGACCACGCCGTCGTGGCTCACCATGAAAGTCTTCACGCCGGTGACCTGATACTGAGCCGGAGCCGCGACTAATGCGAAGCCGCCGATCATCAACCCATTTACGAGAAAGTCCATTTGGCCAAGGGGAGCTGCCGGACCTTGGCCTTTCAAGACTTTGAAGTAATAGCCGTGGTAAGGCTCGGAGCGGCTGGTGTAGCCACGCGCAATCACCCCGGCGATTTCTTCGCCCACCGGACCACCCCAGCTTCCATCCGCATTCCGCCACGCCAGGCCATCTTGCTTTCCGGGCGTGCTGACAATGCGTTGCGCGTATTGATTCACGCCAGAGTCGGCGCGCTTGTCCAGCGCGTACTCATGCTGCGCCTCGACAAACCCGCGGCAGATTTCAATGGCGTCCAGTTCATTGCGCCCTATGCGACGGTATAAGAGTTCCCGGCGCCCGGCTTTGGCATCGAAGGACCACTTGCTTCCCAATTTCACTATCGGCGTGGGAAGCGGCCAATCGTCGTCACCGACAGAAAGAATCGCGCGATTCTTGTTCCTCGAATCGATAGACACGCCCATCTTCTTGCGAGCCTGGGCGGCGAACTGCCCAGCCATCTCTTTGTCGCGAGCCGGCTCGCCCGTGACGATGATGTCGCGACCATCGGGCCCAAGAATCACTTCGAGAGCAGCCACGTCGTACTGTTCCGCCGCCTGGACTAAGGCCTCGGCCGCTTGTTGGGGAGTGGCAAACCCTTTTGGTTTCACCTGCGCAGTCGCAGATTTCTTACTTGCGGCCTGAGGCGCAGCCCGCAAGACCAACGGCAATATGGTGGGGACCACGAGCCCGTATGTCAGGCAGAAGAGCACTGTGCGTTTCAGTTTAGTTGATTGGCGCTTCATATTTTCTCCTCTCTCATAGCTGACTACCGCCGGCCACCGCCGCCTCCTCTGCCGCCGCCACCGCCGCCGCCACCTCCTCTGCCACCGCCGCCACCGCCACCTCCTCGGCCACCGCCGCCGCCAAAACCACCGCCGCCCCGCGAAGATCCCATGCTAGAAGCGCCCCGCGAGCTGCTCGCCCGAGCGCTGCCCCCGCCGAAGCCTCCAGAGCCACCTCCACCGAATGTACTCCGGTCCCGACCCCCGGAGCTGCGTGGAACATCACGGCCGCCAATGCGATCCCCGGAGCCACCTCCGCGATTTCCCCCGCCGCTCCCAATACCGCTCGCACGATCGCTCCCGCCACGATTCCCGATTCCGCTGGATCGATCGCTCACGCCCGCACGATTTCCGGCACCGCCTCCGCGATCGCTCCCGCCACCGCGATTCCCAATACCGCTCGATCGATCACTCACGCCGGCTCGATTTCCGGCACCGCTTCCGCGATCGCCCAAACCACCACGATTGGCCTCGCGAGTACTCGGCAGATTGCCGCCTTGACGACCGATTTGCTGACGTGCGCCTGATTGACGGTTGGCCAGCGAATCTCCACGCGCCGCGCCGCCATAACGATTTGCAATATCCCTATTTGCGTAAGGCGCTCCGCCACGATGCTGCGGATTGTGCTGCCAGGTCCTATTGCCCCCACGGTTACCACTGATGTTGTTGATATTCGTGTTGCGATTGAAATTGTTGTTCACGTTGATGTTGACGTCGTTGTTTCCCCATCCGCAGCCCCAGCCCCAGCCTCCTCCTCCCCAAGCAGCGCCGATGGCAACTCCGACGCCGAATGAGATCGCGCTGGCCGCAATCACAGCTCCGGTCGACGGCGGGTAATAGATTGGTGGGTACGGATAAATTGGAGGCCCATAAACAACCGTGGGATTGTAGGACGGCACGTAGACCACCTGAGGATTTGTCTGTTGCACAACGATGACCGTCTTGCTTTCAACAACCTGGGTCTCGACCTTCTGCTGCTCGTTCGACTTCAGCGCCCCGGCACCCTCGGCTTTTTTTCGCATCCGTTGCACGGCGTCCATGACATCACTTTGTTGCGCGAGAAAAGCGTTTCCGAGGTCTGTGGCCCATTGGATGTCATCGGCAAGTCGTTTGACCACATCAGGCAGCGCAGCCATGGCCTGAATGCTCGGGTCCCAGGGTTGCTTTGAGACTGCATCCGTCTGCGCCTTGCCCTTAAGATTCTTGTTTTTATCCAGCCATTGCTGAAGCTGAATGATCTCGAGAGGATAGGTAGAAGCCACCAGCGTCTGGCTCAAGAGTGGATCCGGATAGAGAGCAATCGGCGCCACCAACGAATCAAGCTGATCGGATGGAATTTTCGCAGCCTGGTTCGAGCCTGAGGACTCCGGCGCGCTCCTGGTAACTGCCAGGGTATTCCCCAGCGCCAGCGCCGCAACGGATAGAACTGCCACGAGCCGGATGATGTGCCGTGGCAATACTGAATTGAATCGTTTTTTTCGGGACGATCTTGGTTTCATGGCGCCTTTTTAGCCCCCTTTTGAGTAAGCAGTATCACGTCGGATACAAGGGGTGACTAAACAAGCGCATGCCACAACCCTCGGTCCCGCAAGGCGTGCTCAGGGTGTCAGTCTAACGCGGTGCAAAATAACAGGTAACTGTCAATTTTGACAGTCAATTTTGACAGTCAATCGCAGAGGTTGAGTCAATTCGTATTGAGGTTGAGTCAATCGTAATTGAGGTCTGTCCCAATGAGGTCAATACCGTAGCGCAGTAGTGGCCGTGTGAAAACTCCGAAGAATCCTACCAACGGAAGTTGGTGGATGGTTCAGATCCAACCTACCAGCACGCGGGCTCCCGAGTTTATAAATCCCATCAACGGCAGTTGGTGGATGGTTCAAGTCCGGCCTACAAAAAGGTGCGCCGATGCGTGCTTAGAAACCCCACCAACGGCAGTTGGTGGAGAGGCCCGAGCCGTGTCCCCTTCTTGTAGGTTGGACTTGAACAATCCACCAACTTCCGTTGGTGGGATTCAAGAACCTGGTCCGTGCCTGCCAATCACAAACCGAAGCGCTGGCGATACTCGGTAGACAGGATGAACGCCTTGACCATCTCAGCGTCGACAAAGTTGCCGTTGAACTGGTTGAGCTTGTTGAGCCAGAAGTTGAAGCCGTCCAGGTTGTTGTCAGGTGGATCCGCAGGTGCGCGCCGCAGGTAACCCACGTATTGCATGTAAACGAACGCCCGGTTGAATTGCGCCTGCTTGAAACTACCCTTCTCCGTTATCGTCCGCAGCACAGTCGCCCGTGTTTCAGTCGCCGAGTCGAGCCCATTCACCAGGGCATCACGTTCTGGGGTAGTAAACGTCACGGCGGTGTTTGCAATCAACGCGTCGACGTATTGCGCGTTCGTCAAACTGCCGTAAATCGTGATGAATTCCGGCCGGACAACGAACTCATTAAAGTACGCCACCTTGTTGGCTTCGAGTATGACATCAGCACCTGGCAAGCCGAAGGCAAAGCCGCGTTGCAACGCCTGAGTATCGCGCTCGAACGGCCGGTAGCCTGGCAACACTGATCCAAACGCAGCCCGGTGGGTCAGGAAGGCGGTGAAGCCTGTTTCCTGAAACTCGATTGACAGGAAGAACGCTGCCGAGACATTAATCCGCTTGATCTCGATGCAGGTAGCATCGACGCCGCAACCGGTGATTTGGTTTATCCAGAACTGCCGGCCCAAACCATCAGCTTCCCGGTTGAGGAAGTCGTGATAATGCTGATCCACAAACGCACCCGGGTCGTCGTTAGTGTTCAGCGCCGCATTAGGGATGTTATCGATCAGAAGCGTAGCGCTTGACGGGGTTCCCAGCGCGGCCCCGAAAGACGGATTCGATAGCGTCAGCCCGACTACTTCCGAGATCTCCGCAAAAGAATCGATATTTACCAACACCTTGAAGGTTGCTGAGGTGGCGCCTATGGGGAAGTTCAACGTGCCCAGCGCGGTCGTGTAATCGCTGCGCTCGCTGGCAGTCATGTCCGACGTAGCGTAGTCAACGCTTGCCGCCTGAGTGGTCGTACCTGTTCGATTGACGGTGATCGTAATGCTGCCAAGAGTCTCGGTAGTGAAGTAGGTTGGGGAGTTGAAGACAAACGTTCCGCCTGGCGGATCGTCGTTGTTAATGAACCCAAGGCCCTGCGGGTCTGCGAGAGTAGCGTTCGACGGCGAGGACAGATTTATTTCGAGAGCCTCGTTTGGTTCGAAGTCATTGTCGCCATTTACGACAACGGTGATCTGTTTGCTGGTCTCAAGCGGATTGAAGGTCAGCAGGGTTGACGGTATCCCTACGAAATCACTCGGGGCCGTGGCTGTGTTATTCCCGGTGGCGTAGTTGACTGTCACTGCCTGACTGCTCGGGCCAGACAAGGTAACCGTGAACACGAGGTTGACTGTGCCACTGTTGCCTTCGGTAATCGCGGGGTCGTCAATCGAGATAGACGGCGTGGCATCGTCGTCGGTAATGGTTAGCACTGCAGTTGACGGTGACCCCAAGGCACCGCTGCCCTGCGGATTCGACAACGTCAGGTTGACGGTTTCGTCCGGTTCATCGATGGCGTCGTTGTTGATCGGAACCGTGAAGGTTTGCGTGGTAACGCCGTTGGCAAAGATCAGCGTGCCGGTGGCGGTGGTGTAATCCGTTCCACCTGCCGTGGCCGTGCCGTTGCTGGTGGCGTAGTCGATACGAGCCTCACCATTTGTGCCGCCCGAGCGATTTACGGTGATCGTAGCCACGGGACCACTCTCGCTAACCATGTAGGCAGCCGAACTGAAGGCCAGGGTCCCACCATCAAGCACGTTGATGTTGACGACATCGTTATCGGAATGGGCTCCTCCCGTTCCGGTAAAGCCCTGGTCATTACTCAAAATCTGCAGCGACGCAACGCCGTTGAATCCGTTAGTCGGATGGAACGTCAAGCCGTTCAAGGCATTGTTGAGGGCTGGCAGCATTCCACCAAACGTCATCGTTGAGTCATTGGTACCGTCTCCAACGCTGAAGAGCAGTCCCGCTACACTGGCAAGCGTCATGGTGCCGTCGCTTGCTGTCAGTGTCACCTGCATCGGATTGGTTCCAACGTCGGTGTCTGAAACCGAGATCTGATTAGAGTTGGCGGCCGAGAATGTGAGCGTGCTGTTTTCAACTACCGACTGCGGACCCGGATTCGTATTCACTGGTCCATCGTTAACACCGTCGACAGTAATCGTGAACGAAACAGGCGCACTCTGGTTAACGTTGGGCGGCGTGCCGCTGCCAGTGTCAGTAGCTACGACGTCGAAGGTTGCGGTACCGGAGCTGTCAGCCGCAACGCTGTACGAGAGATTTCCAGCATTGTTAATGTTTGGATTTACGGCGAACGAAAGACTGCCCGACGTACCCGTCAGGGTCACGGTATAACCAACCAGCGTCTGACCCGACTCGTCAGTAGCAGTGACCGGACCCGGCTGGAAGTTAGTCGCGAAACCGGGAACAATCTGGGGACCGGAGTCCTCCGTTATTGTCGGCGGATTGCTTGCGATCTGGAAGGTCGGCGCGTCGTTGACCGCAGTCACCGTCAGGACAAACGTATCGGTCATGCTCTCCGTACCGGACGTAACCATGACCGTGACAGTCGAGGTCCCGCTCGCCGTGGTGTTTTCGTTCAAGGCCGGCGTGATGTTCAGCGTGCGGCTCGAACCGCTGCCGGTTATGCTGAGGTTGGCGGCAAGGTTCGGCACCAGCGTCGCGTTGCTTGAACTCGCGGTCACTGAGGTGATCATGCTCACATCGCCTACATTAAAGCCGAACGACAGGGGCGTGTCTTCAAGCGTCGACTGATCGGTGATGTCCTCCGCGGACGCTCTGGCCTCGAAAGCGCCAATATCCACTGTCTGCGTTGTGTCTGCGTCGGCCGCATCCTGGACGCGGGGAGAACCCGCGCCGCGTTGATCCACCGGGAGTGGTTCTGCCGTGTTGGAGTCTCCGTCGAGATCGAAAGTGTCCGCGGGCAGCAGCGCATTGCTACCGGTGTCGAGCGCGGCGCTGCCGGACAGCAGCGCATGGGTAAGCGTTGATCCACCGTTATTGGAGAGCGGGCCGAGCCGGGCGTCGGCGACTCCCACCTGATTGTTATTGACTCCGTTGATCAGACCGCCTGAACCGCCCGTGCCGATCAGGTTGAAGGAACTAGAAGCATCCACTGGGCCGCCGATATCGCCGGGGACGTTGGACACACCCTGCTCGTTTCCGGCCACGATAGTGTTGTGGAGAGTGACTGTGCCACCGGTCCGGAAAATGCCGCCGCCGAAATTGATAGCAGAGTTATCACTGATGGTGCTGTCAATGACGGTAACTGTCCCGGTGTTGAGAATACCACCGCCGATTGAGGCAGAGTTACCGCTGAGGGTGCTGTTAATTACGTTGACTGTTCCGTCGTTGTAAATGCCGCCACCGCCGTCGGCGTTAGCGTTACCACTAAGCGTGCTACTGATAACATTAACCGTTCCGCTGACGAGGTTGACAATGCCGGCACCAACACCGTTGACGGCTGAGTTATTACTGACAGTACTGCCGCTGACGTTGATTGTCCCGCTGCTGCTGTTGCGTATACCGCCGCCGTCAGCGCTACTGACCGCCCCATTAGCGACTGTCAAACCTGAGATTGTCACTATGCCCGGGCCGGCTACGGTGACGTTGACGACGCGGCTAACATTGTTTCCGCTTACCGTCAGCAGGTTCGCGCCCAACCCTTGAATCGTCAGACTCTTATTGACTACTAACTCGCCGGTGGTCAGCGTTATCGTTTGACCGGAGAGCCCCGGATCGAAGGTGATGGTTCCGCCGTCACAGGCATCAATGATCGCCTGACGCAAACTGCCCGCGCCGCTGTCATTGGTGTTCGTCACAACTGGCGACGGCGCGGAAACCGTGACTGTTGTCGGAGCCGACGAGGCACTGCTACACCCGCTAGTCGTCACTATGTTGGTGTAATCGCCGGAAGCAGTGGCGATGTAGGTCTGATTTGTCGCGCCGCCGATCGGATTGCCGTTCAGGTACCACTGATTTCCGCTCGCACTACTCGATGTCAAAGTAACGCTGCCGCCAGCGCAGAACGTCGTCGGACCACCGGGTGTGATCGTCGGCGTTGCCGGGATTGGATTCACTGTCACAGTGGTAGCGATTGAAGGGGTGCTGGTGCAACCGGTCGTCGTCACTGTGTTGGTGTAGTCGCCTGAGGCCGTGGCGACGTAGCTCTGGTTTGTCGCGCCACCAATCGGATTACCATTGAGGTACCACTGATTCCCGCTCGCGCTACTCGATGTCAGCGTAACGCTGCCGCCCTCGCAGAATGTCGTCGGACCGCCGGGTGTGATCGTCGGTGTCGCCGGAATCGGATTCACCGTTACCGTGGTAGCGATTGAAGGAGCGCTGGTGCAGCCACTGGTTGTTACCGTGTTGGTGTAGTCGCCTGAGGCCGTGGCGACGTAGGTCTGATTTGTCGCACCGCCAATGGGATTACCGTTGAGGTACCACTGATTACCGCTCGCACTGCTCGACGTTAACGTTACGCTGTCACCGGCGCAAAAGGTGGTCGGGCCGCCTGGCGTGATTGTTGGTATTGCGGGAATCGCGTTGATCGGGACCATCAACGAATTCGCCGTGATGCAGCTGGATGGCGTCGTTATGGTCAGCGTTAGCATTACGTTTCCTGATGCCCCCGCTGTGTACGTCACGCTCTGAAGAGTCGTCGATGAGGTGATGGTGCCGTTAGTGATGCTCCATGAATAGGCGGTCATTCCCGCGGGGCCCGACGCGGTGTTGCCAGTCGAGTTTTCGCAGACCTGAGCCGGGGCGGGTGTGATGGTCGGCGTTGTTCCGCTGCAGTCGACATCTGCGAAGCAGATGGTAGCGTCACTTAGCGTCGGCGTGACAGCGCTATTGGTGGTAGATAGAAAAGCCTTGTACTGGAGATAACGCAGTCCGTAGAACTGGTTGAGCGACGCCGGCGAGGTGGTAAAGAACGTGGCGGCGGTTCCGTCGGGACCGATGAAGTTGAACGGGCCGTTGACAGAGTTCGAGCCGGCGAGTTGGAACTGGAGCGAGGTGCTCGCAGGCGTCGAGGCGTTCCACGACAAGGTCGACCAGATCGGTGTCAACCCCGGGCTCGGGTTGGCGTCCCTCGTGTTGGAGACGAGGTTGCCGCTTGTGGGCGAGTAGGGTCCCCGCATGTAGGTTTTGAAGTTGTAGTCCCTGGTCGTATCAGCGGACCACGTCCCACCGCTGTCGGCCGAAAGAACGCGCGAACCGCTGGCATACGTACTAGGAGAGGAACGAATCCAGAAATAGCCGCTACCCGTGGGGACCGACACAGGACGCAAGATCAGAGCGTATTGCGTTCCGGATGTGAGAGTTGCCGGCGAGCCAAAGCTGGCCGTAAAGGTAACGCTTGCACCGCTTGCAAAGGCGGAGCCAGGGATCGTTACGCTGGCAAGGTCGACGCCAGTGGGTAGACCCGCGGCCGTGTTGCGAACGGAAAGCGTAAGGTTGGGGGGAGTGGCTCCGCAGCCGTTGCAAAAGAGTTGGATATCCGCTGCCACAAGCTGGCCATTCACCGCTGAAGTGAAGGTCTGACCAGTCCAAGCGGGAGTCCCAAAGCCCGTCCCGGTTGTAGTGCCAGCTGTGTTCTGCTGGTCAATGGCTAGATTTATTAGCGTCACCTCGCCGGGGCTCGTGTTGAGGTCGACGCCGGTGAAAACGCCGAGAAGGAAGTCGGCCTGGGTGGTGTCGGTCAAGCAGGCGGCGGTCGGCGCGGCGGTGAGCGAAAAGTTCTGCGTCGTCGTCGCGGCGTCGGCCACGACTATGCTGGTCGCTGTGCTTGAGCCGTAGCCCGCAAAGCTGGCGGTGATGCTCGGATACGTGCCTGCGGGTATCGCTAAGAAGGTGTAAGCGCCGCTGATGTCAGTGGTCTCGGTTCTGCCGCCCAGGGCCACCGTCGCGCCGTTAATCGGATTGCTCGTGGCGGTGTCAGTCACTGTTCCCGACACCGTGCCGCCGGCTCCAACCGGAGTGCACTCGGCAAATTTGAAGGAGCCGATCTTGGTCAGCCACCGCATGTTGAAAGCCTGAGAGACGGGATTGGCATACTCGTTGGTGTACCAGAAGGTGCAGCCGTCGGGGTCGAGCATCATCGAGCTGTAGTCGCCCCAGCGACTGGTGCCCGTCTGGGAGGCGGTCCCGGAGAAGAGGGTTTGTTCGGTCTGGCCGAACGTATTGATCGGATCGGTCGACAGCCGGCCGGCGTACTTCAGCGACGGGAACTCGGTAGTGGAGTTGGAGGTGCTGTACCCCATCGCCATGTTGCCGCCACGATCCAGGGCCAGACTCGGCATATATCGGTGAATTACGTTCGCGGCATCCGGATCCCAGGTGGCGGCCTGTGGAAGGCTGAGCGCCACCGTGCCGCCGGTGATGTTCGTCTGGTACCAGCGCGGCGCCGCAAATCCCGTGGTGTTCGCCCGACGTACGGTGTGCGGCACCCACAATGATTCGGTACCGCCGAAATTGGTGTACTGGCTCTGCACCATCGCTCGGATCTGAAGCACGTCCAGCAATGTTGCCGTCCCCGGTTGCGGAGCGTTGGCGACGGCCGCGTTCGGCCAGCTCGTAGCGGCAATTGGAACGTCAGGTCCGGTGAAGGTCGACAGCGAGGTGCTGTTCCAGTCGACGTGGAACTTGTACACGGTTACCGCGTTGGTGAAGAGCCAAGTGGAGAGGAAGAAGTTCGGCCGCCCAGGCGGTGGCGTGCCCGTCTGCAGTCGCGCATTTGCTGGGACTACGGTGAAATCCCCGGTCGCGAGGTTGAACGAGACGATCTTGACGGTGGGGCTGCCGGCGTACATCTGTGCCTTGTTGAACGCCCACACCCTCACGCCTTGAAAACTCGAGCCGGCGCCGAAGGAGAACAGGTTCGCCGACATGTACAAACCGTCCGTCCAGACGCCGAGCTTCGGATAATCGTTCAAGTGATCTGCTACCGGGATCGAGTAGAAGTTCCACCCGCCGGTGAGGGGGTTGCCGTTCATCGAAACGGCGAAGCATTGGTAGGCGGGACTGAGGACGTTGCCGCCAACGTCGGTGAGAAAGGCAAAGTCGGTGAGGATCCAGCGGTCGTCGAAAGTGTCATACAGGACGACCGGATCGCCAAAGTTGTCGGTGTCGCAAAGATTGCCAAAATTGCCCTGGCTCATCAGGGTGTCGAAGGTGAACGCGGCTTCGCGGAAACCGTCGGACTTCCTGTAGATGCCGACCGAGGTGTTGACGCTCTGGATGTAGTAGGTAGGACCTACGTCGCCGTTTGTGTCGGGAGGGCTGCCGGCGCCCCAATTCTCTCGGTCGAGACCCTCGAAGACGATGCCCGGCGGCGGAGCCGGGACGGCAGGTGCGGGCGCGTTCAGGTCGGGCACGCGGGGTCCGGCAGACGGTGTAGTCACACTCGTGGGAGGCGTGCTCGGATAAAAGGTTGGATTAGGTTCCGGCCCCTCAAGCTCCGGCCGTTCCCGCTTCACAGGTTTACGACGTGGGAGATCACGAAGGTCGCCGTTGAACGAGTGCGCCTTTATGAGACGTTCTTCCTTGGGCTTAAGGCTGACGTTGTCTCCGCGGGCTGGCACGGTCTGTTCATTGCCTTGTAGACTCCCTTCCTGGATCCCTCCGGGATTGCCCTCGGCGTTACCATTGTTTGGCGTAGCTCGGAGCGTCGCTGATGAAGTAACCGTCAGCATTGCTGCTGGTAGAGACGCTGGCGGATTCATGAAGAGTTCTGCTACCAGTCTCTGACGGTCCCCAACGCGGACATCAGAATTGCGGTTGCCCTTCAGCTGCAAACCGCCCTTCTCATTCAACACGTTCACCACAGACTGTGAGCGCCGCTGCTGCCCTAATCCTGCGGTGCTGCGCTTGCGCTCGTCGCGCGCGCCTGCCAGGACTGACGTCAGTACGACTGTCCCCAGGATCCATAACATTAACCAGAGTGTCAGATGACGAGAGATGAAACGACGCGCACGCGAGGATCGCGCAAAGGAACCACCGGCGAAAGACATGGATATTCTCCTGAAGGGGCCAAGTGTGAAGCGAAACCGGGGGCGGACTAAAATCCTACGCCAAGGACGGATGGGGGAGACCAGTTCTGATTCATTCGGTCGAGACTAAGAGATCCTCGCTACCTACAATTGCTCATCATTGTGCAGGCGAGTACTCGTCTTCGTCGCGGGTACCAAAAGACACTTCGGGGCTGGAAACGCGGGCGGGCGAAAAAAACAAATAAATTGTCTTACACTGCGAAAGCCGCACAAAAATTGATACCGGTTGAATGCAAGACCTCGACGCTAGTCCCTTAAATAACGTCAGTCTGTACGCCAACACACATAGAGCGAATGCGAGCCGTTAGGGTTGAAACTCCTTGGGCGATAATAACGATGAGGTTCGGACATCCGCATCTGCCCTCTTAAAGGTCTTAAACGCCAAATGAATCTCACCAAGTTAGAGCGTGTTCTGTGGACTCAACCGAGCGAATAGCTATTTCGTCTTGGCAATCCGGAATTGATAGCGGCCGGAGCCGACCTCGTAGACGACTCGGTTGCCTTCGAGGCCGATGAGTTTGACTGACGCGGCCTTGTCTGCTGGTACTGTCCTACCACTGCCCGCTTCGGTGACTGCCTTCGCGTCCGCTGCCGGAACGTAAACCCGCCCGGTCGCATTCGCAGGCACGGTAATGTCGAACTCCATTCCGGTCGCAGTTCGCTGCCACCTCGAAGCCACAGTTCCCCGCACACTCTCATAGGATGCCGATGCTTGATGGAGTCCCGAGGTGGGAATTTCCGGTCTGAATTCTATTTTCTTAAAACCTGCTTCCAGTGGTCGAATCCCGGCCAGATCTTCGTAAAACCACTGCACAATGGCACCGAAGAAATGGTGATTTCGCGAGCGAGTATTGGCAGGCCATTCTTCACCCAACGCCGTAAACTTAGCGACATCTGTCCAGTAGCCCCAACTCGGTTCGCTGGTTTGCGTGGCTACGCGTAGGGCTACATCGTGATGCCCGGTCTCAGTCAGCACTGGCAGAACATATCGGGCACCCAGAACTCCGACGTAAGCGTGGCCACCACGTTTTTTCATGATGTCATCCGCCAGGCGGGCGGCCACTGCGACCCTCTTATCATCCGGCACGAGTCCAAATGCCAAAGGGAAAATCTGCGCTGTCTGCACAAATGGATCGGAGTCCTTCTCGCGGTAGATGCCTTCGCTCGACAGAAACCGAGCATTGAAATCAGTGCGAATCTTGTTGAAGAGTTCGTCGTACCGTGCGGCATCCTGAAACCTGCCCAGCACGCGCGCGGCGTTCGCAGCAATCTGGGTTAAATGCGCGTAATACGCTGTGGAAATAAGGGCATTGATGGTTGGCACTCCTTGCGGTGGGACCCAATCGCCCAGTCCTGACGTCAGCGTATACGCGAAACTGTCGCCGTCCTTATTCGTCCATTGCGGAATCCAGTTATCCAGATACTTTCGCATCGCGGGATAAGTTTGTTCGAGAGCCCTAACGTCTCCATAACGCTGATAACTTTCCCAGGGAATGATGAACCAGAACGCGTCCCACGCGGGAGTAGCGCCGCAGCAGTCGGGTGGCTTGAAAAAGGGTTTGCCAACGTAACCGTAGTTTTCACTGCTCGGCGACAAGAGCGGTACCTCGCCCTGCTCTGTTTGTGCATCGAGCATGTCCTGAAACATCTTCCGGTATAGACGCTCCGTATCAAACAGCGTCGAGGCTGTGCCGGCGGTCAGCTGTGCATCACCGGTCCAGCCGTTCTTTTCATAAACGGGAGTGTCGGTGATGATGCCGTGCATATTGTTTTGAATCGCCCACGCAGTGTTGCCGTGAATGTGATTGATCGTGTCGTTGGCTGACGCAAAAGTTGACGTGCGTCCAAGCCCGGTGCGCACCTGATAAACTCGTTCGACCGTCACCGAGACATTGTTGGCAAGCGGCTCACCTTTTGGGCCGCTGAGTTGAACGTACTGAAATCCCTTGTAGCTAAACCGGGGCGACCAGATCTCGCTGCCGGAACCCCTGGCAATGTAGTAGTCGGTCTGCAACTGCCCGAAGATCAGAAAATTCCCTTCAGTCGTGGCTTTGCCGTCTGTATCCAGTTTCTCAGAATAGAAAATTTCGATAGCTGTGCCAGCCGGAGCGCTAACTTTGATTTCAGCCCAGCCGGTAAGATTCTGTCCAATGTCGTACACGATGATGCCTGGGGCAGGCACCGCACGCTGGCCTGGTGCTCGAACTGCCACTACCCGATTCGGCTCATGCGTTTGGGCGCGCAGCAAACCTGCCGGAGCACTAACCACGCGCGCGGCATTCCACGAAGCATCATTGAACCCGGGGCCACTCCAACCCGTAATCTCGCGCCGCGCATCGTATGTTTCTCCGAGGTAATAGCTGTCGTAACGCGTCGGCCCGGCGGTACTGGCTTTCCACGAGCCATCAGAACTAACGACTTGCTCGGAACCATCAGTGTAGGTGATGTACAGATCCAGTTTCAGTCGCGGTGTTGCACGCCATTCGGCCCGTTCCCAGCCCCAATCCCACGACCGCGCCGAGGCGTCGTACTGCCCTGATCCCAGGCTGGCAGAAAGCACATTCTCACCCTGCCGTAGTAAAGCCGTAACATCCTGCGTTGTGTACAAGACGGTTTTGCTGTAATCCGTAAAACCCGGATCTAACACGCTATCGGACGCAGCTTTCCCGTTGATGGTTAGATCGTTGTACGCCAGGCCCGACGAATAGACGCGTGCTTTCGCCACTGACTTTGTTATCTGGAACGACTTGCGCAACATCGGCGTGGGACGAAGCTCACGGCAGTCGCCTTGATCGTTCTTGAAGCGTTCCGCTGCAAAGCCCGAAGTCAGCCAGGACGGCGGGCGGCAAAACTCCCCCGCTTTGCGAATCAGATCGTCATCAGCTTTGCCTTCTGCTTCTGACACCGGGCCGGAACGTTCAGGTCCGGCGATCCACTGACCTTTCCATTCGTTTGGGTTGAGCAAAGCCATCTCAAACCAGGCAGGGCTTGACCAATTGCTCGCCAGATCGCCGTTGGCCCACACGCGCGCCTTCCAGTAGTAACGCGTGCGAGATTTCAGCGCCGGGCCGGCATAAACAACGAACGGATCGGAAGAGGAAACCTGTCTTGAATCCCAGATGTCGGCTCTACCTTCACGGGCGAGCTCTGGCGTTGAAGCAACGAGGACACGGAAGGAAGTTTGCGAAATGCCACGCTGCTTGCTGTCAAGCACCCAACTAAAGCGCGGACTACGGTCATCAATGCCGAGCGGCTGCACGGCCGCGTTCGTTTCCAACTGAACCAGCGTGACACTCGCTGACTGTGCCGCCGCGGACCACCACGGCAGCCCTATGATCACAAGCAAGCTAAACAAGACGCCGCCAGTTCTGCTGATCATTAGTGTCCTCTACTCGCCAAAAGCGAAGGTGAAGTGCGAGTCGGGAACTGAGCGCCACAGTGTTGGTGAAGTAATCACTACTGACCCAATCGCTGACCCGATGCGTGACGGTACTGACTTCTTTCCCGCGCGTCATGCATCTTACACAAGATCTTTCGGCCATTGAAAATATATGCACACCGGGTAGTTTCTATTTCACCTTTTTGAGCTATTGTTCTTCAAGGCTGATCTTGAATGGAGGTCGTTGTGCGAATGTCCGCAGGAATATTGAGTTGCCCCAACCGCAGCCACTCACTTCATCTACTTCTGATTATCTTCATCGGGATGGCTGGCGCTGAAAACTGCCGGGCCCAAACCGATCGGAGAATCGAGCAGATTAAGCAGCAGTACGAACGAGTCAATGCGCAAATAGCTGAGAGTGAGACGTCAGATGGTTCCGAACTCTATCTAAACGAATTGATCGTAAACAAGAATGGGAGATCCTGGCCGGCAGTCGGAATTTACGAGATTGTTTATCGGTTCTACTACGGCTTCGGAGACAGAGAAAAAGATCCATATCCTAATACGCTGGTTAAGGTTACTGTCTCGACCCGCAGGAGCGGCGATCGAGTCTATGCGGAGTACTTATTCAACCGTGCCGGGCAGGTGATCTTCTACTACGAGAAGGACCAAATGCAGATTGAACACCGGCACTATTACCATTCTGAGAAGTT
>JAMQPI010000307.1 GCA_023717565.1 Pyrinomonadaceae bacterium | reverse complement strand
CTGAAACCCACCACGATAGAGGAAAGCAGCGGCCACGATTAGCAGTGATCCGATGGCGATTGACTTGAAGAGCCGGACGGCGTCGTCGAAAAACGAAAACTCGCCGCGCAACCGGTAGAGATCGTAGTAGTGCAAGACCAGCAAACGGATCAGCACTACAAACAACAGCATCACACCATAAGGCGCAAACTGCCGGCTCCATTGGAATCCCCCGTTTGCGGTGCGCTCAAAGATGGATGCGCCTTCCCGAAAGTAGAAAGCTCCGACAAAAGAGAATGCAGCAATGAGCGCGTCGCCAACGACCAACGCCAACCTGACCGTGGGGATAACCCACTGCGGCGCGCGTCCGGGAACGCGCACAGTGCTCGCTTGGATTCGTGGGTGCTTGATTCGTTCAGCTCTCATCGAATAGGTGTCAGGTGTCAGGTTACAGGTGCCAGGTCTTGCTCCGGCACCCGGCACCTTTTTCTCATTCTTCCAAAATCAAATCCGTCACTTCCGCGCGAACATGCAAGGAACTCCGGATCTGGGCCAGTGGTTTCTTCTCGATAGACAGATTCTGCAAATCCTGTTGGGTGCTGATTCTCGTGAGACGTCCTTCGCGAACCAGTTCTTCGTCAACGGCTGCCCATTCCCCCGCATAGATTGTAGCTGCCGGGACTCCCAGGGCTGCGGCTTCGCGATTCATGGTGCCGCCCGCGCTGATGACCAGATCACTGGACGCGATCAGATTCGGCCCGTCAAGCGCGTGCTCCGGTATGATGAGTTTCGCATTCGCCCTGGCACCATACATCGCGCGCTGTGAATCGTTACGCGGCAACAAAATGACTTTCACCAACGGATGGCTGGATAGTCGTTCCAATAACTCGTCGAAGAGTTCATTATCGAAGCGATGATACAAAGCATCACGCGCCGGCGGCCTTACGACTACCAGCACATCTTCCCGGCCGATCCCTAAGTTGCGCAACTCATCTTCAAATCCGGGATCGCGTTTGAAGTCAGCCAGGTATACGTCTTCCTTGGTGCCATTGTAACGCTTTACCTTTGCCTCGTGCGCACCGTATCGCGTCAAAGCTGCTTCGGGAAAGGCCCGGGGAACAATAATCCGCGAGGCAAAACGAAAGGCGAGATGGTTGGCCGGCTGGTGCTCGTAATCCATCAGCGTGACGCTTCTCAACGATAACGCGCGCGCGGCCAGAATCTGTGAATAGGAGTTGTGGCTGACAGCGAGATCGAGAGGACGCGAATGAGCCCATGCGCGCAGAGCCCACGCGCGACGAACCAAGTTCCCGGCTTTGCCGGCTAACTCGCGCCCGCCGTGCCCGCTAATGACTTCCGGCGTGAAGCCGGCGGCGTGGGCCAGTTCGACCGTCTCGGCGAAATCGCGTGCGGTGACTTCCACCTCATGCCCACGCTGTTTGAACTCTTTAGTCAGTGCGTGAAAAAAAGGAACGTGCGGCGAGTTTGCTAGATCGATCCAAATGCGCATCTTGAAAAGGAGGCAGACGTCAGGAGCAGGTCATTTGTCCTTTATCATTTCCCATTTCTCATTCGTTATTTAGGAGAAAACAACTGACCTTGCGTTAGCGGCCGTCGACGTCGTTTCTGCGAATGACAAATGAGAAATGGAAAATTGATTCCTCCTGTCCTAGCTCCTGCTCCTGCCGTCTGCCTCCTAATTCTTAGCAGCGAGACTCTACCCCTTGCAAACAAAAATGGTGTATTGAGTCACTGACTTCGGCCGCTGCCTCACTTGAGAGTTCTGCGTACATTGGAAGCGACAGCACCTCGTTGCTTGCTTGCTCGGTGTGTGGGAAGTCGCTCAACTTGTAGCCCAGGTCACGGTAACCCGACTGCAGGTGAACAGGGATCGGATAGTGAATGCCAGTAGAGACTCCACGCGCTTTGAGATGCTCTACCAGGTTATCTCGCTGCGGAGTAAACACCGGGAAGATGTGGTAGGCCGAGCGGTTGTAAGGCATCTCTTCGAGCAGGCGTAGTCCAGTGTCCTTTAAGGACTCGCGGTACGTTGCAGCATGCCGGCGGCGGGCTGCGGTCCAATCGTCAAGATGTCGAAGCTTCACTCCGAGCACTGCGCCTTGAATTCCTTCCATGCGGTAATTGTAGCCAACCTCGTCGTGGTAGTACTTCTGACTCTGACCGTGATCGCGCAGCCGCCTGATGACGTCCGCATACTCTCCGTTATTCGTTACCACCGCTCCGGCCTCACCGTAAGCGCCCAGATTCTTCCCCGGGTAGAAACTGAAACAGGCGAGATCGCCGATACAGCCCGCGCGTTTGCCATTGTATTCGGCTCCATGTGCCTGGGCGGCGTCTTCGATTACGATGAGGTCATGACGGCGAGCGATCTCCAGAATCGGATCCATGTCCGCGCAATTTCCATAGAGATGAACCGGCATGATTGCTTTCGTGCGCGGAGTGATGGCCGCTTCGATGCGTGCGGGATCCATGGTGCAAGAATGCGGATCGATGTCGACGAGAATGGGCCGCGCCCCGGTGTAGCAGATGGCCGCCACGCTGGCAACGAATGTATAGCTGACCGTGATGACCTCGTCGCCTGGTTTAATACCGGCGGCCAGTAGGGCGAGGTGAAGTGCGCTGGTGCCGGAGTTAACTCCCACGGCGTGTCTCGTCTGACAATAGCGAGCAAAGTCGGATTCAAACGCTTCAACTTTCTCGCCCAAAACAAACTGGCAGCTTTCGACGACTTCGGAGATCGCCGCGTCGATCTCTTCCTTGATCGTTAGGTACTGGGCTCTTAAGTCTACGAGGGGAATCATCGGGTTTAGACTACTGTTCTAAAGTTTGACCGAGAGTAGGCGATCGCACAGTCATCACGCAAAGACGCAAAGGGGGCAAAGACGCAAAGAAGAGGGCTTTAAACATTTTTCAGGCTTTCTTTGCGTCTTTGCCCTTTTGCATCTTTGCGTGAACCGACTGTCACTAGACAATCTCGATCAATTTCCCGCGCGAGCGCAGTGAACGCTCGGCGGCTTCCACGATTTGTATCAACCTCAAGCCTGCCTGCCCATCGGTTTCCGGCTTGGTGCCGTTGTTGATGCAGTCGATAAAGTGCAACGCTTCGGTCAACAACGCCTCGGTTGCATCCAGGCGTGGGGCCCACATGTCTCCCGATCGATAACTGACGAGCATCTCGTAAACGGCCTCCGGACTCTGTGAGACCGTAACGCCCCGGTCGTATATCTTCACTTTTTCGCTCGGCTCCAGGTCGTCGTAGAGAATCATTTTTTCGCTGCCACCGATGAGCGTGTGCCGGACCTTCACAGGTGTCAGCCAATTGACATGCACGTGAGCAATCTGCGGATTGGCAAAAAAGAGCGTGATGTAAGCGACATTTTCCGGTTGACCAGGAATGTTGCTGATACCGGTCGCAGAAACGGCGACAGCTCGGGAGGGCAGCACGTAATCCATGATTGAGAGATCGTGAATTGCCAGATCCCAAATCACGTTCACATCATGTTGAAACAGTCCCAGGTTGACGCGCACGGCATCGTAGTAATAAATGTCACCGAGATCGTTGTTAGCAATGAGTTCCCGAATCTTGCGGACTGCTCCGGTGTAAACGAACGTATGATCGACCATAAGCACGCGCTGGCGCCGGGCAGCCTCATCGATTAGTTGTAACGCTTGCTCACAAGTTGAGGCCAGGGGTTTTTCCACCAACACATGTTTATTCGCAGCGAGCGCCGCAATGGCCAACTCGAAATGCGACGACACAGGCGTGGCGATTGCGACGGCGTCGATCTCTGGATCGTTGAGTAGGTCTTCCCAATTGGTGAGCGTCCTAATAGAGGGATATCGGTTTTGGACCATGGCCAACCGCTCCGGCCGCAAATCGCAAACAGCGACGACCGTTGAGTCTTGCGCCTCCATGAAGTTGCGCACCAGGTTCGGTCCCCAGTAGCCGTAGCCGATTACTCCGAGTCTTATCATGCGAATTCCTGTTTGCTTCCCGTTGACCGATCGCGAACGTCTCCGATAGCACGCGCAGGCACTCCGGCTACGATCGCATAGTCAGGAACGTCGTGTGTCACCACTGCTCCAGCGCCGACCAGGGCGGATTCGCCGATGGTCACACCTGCACCAATCGTCGCATTACTGCCGATCGAAGCCCGGCGCTTTACTCGCGTCTCGACCACCTGCCAGTCGGATTCAGTCTGCAGCGATCCATTCTCATTCACCGCGCGAGGATATGGGTCGTTAGTAAACATCACTCCGTGGCCAACAAAAACCTCGTCCTCAATCTTGACGCCCTCACAAATGAAAGTGTGCGAAGATATCTTGCAGCGCGCGCCAACCGAGGCGTTTTTTTGAATCTCGACAAACGCGCCGATCTTACTACCCGCCCCGATCGAGCAACCGTAGAGGTTGACTAGATCAGGCTGGAAGATCTTAACGCCTTCTCCCAATTTCACGTCAGACGCGATCGGCATAGATTACTTCAGTGGCATCCAGTAGTCGCGTGGGTAAATCCGGTACAGTCGCACACCCGGACCTTCCACTGTCCTTAAGTACTCCTCGTATGCTGAGATCTGCTTTTCCGGACCGATGACGTAATAGATCCCGCCTTCGACGTCCACTGCTTTAACGCCCAAACCAGGCAGGACGCGTGCGTAGACCGCAGCCATGCGTTTGAAAAGTTCGTCTGCGAGTTTCGGATCTCGCCGCAACGCCAGAATCGATTGGCGGAAGCGTTGGATCACATCAGGAGTCAAGCCATCGGCGATGTCATTCGCAATTGACTCCCCTCGCGCCTCATAGGGTGAGGCCGAGCGGAACGCGCCGAACGCGCCGGCGATGGCATAATCCACCAATCCCTGATCAGGCTTCACCTTTTTCAATTCGTCGATGACGAAGCGCAAAGTCTGTGGCAACTCTGGTGTGCGTTCGGCGTAGTAACCCAGCCGACCAGTTGCCGGGGATCCGCGAAAGCCGTTCGAATAAGCCAGCCCCGCGCCCCACGTTTTTATAAATATGCCGTGCGCGCCACCGCCCGCGTAAAGCCGCGAAGCGAGGTAGTCCAAAATCGCTTCGCGGTTGTCGGCTTCCGGGTAGCTGACTGAAGGCGCCGAGTTAAGGAATACCCCGCCCTGCGTGTTGGGGTTAATCAGCCCCACGTATAGAGGCTTCTCTCTTTCACCTATGCGACCTCGCAGCCGGCTTTCAACCAACTTTGTATCAGCATACTTCGCCGGCTGTAGCGGTTTCTGCTCGAGCCCTGCGACGAGCGCGCTGACACCCGGTTCCAACCCCGTGCGTGACGCCGGCGAGCCAATGAAGAAAAGACGCGCGCCACCGGTCTTCAACAGGCTCTGACGCACTGCATTCAGGTTCGCGAGCACCTGAGCTGGAGGGATAAGCAGATCGTGCCGGATTTGACGGACGAGGTATTCCCAGTCTGACTGAAGAGTCTCATCGGGTATCTCGGCGAGCATTTGTTCGAGGTCCTTAGCCGCTTCGACCGCGATCGCCCCGCTCTCGGGTGAGAGTCGCGTGAATTCTTCTCCGTAAGGCAGCAGCGAGGCAGGGATCTTTTTGATTAATTCACCCTTGCCTTGCATCGCTCCCAGCAGAATTTCCAGATCATCCCGTTTAGCTTTGGCGGCGGCCCCGGCCAGGTTAGATAGAAAGGCCGAGATGGCCTCGCGGTTGGTTTCCGAACCTGCATCTTTAAGCATCCATCGCAGACGATGCACGTTGTGTGCTTGCGTCAGGAACGACGAGGTGGTTAACAGCAACGGGTGGTCCTGGCGCCAGAAAGCGTCAGCCGGATCAGTAACCCAATTCTCTTCTTCGCCCTGCATGCGATTGCGCAGGTCACTGAGAGTCTGGTCAACCACGTCGCGGATCCGTGCAAGGTTTTCCGGACGCCAGTCAGGGTTCATGAGCACGAGCTTCACCCATTCGAGGGCCCGCTGTGATTCGCCCAGGTCGTTCCCGGATCCGCGCACCGCCAACTCGGCACGGCTGGTTTTGAAATTGGTGCTGAAGTAACTATTGAGCGCCAGAATCTCTTTGCGCTGCATCTCGCTCATTTCCTCAAACGAAATGGGCTTGCCGTCTTTGATGACCCCGGTCTGGGTAAGCAACGTCGGCAACATCGACAGGTAGACGAGTTGGTCGTTCGGCACACCGTCGAGACGAAGATCTATTCCGACGGTGGCGCTCGTCATGTTCTCGAAAGTCGAGGCCACCATCGGGATCCCGCTCGGAAGTTTCGATACTTTGAAATCCAATTGGTCATCGAGCGTCAACGGTGGGTTCTCGACAAAGCGAAGGGTGGCTGTTTGCTGCGCTTGCCGATCGAGTTCCGCGGTTGTGGCGTCATATTCGGCTTTGAAACGTCGCAGTGCTTCGGCATCGTCACTCACTCCGTACTTTGTCTTGAGGCGGGCGAGCTCAGCTTTCTCTCTCGCGGCTTGTGCCTGCTGTTCTTGTTCTGCCAATTGCGGGGCCGGCCTGGCTGCCACGGCATAAGGCATGTCGGTAAGTTTCCACTTGACCAGATTGGTGCGCCAGACGTTTTCCCTGGCGCTGAGAAGTTTTTCGATCGCCGCCAGCTCGGGCTTCATGGTTACAGACTTACGGAAACCCCTGGTGCGATTGAGATCGATGAGGTGTGACATCCAACCGGCGTCTGAAGAACGGAAACCGAAGCCCGGCGGCGAATTGACGAACTTCGAGAGGTCGCGACGGTTCTGAATAATCCGATTCTTGAGTCGCTCGTTGAACTCAGCTAACTCCGGCGAGCCATCTTTGAACGAGGCAATTCGCTTCATCTCGTCGATTATCTTCTGACGCACCTCCGAGATCTTCTGTTCAGTCATGTTTGCAGGGATCATGTCGGTAAGCCCCATGTAAACCGGGTTACCAACAACCATCTCGTCATCGAGGAAACCGAAAACCCCCTTGGCGCCGGTCTCCATTACCCTGCTCTTTGAATCGACAAACATTTTGTAGAGATTGGTTGTGGCATCGCCGGCCACGTTTGCCAGGAATAGGTTTAGGAACGCCTTATCCTGCGTATCGAGGTCGCGACCTGCGGGCCAGGCAAACAGCACCCAGCCGGGTTGCTGGGCGTTCTGGTGGGGGTATTCGACCAACCGAATCTCACCAGGCGCGGCAGGCTTCGGAGCAGTTAAGTCCGACTCAGATGCAAACCGATGTGTCTCCTGCTTGGGTTCTAACCGATTGAGAATCTGATCCAGCCGACTGAGTACACCCGCAAGCGGCATCTCTTTCGGAAACGAGGCGACCATACCCATGTTGCCGAGTCGATAGTTGTCAGCGTGGAAGCGACGAATGTGTTCCGCCTTCATCTCGCGAATGGCTGCGGGCCAGCCGCCGGCCGAAAGTGCCAGCGGATGGTCGGGACCATAGATCATCTGGTTGGCAACCCGGAATAAGAGGCTTACCGGGCGTTCGTAGGACGAGACCATTTCCTGATAGACCGTCCCCTTCTCCTCCAGATTCAGACTCTTGTCGGCTGGGTTCTCGTTGATGCCCCAGTGACTAACTTCTCGACGAATCTCTTCGTCCGAATAGTTGGGGTGCAAAAGGGAGTCTGTCTGGCTCTCGAACAGTTTGTAGAAGACTTCGGGTCCCGCCGCGGTGTGAAGTTGATAGACCGTACGCCACTGCATCGTGAAAGCGGTCGAGCCCGCTAATGACATGTCTTCCAGGCTCGAATGCGCGCGGCCGGCGTTCCCCTTGCCGAGCAGCAGGTGTTCCTGCGTGTGTGGTTCGCCGCGATCTGACGTGGGGAATGAATTGACCCACATCAGTACCTGCGGAACTGACTGAAGCTCCAGAAAGTCTAGCGTGAAGCCGGTGCGCTGATGCCGAAAGCGGGCGCCGAATGGTTTGTCGGCGTCGTTGAGGTATAACGCTTCAGCGCGGAAGCCATTGAGCTCTTTTCCTTCGGTGAGTGTGTCCAGTGAAAGGCTGTTTGCTTGTTGAGCAACTATCATCAAGGGTAATCCGCTGGAAAGAATCGAACAACACACCAGCATCGACAAAACCGAGGCACCCATTGAGTTCATCTAACTCCTATCATCAATTAAGGCGGCGCCTTGTCAGAAGCGCGAGCAGTAGGTAACCAAATGTCCGAATGCTTCAACTTGTCGTCGAGATTGGAAGGCTCAATGTGCGACGTTAAGGGTAATATTATTGCTTGAGTGGTCGTGAATCTCGACGACAAGCTGAAGCATATCGGACACTTGGTTACTTACTACTCGCGGTTCTGACCTGCTCTTCCTCGGTCAGTCGGGCGAGCGCATACAGCATCCAGGCTTGCGTCCAGCGCATGAACGACTTGCGAACGGTATAGAATCGACGTCGCTGATAATAAAAGAAGCCGCGCTCATCGCGTAGGTTGCGGACGGACCAGCGCGCGATCTTTTGCGCCCAGGCGAATGCGTCACGATCCAGTTCGCGTAGGTCCAGGAATGTGACAATAGCAGTGGCCGCCGCATGCGCATCTACTGGATAAAATTGGTCATGGTAGTATTTCGGCCAACCATCCGCAAGAAAGAAGCCAGTTCGCCAGAATTTGTAGCCACGCTCCAACGCCTCGTTGAATTCCGTCGTTTGCGCTTCCGGACAGTGCTTAATGACTCGCGACAACGAGGTTAATAAATACGCGGTATGGAAATTGTCTATCCATGCTTGATTCCCTGCAGCGCCGTAGGCCCACGAACCATCTTCATGTTGCTGGTTGACAACATAGCGCGTGGCCCTAACAGCCCATTCGCAGAGTTCCCGCTCGCCGGTCAATGCCGCAACTCCCGCCAGAGTCTCGGCCGCCAGCAAACTCGCGTTGTAGATGCGGTTTACAGTGCCGGGCGAATAACTGAAGCAAACTTCCGTCTGCGCTTCTTCGCTGCGTGAAAGATCTTGAAGAATGAAGTCGCAGGCACTGCGCGCAGTTTTGAGGTAGGTGTCATCTTCAAAGGCTTGCGCTGCTTCAATGAAGGCCCGAGCAGCGAACGCTGTTGGTACAATCGTGGGCGTCCCTCGGGGCGCAAAGAACACGCGTGATTGCCAGTCGAAGTTATAACCCCATGCGGCACCCCTCCAACCTTCCAAATGCATGGAATGAAGATCGTTGAGTAGTTGGCGAGCCTCTCTCTCAGTCTCGTTTGTCTTAGCGTTGCGATAGTTTGCCAGAGCTGCTAATGCAAACAGCGCCAGGCCTTTGGAGTTTCTACCAGGAGGAACGGAGCCGATACTCCTAAGGTCCACAGGAGAACGCTTCACGAGCTGCGTCCACGCCAGGCGGGCCCGGCGCGAGTGTCGCAGGGGAGTCGCCTGAAATAGACGACTATTCAACGCATCGTAGGGATCGTGTCCGGCGAAGTTGTGTGTGCGGCACCAGACGAAGAGTTGAGTGAACGCGTCTTGAATGGTGGAATCTGGCATGAAAGAGGTCAAACAAGAGCGTCCGCAATTTAGGGCAAAAATATGATTGGCTCACTTATTCCCATCATTACGCAGGCCTCCTCGTTCAACCAACGGCGATCGAGAGGTAAAGCCAGCCGATTGCGTCGGGCGAAGCCGAGACGAGG
The DNA here is from genome assembly GCA_023717565.1 of Pyrinomonadaceae bacterium. Lineage (GTDB taxonomy): Bacteria > Acidobacteriota > Blastocatellia > Pyrinomonadales > Pyrinomonadaceae > PSRF01. The sequence goes on along the minus strand of JAMQPI010000307.1, from coordinate 4,662 downwards.
GCACAGCCCAATTATTTCTTGCGACTGACCGGCAGGGCAAAGCCACAGCCTCACATCGGGCGGCAAAGCCGTGTCACAGGCTTGCGTAATACAGGCTTCGTCATGATGGGAATAAGTGAGCATGCTCCTGCCGTCTGCTCCTGCCGTCTGCCTCCTGCCGTCTGCCTCCTGCCTACGGCCCACTACCCACCGACGTCTCAATGCGGCGCGCGGTTTCGATAAAGCTCTCGTGCCAGAGTTCAAACATCAGTAATGTCCAAAGCAGCTTGCTGTGGTTGGCCACACCCCGTTCGTGGTCGTCCTGCAATCGAGTTATGTATTCAGGACTGAAAACACCCGCCCTGCGCACTCGTTCCGGTGACAGCAGATCTCGCGCGAGGGGGCGCAACTTTCCCTTCAACCATTCGGCGACTGGAACTCCAAAACCCTTCTTACTTCTTCGGGTAACAAACGGAGGCAAAAGATCTTCAACCGCGCGTTTGAGAATGTATTTTGTTTTGCGGCCCCTCAACTTGTAATGCGCGGGCAGTGAAGCGGCGTATTCAGCCACCCGACGATCGAGGAACGGCGCGCGCACCTCCAACGAGACGGCCATACTGGCGCGATCAACCTTCGTCAGAATGTCCTCCGCCAGATAAAGCCTCGTGTCCAGGTTCTGCATGCGTTCGACAATATCCTCGGCGTCACACTCAGCCAGCATGTTCCGGGCGTTTCGATAAACGTCGCCATCGGTGGCTTGCAACGCTTCTGGGGTCAGCAGCTGCTCATGCTCCGTGGGGTTGAACGATCCAAACCAAATGTGATGGCGGGCCACCGGGTCGTACTTCGCACCAGTGATGAATCTGAGCGCCTTATAGTCAAAGGAAAGGTTCTTGGTTTTGACGGGCATCAGGCGGACCAGAGGCTCGATCACGCCATTCTTCAGCGCACCGGGAACGCGTGCGTAAATCTCCGCCAGGCGATGTCCCCAATACATTGGGTACCCGGCAAATAGCTCATCACCGCCATCACCGCCGAGCGCAACGGTCACATGCCGGCGCGTGAAGCGGGAGAGCAGGTACGTAGGCACCAGAGAGGGATCGCTAAAGGGCTCATCCATCCAGGAACCGATCTCGCCGACCAGGTTCGCCGCCAGATTTGCACTCAGTCGTTCTTCGTGGTGGTCTGTGCCGAGAAACTTGGCCACTCCTCGAGCATAAGAGGATTCGTCGAAGGAAGACTCCGCGAACGAGATCGAAAACGTCTTAACCGCTTCCGAGGATGCTCGCACAGCCAGCGCGGTCACGGCCGATGAATCGACGCCGCCGGAAAGCAATACGCCCAAAGGTACGTCGGAAACCAAACGCATGCTCACCGAATCGGCCAACAGTTCCTGGAGTCGTTCGGCCGCTTCTTCTTCGGTAGGAACGGGCTCTTTCGTTTGATAGCTCAGGCGCCAGTAGGCCGCAGTCTCGATTTGTCCGTTTTCGAGAGTCAGCGTGTGAGCAGCAGGCAGTTTGTTAATTCCCTGGTAGATGGAGAGCGGAGCCGGCACGTAATCGAAAGAGAGATATTGACGAAGGGCCTGCAGATTGAGCGCGGGGGCAACCGCCGGATGGGCCAGCAAAGCCTTCGGCTCGGAGGCAAAAATCAATGTGTTGTCAAAGACGCCCCAGTAGAGTGGTTTCTCGCCAAAGTAGTCGCGGGCAATGAGTAGTCTGCGTAAACGAGAGTCCCAAAGGGCAAAGGCAAACATGCCGTTGAGATGTTGCACCATGTCCTTGCCATACTCTTCGTAGAGATGCGGGAGGACCTCGGTGTCGGAGGCACTGCGGAATGAGTGGCCGCGCTTTTCCAGGTCGGAGCGCAACTGGCGATAGTTGTAGATTTCGCCGTTGAGGACCACCGCGACGCTCTGGTCTTCGTTGAATACGGGTTGTTCACCGGTTACCAGATCGATTATGGCGAGACGGCGCATGCCGAGCGCCACACCACTAGAGACCAGCAACCCTTCCGAGTCAGGGCCGCGATGGACCAGACGCTCGCACATTGAGTGGAGCAATCCTCTAGCGCCCTCAGGAGGCGGTGCGTGCGAGTCAACACTGGCCCAACCGGTTATTCCACACATTTCACGATTTACGATTCGCGGTCTTTGAAACCGATTTTCTCGCGCACGGCGTAGATCGATTTCTCCTGCGACTCGTGATACGTCCGCACCAGCATCTCCGCCAGCAGACCCATCAGCAGAAACTGAATGCCCACTGCGAACATCACGATCGCCAGAATCGGTAGTGGCGTTTGCACGAAGTCTGCTTTGTGAATGAGCTTCAAAAAGACAGCGTACAAGCCAGCTACCACCGAAACGAAAAACGCCAGCATGCCAAACGAACCGAAAACGTAGATGGGTTTCGTCTGGTATGAGGCCATGAACTTAATCGTCATTAGATCAAAGACGACCTTCAGTGTGCGCGACAAACCATACTTGGACTTGCCCATCGTTCGCGCGTGATGTTCGACGGGGATTTCAGAGACCCGCGCACCTACCCACGATGCGTAGATCGGAATGAAGCGGTGCATCTCGCCATATAGCCGCACATCCTGGAGCGCTTCGCGCCGGTAGGCTTTTAGCGAACATCCATAGTCGTGAAGTGGGACGCCGCCAATCCAGGAAATCAGCCGGTTGGCAATCATTGAAGGGATCTTGCGAGTGATCAGCTTGTCCTGTCGGTTCTTGCGCCATCCGGAAACCACGTCGTAACCCTCGTCGAGTTTGTCCAGCAGACGGATGATATCGGCAGGATCATTTTGAAGATCCGCGTCCATTGGTATCAGAACGTCGCCCCGGGCCGCATCAATGCCCGCGGCCATTGCGGCGGTCTGGCCATAATTGCGTTTAAGAGCTACCACGCGCACGCGCTCATCCTGCCCAGCAACTTGTCGCAAGATTCCTAAACTGCCGTCTGTTGAACCATCGTCGACGTAGATGATCTCAGCCGAGCGACCTAACCTGTTCAACGCTTCGTCGAGTTTGGCATGAAGTGGCAGGATGTTGGGTTCTTCGTTGTACACCGGAAGGAACACGGAGATCTCAGGCGCTTCGCTGCCCTTTGGCAAGGCGTCAACCTGCCTTCGTGTTGCCATTTCCTGGTCGTAGACTTTCATATCTTCAAACTGCGTCTCAATCAGGGCGACGTGCGACGCAAACGATCGAGACACCGAAGGGAAATTTCATATACCGCAGTGGCCACGCCTCAGCGCCAAAGATGCGTCCCAGTATTCCGTTCAAGAATCCAACGGTAATATTGTTTTCGGAGGCCGGACGGAAACCCGTCACGCGCATCAGCAAGCGGCCGAGCAAGATCGGAGCGAAGAAAGTGATGTTCGCATAAGTGGCGCGTTCGACTTCCAAACCGGCCTGCCGCACAACCTTATCGAGGCTGGCGATCGTGTAACGGCGGCGGTGGTTGCTGATGTCGTCCTGGACGCCCCACAAGAACATGAACGCCGGCACAAAGAGCAGCGCCCGGCCACCTGGACGCAGCACGCGTCGCATCTCCTGCAAACCAGCGATGTCGTCATCAAGGTGCTCGACAACGTCGAGTCCGGTAACCAGGTCGAAGGAATTGTCCTCATAAGGGAGATGTTCCGCCTCACCCTGCCGCACATTTTGCAAGCCTCGGGTTTGGCAGAAGTCCAGGGCCTCGGTCGAGACATCGACACCCTCGACTTCGCCGAACTCCGCGAGCATTTCAAGATTCGCGCCCGTACCGCACCCGACGTCGAGAATTCGCGGCTGCGGGTTGTTTTGACCCCGGACGATTCTGCTGACAAAACTGGAGAGTATTTGCCGGCGCCCGACAAACCACCAGTGACTGCCCTCCACCCGATACATGATCGGGTAAGTGTGTGGCTGCATCTCCTGCGGCAGGGGCTCACGGATAATGTTTGTGGTTACGGACATTCCCTATGGTTATGGGTTCCTGACTTTGGGAGCAGCGGGGCTATTGGCTTTTCGCGCCGGAAGCATTGTAGAACAAAACGGTTGTGGAATGTTGGACAGATCCACCAACTAGGCGATTTTGTCGGTAGGGTTGGCTTGCCTTAGTCCGGCTTTGCCAGCCTTCCAGTGTGGTAAGGCTCCGCCTTACCGTGGACTGTCCAACTTTGACGGAGGCTGTGCCTTTCTCGGACACCCGGAGGCATAGCCTCGGATTAAGTTGAATGCTTTCCGGTAAGGCGGAGCCTTACCGCACTGGAAGGAGGCATAGCCTTGGATTAATTGAATGCTTTCCGGTAAGGCAGAGCCTTACCGCACTGGAAGGCGGCAAAGCCACCGAGTGCAATCAGCGCAAATCCGCGGCTCATTGAGATTACCTGCGGTTATTTCTTCGCAGCCCGAAACCATTCAACGAACTTGTGAATTCCATCTTCGATCTGGGTTTGCGGGTCGTATCCAAGTACGCGGCGGGCTTTGGTGATGTCGGCAAAAGTCTGCGGCACATCACCAGGCTGCGAAAGCTGCGGATCGATGATCGCTTTCTGGCCAAGCTCCTGTTCAATCAAAGAGATCAATTCTCTTAGTTGAACCGTCCGCGACTCGCCCAGATTGAAGACCTCGTAGTTGGACTGATCGAAATCGATTGCCGCCCGGACTCCGGCAATGATGTCATCGATGTAGGTGTA
>JAMQPI010000222.1 GCA_023717565.1 Pyrinomonadaceae bacterium | reverse complement strand
CCTGCGACAGCAGGCGTCAGCATCGATCAATACCGTACAGGTTCACAAGCTGTTGATTTCTTGAATGGAGCGGGCGACGAGGATCGAACTCGCAACTTTCAGCTTGGGAAGCTGACACTCTACCATTGAGTTACGCCCGCTTTATGGGAGGGGGTTTTGTCTCGTTACATTAGTTCAGGTCCGATCATTTCTCATTTCTCATTTTCCATTTTTCGTTTTTCGTTTCGTTTCATAGTAGCTCAACTGTCGACCGGGCGGCTACCGTCCGGCAAGCACTGACAACGGACTACTGACAACGGACTACTGACAACGGACCACTGACAACGGACCACTGACAACGGACCACTGACTACTCTCAGGGCTTGAGATATTTTGCAGTGACCTCCGCCCAGCGACCCTGGGCTTTGAGAATAAATTCAACCGCTTCGCGAATGGCGCCCAAGCCGCCAGCGGCTTGAGTTACTAAATGCGAGACGGCCCGCGTTTCTTCAGCAGCATCCGAAACGGCAACAGCAAACTCGGAGCGCAGCATAAGCGGGATGTCGTTTAGGTCGTCGCCAACATAGGCCACCTCGTTCTCCTCAACTCCAGCCAATCGTAACAACTCCTCGAAGTCCTTGGTCTTGTTCTCAGATCCTTGCCGTACATACTCGATGCCCAGCCCCTGGGCGCGGCGTTCCAAGGCACTCGAGACGCGACCCGAAATAATCCCGGCCTTAAGACCGGCACGATGCCACAGATCCAGACCAAGCCCGTCTCGTACGTGGAAACTCTTCTGCTCGTCTCCGTCATCACGAAGCCACAAGCGACCGTCAGTGAGTACACCATCGCAGTCCATCAGCAATAACTTGACGCGTGCTGCGCGGCGTTCGATTGATGAAAGTTCTTGCATATTGGTCAGTGGTCCGTTGGTCTTGGGCCTTTGGCCTTTGGCCTTGTCTTGGGTCCTTGTGGATCTGAGATCTCAGATCTGAAATTTGAGATCTCAGATCTACAAGAACCAAAATCAAAAACCCAGGGCCAAAAACCCAAGACCCAAGGCCAAAGACCCAAAGATCTTATCGGACCTCAAACAATTCGACGCCAGTTAGTTTCAAACCGCCGGCACGCGAAAGGATCAATACTGCGGTCCCGGATTGTTCTCGGCCCAGTTCTTTAGCGTTGATGCTGACGTCCACGGCGATCAAATTGGCATCGAGGGACTCGGTGCGCAATACAGTCGACTGCCAGATCTCGGGCTGGCTACCAACGATGCCCCCAATGAAACGCACTAGTTCACCAGAGACAACTCGCGAGTCCAGCTCAACCTTCTTGCCGCTGACAATTGCCTGATCGAGTTGCTTCACAAACGCTCGAACGGATTCGTCGATTGGTGGAGCGCCCGCAGCTGACTCGGCCCTGATCCTGGCGGCCCGGGCCGTGACGGATGAAGGATAGTCAGCGTCGGCGCGCACGGCCTCATCGAATCGTTTCCCAGCTTCCGCCGCCTGCCCTTTCTTCAGACTGATTTCGCCGAGTCCGATGTTGGCCCAGGCAATCGCCCCGGGAGTCGGCAACACGTCTTCGAGAGCGGCTCTAAATAACTTCTCGGCCTCGTCGCTTCTGTTCTGGGCCAACAGTGCGCGCCCCAGTATGATGCGCGCCTCCTGCAGATAGGGATAGACGGCCAGTATTTCCCTGCCGACCAACTCCGCTTTTGGGTAATCCTGGGCCCCGAAGAAACGCGTGGCTTCGGCTACAGCTTCGCCAGGATCGCGCACGCGCGGAGCGGAGTCGTTGGCATAATCCAATTGGGGATAGAGTTTTTCAGGGTCGATTTCACAGCGCACGGGTTTGGAAGGTGTTTTGAATACCGCATCGGCGAAATTCCGCGCGGGTATGATACCTTCCACCGACACCTTTTCTCCCCGATCGGTAATTGCCGTGACCGTCACGACTGCCTCGGTCGATCCCAGATTCCGCAGAGCGGCAACCCACTCACTGCCTCGTTGCTGTGGTAACCCGATCATCAGGTCCATGTCGATAACCTGGTCGAGTTGTTGATCCAGCAGAGTCTTTAGTTTCTCTCCCCCTTTTTGGGCGAGAGCGAGTCGCAGCGCGGCGAGACTGACTCCATTGAGGTTGTCCTTACCTGCCTGTAATTGCTCGCGGACCGTAGTAATGAAACTCTCACGGCCGATGCGGCGGTCCACCAGGCGCCAAACCATCGCCCCCCGGTTGGGTACGGAATTGTAGTAGGTATCATCAAGGGGAGTTGCCCGAGAAAGTGGCGCATCCCTTTTGGCAACGGCGCTAAAAGCCAGTCGTTGACGCAACAGCTCGGCGGCAGCCGCTTCGCGACCAAACTGCTTCTCAATAAACAAGTTCGCCAGAAATCGCACCAGCCCGTCACGGATAACACCGCCGCCTTCACCCCGCACTGCCGTCTGACCACCAATCCACAGACGAGCAACTGTTTCGGAGAGCAGTAGGGCCGTCCCAGAGTCAATCTTCATGCGTCGCAGCGCACCGGCTTCAAGCAGAACTGTCCCGGCCTCATTGAAACCAGCACCTCGTCTGACTGTAACGATGCGTGTCGGCGTAACCGGTGGGGGACCCAACATAGCTGAGTAAAATGCCCGCGCACTTGCGGCCAGACTCATGATCGACGCGGCTTGCTTGCGTTCTTCCGCCGAAGCGCCTTTGGGCACGAACGCTATTATGTCTTTGACGTCTCCCGATCCATCGATTCGGTCCCACTCACCCTGAACAAAAAACGGCTGCGCGTTGAGCGCTTGTTCGTAAACACTCGAACCCGAGCCGCTCTTCTCCACACCCGATGAAACCGCGTTGGGTCCATTTACCGTCAGACGAAATGGCGCCGTGTCGCCGCCCCGTAAGGTGAATGGAGTGTTTGGCGCTGGATACCAAAATGATTCTGGACGAAACTGTGCGCC
>JAMQPI010000212.1 GCA_023717565.1 Pyrinomonadaceae bacterium | reverse complement strand
AATTGAGACCGGCTCGCTGCGCTCGCCGTTATGACCTTTGGCGTCTAATATCATCAACATGCTGGATAACCTCGGAAACTTAGAGCGCACCCACTCCTGCGGGGGACTGCGCAAAGAAGACGTCGGCAAGAGCGTTACCTTGATGGGCTGGGTGGCGCGACGGCGCGACTTTGGTGAACTCACCTTCGTCGATCTGCGCGACCGCGAAGGCGTCACTCAAGTAGTGTTCAATGCCGAAAACTCTCCCGAAGCACACGCGAAGGCCAAGGACGTTCGCGGTGAATATGTCATCGGAATTATTGGTGATGTCGTATTGCGCGATGAAGGTGCACGGAATCCAAAACTTGAGACGGGTGAGGTGGAAGTACAAACCCGTGAGCTCTACATCTTCAACGATGCGCGCACACTGCCGTTTCAACTGGATGCGTCACAAGACTCTCTGGCAAGCGAAGACCTGCGCTTAAAGTATCGCTATCTGGATCTGCGCCGACCTCAGCTCCAATCAAATCTTAAACTCAGGCATCGGGTAGTAACTGAAATTCGGCGTTACATGGACGGTCAGGGATTTCTCGAAATCGAGACACCTAATCTGATCAAGTCCACACCTGAGGGTGCGCGCGACTACATCGTTCCCGCACGCATCCAGCCGGGGAAGTTTTTTGCCTTGCCCCAATCACCCCAGCTCTTCAAACAGATCTGCATGATCGCTGGTCTGGATAAGTACTTTCAGATTGCCCGTTGCTTTCGTGACGAAGACTTGCGCGCCGATCGGCAGCCGGAGTTCAGTCAACTCGACGTAGAGCTGAGTTTTGCCACGCCGGAACAAGTCTATGCATTGATTGAAGGTTTGTTTACTCGTGTATTTCGTTTGATTGGCGTTGACTTGCAGGTGCCCTTTCCCCGGCTCAGCTACGCGGACGTGATGCAGCGGTATGGTTCCGACAAACCCGACCTGCGCATTCAAGGCATGGAGTTGCGAGACTTATCTCCGGCACTGGCAGGGACCACATTCGCTCCTTATGCCTCAGCCCTGGAGTCTGGCGGTCAGGTGAAGGGAATTGTTGTTGGCGAAGGCGCAGGGCTCTCACGCAAGGCCCTTGATGAGTTACAGGAGTTTGTTAAGCGCTATGGAGCTTCGGCCCTCGGCTCGATCCGGTTGGGTGATGAGGTCTCATCTTCGTTGCTTAAGGCGTTAGGGGCGGATCTCGTGTCAGCCGTGGCGCAATCAGCTGGCGCCGAAAAAGGTGATGCCGTATTAATCGTGGCCGGAAAGCCAAAGACCGTTGCGGCCAGTTTGGGTGCGTTAAGGAATGAAGTGGCCCGCCAACTAAAACGGATTCCAGAGAAGGTCTTTGCGCCCTTATGGGTCACCGAGTTTCCGATGTTTGAGTACCACGAGGATGATGATCGCTATTATGCGATGCATCATCCCTTCACTTCACCGGTTGATGATGACGTGTCGTTGTTTGAGCGAGCTGTCACCGGCGGCGAGCCAGAGCTACTTGCAGGGATACGGGCCAAAGCATACGACGCGGTAATCAACGGAGTTGAGGTAGCCGGCGGATCGATTCGTATTCACCGGCGTGACGTTCAAGACATCGTCTTCAAGGCCCTGGGTATGTCGATCGAGACGGCGCGCGAGCGTTTTGGTTTTTTCCTGGAAGCGCTTTCATACGGCACACCGCCACACGGCGGCATTGCTTCGGGCATCGAACGGCTGATGATGGTCCTGGTGCCCACGGACAACATCCGCGACGTGATGGCCTTTCCGAAGACTGCTTCCGCCGCTGACTTGATGATCGATGCGCCTGGTGAAGTGGATTCAAAACAGTTGGCGGAACTGCATCTGAGAGTCGTGAAGGACGAATGAGTTTGTCCGCGGGAATGATCACCCTTCGCACTGCACAGCTTAGCGAGATTTTTGCGCATGCGCGAAAGGCCACGCCGTTCGAATGCTGTGGCTTGATCGGGGGCGCAGACGATCGCGCCACCTCCATACATCCACTGCGCAACGTCGCCAGCAATCCCCACATCGCTTACGAAGCCGCGCCGGAAGACCTTTTTGCCGCTCAACGGCAGATGCGGGAGCGCGGCGAACAGCTGCTGGCAATCTATCACTCCCATCCGCGCGCGACTGAACCGGTGCCCTCGGAGACTGACGTACGACTTGCCTTCTATCCCGCAGCTACTTACCTGATTATCGGACTAGGTGGAACCAAGCCGATCATGCAGGGCTTTCGGATTTCTGAACGCGACAAAACCTGGCAACAGGTTGAGTATGCTGTAGCTGACGAGTAAGATTGGAACCGCGCTGTTGAAACAATCGTAGAGATTTTCGGTGATGGAACCCAAGAAAACTAAGTACGACACCAACCCACTCGATCCGGATTATGTTAGACAAACGGAAGAAGTGTGGGGTGAAGACGATAGCGGGCCGGGTACGCAGGAAGTGAAGGGAGCTACCCGTGAAGTGGGTTCATCCTCCGTTGAGAGCGCACGGAGCAACATCTACTCCGAAGCGCCGACGAGGACCTTCGATACGCCGCCTGCAGATTCTGCGTATCCTTCGGTATTCGTTCCTCCAACTTATTCACCGCCGGCTCCCTATCAATCCACTCCCTACCTACCGCCGCAGGTTAATCTTAGACCGACCTCGCGTCCGGTGGCCGGGATCGGAATACCTGAGAAATGGGCTGTGATGCTGCCTTATGCACCCTTCTACATTGGCACGGTGGCGGCTCTTATTGAGTTGTTTCTGGTACCTCGGAGGGAATTGAAAGTTCGGTTTCACGCCGCTCAGGGGTTGGCTCTCCATATCGTAGTCCTGGTGATCCAAACTCTTTTCAGTGTTATCGGAGCAATCACGGACAGCTCCATCGGTGGTTCCTTATTCGGTACTGCCGCGATGATCTTTCTGATTATTTCCATGATTCGCGTTTGGAAAGGTGAGCCCCACCGCATCCCTCCAGTTACTGAGCCTGCCCAGTGGCTCAACGAGCGCATAGAGCCTCGGAACAAGGGGTGAGCCGCCGTTGGCACTTCCATTGCTTGGATGAATGGTGGAACCTGCAAAGCGTTGTGTTTTGCAGATTCTGATGTGAAATCGTTCTCGTACGGTGTACCGATGTTGCGATTTGGTGCAGTGTAATGTAGGGCCGCCTTTAACTTGGCTTTGCGGAGAAGCAAACCAGGCCTCGGGCTAATTCATCAAACGCAGCGGCCAAACTCGCCCCTCCCTGAGCCGCAGTTCCGGCCCACAGCTAATATGAATCAATAAGTTTCAGGACGGAGATAGATAATGATCACAAACAAATATGAAAGAACACGGGCATTGGTTGCATGGTTCGCAGTCTGCACGATCTTGTTGATGCCCGTCTCTGTATTTCCACAGACCAGGATCACGCTTCACAGTAACAAGTATAGTATTCAGGATGATATCAAGCTGGGTCGGCAGGCGGCCGCCGAGGCTGAACAGCAATTTCCATTACTGCGTGATGCCGAGGTCCAGGCCTACGTCGAGCGAGTCGGCAAACGGTTGGTGGCGGCAATACCTCCTGAGTTTCAGCATCCAGGATTTCAATACTACTTTAAGGTTGTTAATGCGCGGGACATAAACGCCTTCGCGCTACCCGGTGGTCCCATGTACGTCAATCGGGGAATGATCGAAGCCGCTCGCCGGGAAGGTGAGATGGCCGGCGTGATGGCCCACGAGGGTGCTCACGTGGCTTTACGTCATGGCACGGCACAAGCCACGAAGGGTCAGAAGTACGGTACGCTCGCCGGAATTCTTGGAATTGCTGGACAAGTGATCGGTGGACCAGCAGGAGCCGCGGCACAAGTTGCCAGTCAAGGAGTCGGCGTTTATTTTCTGAAATTCAGTAGAGAGTATGAAACCGAAGCCGACCTTCTGGGCGCACAGATCATGGCCCGGGCCGGCTACGACCCGCGCGACCTGGCGGCGATGTTTCAGACGATCGAGAGACAGGGAGGTGGGAGCAGCGGCGGGTTTCTCAGCAGCCACCCAAGTCCAAAGGATCGGTACGCGCGTATTAACCAGGAAGCCCAGTCTTTGCGGGTGCAGAATCCCATCCGCGATAACGGAGAGTTTTCGCGCATGCAGGCCAAGCTGCGGGGATATCCGGGTGCGCCTTCCATGGCCGAGATTGCACGCAGCGGCCAGCGTTACCCTGCGGAAGGAACCGGGAACTATCCGGAGGAGGCGCCAGGTGGCCGGGTGGATTATCCGTCCACGCGTTATCGGAGTTACAACGAGCTTGGATTTCTAACGGTGAGTGTGCCAGACAACTGGCGCAGGTTAGGCGACAACAATTCGCTCTGGTTTTCTCCCGAAGGTGGTTACGGGCAATACCAGAACCAGGCGGTATTTACTCACGGAGTTAACTTTGGTGTTGCTCGGACTCCGAGTCGTGAGTTACGTCAGGCGACCCAGGAGTTCATCAACGATTTGGCCCAGGGAAATCGGAGCTTGCGCCAGTCGACAAACTTTCAACGACTTACCCTGTCAGGTCGCGCAGGCCTGAGTGCCGGGCTTACGAACGTTAATGAGGCCACCGGGCAGACGGAGTCCATAACACTGATCACGTCCCAATTGCGGAACGGCGATCTGTTTTATATGGTTGCTGTCGCTCCACAGAGTGAAGCGCGCAGCTTTGCTTCCGCGTTCAATAATGTTCTTCGCTCCGTACGGCTAGGCGACTAGCGCTGAACTCTAATGTTCACGTACAAAGGCCCGCTTCCGAGCGGGCCTTTGTTTAGAACCGAATCATGAGCCGCGTATCCTCTGCTTTTAGGTTTCGTGCCTCCTGCCGTCTGCTCCTGCCGCCTTCTTAGCTTCCTGCCAGAGAGATTCAAGCTGTTCGAGTGTGGCAGAATCGAAACTCTGATCGCGGGCCTGCAGGCTGTCCTCGATATGACCAAAGCGCTGACGAAACTTTCTATTGGTCAATTTCAAAGCAGCTTCCGGCTCAACCTGAAGGTGACGGGCAATATTTGTTACTGCAAAAAGCAGGTCCCCCACCTCTTCTCGCACCCGAGTATGATCCGCTTCCGACTTCGAATTAGCATGGGTATTTATCGCGTCCAGCAGTTCGCTGATCTCTTCTTGTACTTTCGCGAAGATGTCTTCAAGTTTTTCCCAATCAAAACCAACGCGCGCTGCTTTGGTTGAGAGTTGATGTGCTTCCATCAGAGCGGGTACCTTCGTCGAGACACCATCAAGTATTGAGGTCGGCGTCGCCCCGTCAGGCTGGTTCGCCTTCTTCTCCTCGGCCTTGATGGCCTCCCAACTACGAAGCACTTCCGTGGCAGTTTCCGCGCTCGCGTCGCCAAAGACGTGCGGATGGCGACGGACCATTTTTGCGTGCACCGCATCGGTAACGTCATTTATGTTGAAGTCGCCACGTTCGCCGGCAACCTGCGCGTAGAAGACTATCTGAAAAAGCAGGTCGCCGAGTTCATCCCGCAGATCGGCTGGACGACCTTCGCGGGCCTCCTCAACTGCCTCAAACGCTTCGTAGGCCTCTTCCAGAAGCATCGGCGCGAGCGTCGCATATGTCTGCTCGCGGTCCCATGGGCAGCCCGTGGGCGAGCGCAATCGCGTCATCAGAGTCACCAGGTCGTTAAATGTGGCCGGCATGGAAAGTACTCTCCCAATCAGAAGTCAGAAGTCAGGAGCCAGAAAGTCAGAAGACGCCTTCAGGCCCGCTATCCTGCGGTGAGGAAGTGGCCGATCGCACGTAAGCTTAGGCCTTTGGACTCGCGGGAAGCGTTCTTGCGAGCGTCTTAGTCAAGATGCTACCATCGCCTGCAATATCAAGCTCAAAAGGATAAACTGTGCGACTGTAGCGTTTCCCGAAGGTGGCGTACAGTTCAGCCAATGAAATGAACGAGGAACAACCAAATTTCAAGGTAACCGATCGCCGTTTGTTTAATCCTGACGGCACGCCCAGAGACGTGCCGCCGGAGGAGAAGCCTGAACCTAAGCCGGCTGTCGCTCCTCTGCCTGAACCCGTTAGTGCTCCGGCGCCTGCGGCTGAAGCCTCAGCCAACACCCAGTCCGCTCAGGCCGCAACTGCGGCCGATGACCCAGCCGAATCTGACGAAGAGGATTTGCCGGACGCCGAGAACCCGGCCGGCTTCGCCAACTTCATCATGTCGATTGCTTCAAACGCGGCGTCTTCGCTCGGCATGATGGAGCATCCGGTAACGCACAAACGCGAGGTTGATCTCGAGTTGGCCAAACACTGGATTGATATCCTGGGAATGCTGGAGCGAAAAACAAAGGGCAACCTGGCGCCTCAGGAGGAAAAAATCCTCGAAAGCCTGCTGGCGGATCTACGCATGCAGTATGTTTCGCTCACCAGCTCCGTGTCGCCA
>JAMQPI010000406.1 GCA_023717565.1 Pyrinomonadaceae bacterium | reverse complement strand
GAACTGCTCGGGACCGAGGTACTTGGCGATTACGTTGCGCGGGACCAGCTTGCCATATCCGATTGCCGCCAGCAGGTCGTCGGTGCGTCCGTAGCCGTAATCACTGGCCACCCTTTTCATTTCGTTATCGCTGGAGCTCAGTATCTTCTTGACGGAGAGTTGGAATCGGGCGGCCTCTTTTTCAAGTAGCTTCCTGCCAATCTCAATTGACTCTGCCCGCTGCTGCTCAGCCACCCAGTGGCGAACCCGATTCCTGGCTCTCGAAGTGACGATAAAATTGAGCCAGTCTCGTGAGGGGTGTGACGATGAGGAGGTAATGATCTCAACCACATCACCATTTTGGATCTGCGTTCTGAGAGGCACCATGCGGGTATTGATTCTTGCGCCGGTGCAGGTGTTACCGACCTCCGAGTGGATCATGAACGCAAAGTCCACGGGGGTGGCCCCGCGCGGCAATTGAATAACCTTGCCCATGGGAGTGAAGGCGTAGACGTCCTTCGGATAGAGATCCAATTTTAAGGAGTCGAGGAAGTCGCGCGAGTCTTTTACTTCCTGCGTCCATTCAACCAGCGAGCGCAGTGCTTGCAACGCCTGGTCATCGTCGCGCGAGCCTTTCTTCCCTTCCTTGTACTTCCAGTGGGCAGCCACGCCTTCCTCGGCGATGTGATGCATGTCTTCAGTTCGAATCTGGACTTCGAACGACTGGCTATTGGAACCGATCACGGAGGTGTGCAGAGACTGGTAGAGATTGTCTCGCGGAGTCGCGATCCAATCCTTGATGCGCCCGGGGACCGGCTTCCACGTGTTATGAATCACGCCCAGGGCGGCGTAGCAGTGCCGAATCTCGTTCGGCGTAATCACCCTCGCGGCCACCAGATCATAGACTTGATCGAGGCTGATTTTCTGGCGCCGGAGCTTCTTCCAGATCGAATAAAGCCGCTTCACTCTACCGTCGACGCTCACGAAAGGCACTTCCGCTTCCCGCATCTTCTCTTCGATCCTGCTGGTTACTCCATTCAGGAACAGCTCGGTTTCAGCGCGTCGCTTCTCAAGTTGTTCCGAGAGTTCGCGATAGTCCTCAGGGTGCAGATGACGGAAGGCGAGATCCTCCAACTCTCCTCTCAACTTGCCCATGCCCAGTCGGTGAGCGATCGGAGCAAAGATATCCATGGTCTCTTCCGCAATGCGCTTACGCTTCTCCGGACTGAGGTAGTGCAGCGTGCGCATGTTGTGAAGACGGTCGGCAAGTTTCACCAATACCACCCGAACGTCATCAACCATTGCCAGTAACATCTTGCGGACGTTCTCGGCTTGCTGCTCTTCTCGGGAGACGTTGCTGATCTGCGCAATCTTGGTCAACCCATCTACCAAGTGGGCTATCTCAGGCCCGAAGTATTCATTGATGGTATCAAGATCGACGAGGGTGTCCTCGACGACGTCGTGTAGAAGGCCGGTGGCAACGGATACTTCGTCGAGTTTCATGTCCGCCAGAATGTCGGCGACCTCAAGCGGGTGCACGAGATACGACTCGCCGGAGGCCCGCTTCTGGCCTTTATGTTCGCGGGCAGAAAACAGGTAAGCCCGCCGCAGCAGGTCTAGATCCGCCTGCGGATGGTTGCTGGCAACCTTCTCGACAATGTCCTCGATTCGAATCATAACTTACGAACTTCCGCGTATGGCTCCGAATTGAAACGCGGGTTCGCGATTATAACAAAACAGGTGACGCTCGACTTGAAATCGAACATCACCTGTTGGCGACTATGACTATTTTGGCTTGGGCTCAGCTTGTCGGTGGCGAGGCAGCTTTCTTGGCTTCCTCTTCAGCCTGTTTCTTCTTGTTGGCTTCGCTCAATTGGGTAGTGCGTTTCTGTGCCTCTTCGCGTTGCTTATCCAGCTCCGCCTTGCGACCCGTATTGCCTTCCATCTCTGCCAGCTTGGACGCTTCCAGCAACAAGTTTGTTTTGTACGACCAGGCAGGTTCGCTGTTGGGGTCAAACTTGATTGCGCTCTCTGCCTCTTCGAGACCGCGCTTCACGCACATCTGCGCTGATTCGAAGTCTTTTTGATTTGGTTTCCGGTAGGAAACGGTCGCTTTACCTTCGGTTACGGTCGTAATCTTGTTGGTAGGCAGGTCGGTAATCTGGAAAGAACAGTTCCAGTCTTTGCTGGCTAGCACTATGTAGGCTTCAGCGCGTTTATCCGGCTCCACGCGGGCGTCATTTGCTCGGTCAATGATCCACTTGCGAAGTTGATCGTCCTCTTTGATCTTTTCGTAGAGAAAGGCGATCGCCTTGTAGGCCTCTTCATTAGTCGGATCAGTTTCAAGAATTTTTCTATAGGCTTCAATTGCCTGGCGGGCTTTAGCAATGTTCTCGGGCGTGTTAACACCGGTACGATATTGGGCGTGCACAGTACGAGCAATAAACAGCGGCGCGGTCTTGTTATCAGGATCGAGTTCCAGGGCCTTTTTGGCGTGGTCCTCGGCTTCCACAAAATGCCCCTCACGATAGGTGCGGGCGGCTTCGTTCAGCTCATTCTTGGCTCTTATTCTATTGATGACGCCACAACCCGACGTGGCAGCAACAACGAATGCCAGGGCGATCGCGATCCTAGCTTGAGAGAGTTTCATTTATCGGTGGCTCCAGTGTTGACCAGCAACTATGCGGCAGGCCAGAGATCGAAAAGCTTTCAAGTTATCCGCTGCGCTCTTATTGAGGCAGATCATCTACCTGCAAACCAACCGGGTTAGCGCCAGCGCCTTTGATCGCGTCGATCAC
>JAMQPI010000183.1 GCA_023717565.1 Pyrinomonadaceae bacterium | reverse complement strand
AGTACGTATGTAACGACCAGCGCCGCGGTCACGCTCGAAACGGCCACGCCGTATCTCAGAAAAAGAGATGATGCCGGTGGGGCCGAGATATCTGAATCCGACATTCTATTGCTCCCTGGTAATTAGAACTATCAGCTTTTTAGTATAGAAGCCGCTCGGAGAGTCAACAAACACCAGGACCTATTGCAGCAAGTAGCAAGAAACGTCTGTTTTGAGCAAAAGCTAGCAAGACCAGACGCTCAAGACGGTCCAGGATCGGCGTGCAAGGAATGACGCCCAGTTGACAGGGTCGGAGGAGATTATTCAAAGGGCCCGTCAAACTTTGTTAAGGACGTCAAGAAAAAACGGACATGGGGGGAGGGGACTGCATGGGTTAGCACTCATCCGTCCCAATCAACCGGCCGCCTTCTGGTCCTACCGAGCAATGGCATCCGCAAGTTTTGCAAAGTGGGAGGATGGCGGCTGGTTCTTGAATTATGTCTCCAATTACCAATGGTCTCCCAGTTTTCTTCGACCCGGAGGGCCGCCGCTGGCCGCGAGTGCGCCGCGTGTGGTTGGCCGCGGCACTTCTCATCCTATTGCTGACCGCCACCCTGGTTGCGAGTGTCTTGATAGACCCCGTGTTGCCACAATTGAGCATTCGATCCGTTTCCACCTTACGGCAGGCCGTTAACCAGAGACTCCAAGCCACCAGTCTTCCGAAAGCTTCTAGAGAACTGAAAGCCGGTCGAGTAGAACCCTCCCTGAGACGGTCTCTGACGAGAACCCGTACGCTAAGTGAGCCAGTGACGGAGACTGTAGGAATCCATCCCGCCCTGACCTCGCCTCCGTCTGTGACTGGTTTGACTAAACCACTGGCCCTAGGTTTTTACGTCAACTGGGACGACTCGAGCTACGAATCACTAAAACGCAATGTCGCAGAGCTCGATTGGCTGATCCCCGAGTGGGGTCGCTTGCAGGATGGGAGCGATCCGCTGGTGCGTGACATTGATCAGCGGGTGATTGATCTCGTGGCTCATGAGCGTTCACAGATGCCAATCGTACCTTTGGTCCAGAACTTTCGTGACGGGCGATGGGAGCCAGCTGTGCTCGAGCGTGCGTTGGCGAGTGAAACATCAAGGGCGCGTCTGATCGATGCCCTGGTCCGTTTCATAAGCGAGAACAAGTTCGCCGGAGTTTGCTTAGACTTTGAAGAGGTGCCCGATACCTCTCAAGCCAACTTGCAACTGTTCGTGCAGAGTCTTCATGCGTCGTTCAGTCCTCTGGGCCTGGTGCTGGCGCAGGCAGTGCCCTTCGATGACTCCGGCTGGGACCTGCACGCCTATGCTGCATCCACTGACTATCTTCTGCTGATGGCTTACGACCAGCATTGGTCCACCAGCGCTGCGGGACCCATCGCCGGGCAGGATTGGTTCGAACGAAACCTTGCCTTACGCATGGGTGAACTCGAACCTGCGAAGACAATCATCTGCGTCGGTAACTACGGCTACAATTGGACACCGGGCGGGCAGGCAACCGAGCTCACTTTTCAGGAGGCGGTGCTCGCGGCGCGAGATTCAGAGGCCGCTATATCGTTCGACCACGCGACGCGCAATCCCTATTTTTCTTATGAAGAGGAAGATGGTTCAGACCACACAGTATGGTTTCTCGATGCGGTCACGGTCTACAACCAGATAATCGCAGCCGGCAAGTTCCACCCGGCTGGTTATGCACTATGGCGGCTGGGTTCCGAAGATCCCTCGCTGTGGGAGATCTTTGGTGCGGGCTTTGGCAGAGGACAAACGAACCTCTCGCCGGATCGTCTGCAGCAAATAAGGTTCGGTTACGATGTTGACTTCGAGGGCACCGGCGAGATATTGCAGGTCAGTGCTCAGCCACAGGAAGGCTCAAGAAAGATCACGACTGATTCGATCACCGGGCTGATCGATCAAGAGGACTACACCACCACGCCGTCGTCCTATGTCATCCGCCGTTCGGGCGACCAACCTGGTCTGGTTGCGCTCACTTTTGATGACGGCCCTGATCCACAGTGGACACCACGAATCCTGGAAATTCTCCGCCGGGAAAAGGTGCCGGCTACATTTTTCATTATTGGTGCGAACGGGCAAGCGAATCCGGAAATCTTGCGGCGGATTGTTGATGAGGGACACGACATTGGCAACCACACTTATACGCATCCAAATCTCGGCGAAGTACCTGGGCGCGTCACAGATTTTGAACTCAATGCCACGCAGCGATTGATCGAGTCCGTGACCGGACGCGGCACTATCCTATTTCGTCCGCCGTACTTCGGCGATGCTGAGCCGGCCACGCCTGATGAAGTTGATCCTATAGTGCGAGCGACGCGATTGGGGTATTTAACGATCGGACTGCGGGTCGATCCGGGCGACTGGGCCTCTCCCGGAACAAATGTGATTGTGCAGCGAACCATCGCCGGTGTTACCGAGACGAACCCGGATCGTCGCGGTCAGGTCGTGCTGCTGCACGACAGCGGCGGGGATCGTCAACAAACGGTGGACGCTCTGCCGCAGATAATTCAGGAGCTGCGGGCCAGGAAATTCCGATTTGTGACGGTCTCGCAACTGGCCGGCCTCACCCGCGACCAGACGATGCCAACCGTTCCAGGTGGACAAGAACTAGTCACTCGCGCTAATGCGGTTACATTTTCGGGGCTCTCGCTCGGCGAATGGTTGCTGCACTGGATATTTGGCATTGGCATACTGTTCGGCTTGGCGCGAGTTCTCTTTATCGGGGCGTTAGCGTTTCGCCATTGGCGGCGGCGTGATCTGGTGCCGGCAAGCGAGAGCTATCAACCGTTTGTCTCTGTCATTGTTCCCGCTTACAACGAGGAATTGGTCATAGCCAAAACAATTGAAAGTTTACTTGCTTCCACTTACCCCGCTTTTGAGATCATCGTCGTTGACGACGGCTCAAGCGATCGAACCATTGAGGTGGTTGTTGACCGCTTTGCAGGTGAAAACCGAGTGCGGCTGTTTACCAAACAGAACGGCGGCAAGGCCGAAGCCTTAAACTTCGGTATCCGTCACGCGTGTGGTGAGATCATCGTTGCCCTCGATGCCGATACCTTGTTTACTCCAGACACGATCGCCGCGCTCGCGCATCGTTTCCACGATCTATCCGTCGCTGCGGTGGCGGGAAATGCCAAGGTGGGCAACCGCATCAATCTGCTTACACGTTTGCAGGCGCTCGAATACATAACCTCGCAAAATATGGATCGGCGTGCTTTTGCGAGTCTGAACTGCATTACTGTAGTGCCAGGTGCGGTCGGAGCGTGGCGGCGCGATCTGGTGGAACGCGCCGGTGGGTTCAGCTCGGATACTCTCGCCGAAGATCAAGATCTGACTCTCAAGATACGGCGACTCGGCTACCAGGTAAGCTACGAGGAGAACGCTATCGCCTGGACAGAAGCGCCGGCCAGTTTGAAGGCGCTCGCCAAGCAACGCTTTCGCTGGAGCTATGGTTCGTTGCAATGCATGTGGAAACACCGTGATGCACTTTTTCGTCGCCGCTATGGGACGCTGGGCCTCATCGCCATGCCAAACATTTGGGTTTTCCAGATTCTATTCCCGCTGATCTCACCCGTGATGGACTTGATGCTGGTGTGGACACTGGTTGCGGCTGCCCTGGAACGATTGGAACACCCAGCGGGATACGTGACCACGAATTTACTGAAGGTACTCTTTTACTACGCACTCTTCCTTACCGTGGATTGGCTGGCCGCCGCTTTCGCCCTGCTGCTTGAGAAGCGCGAACGTTGGAGTCTGCTCTGGTGGTTATTCCTGCAAAGGTTTTGTTACCGGCAGCTGATGTACTACGTGATGATCAGATCAGTGATTTGCGCGGCCCGAGGCACACTTATCGGTTGGGGTAAGCTCGAGAGAAAAGCCACGGCGGAGGCTCAGACTTGATCTCGCGAAGTGAAGATTCATTTCACGCCAGCTCTGCCCATCGGCCCAGATCACTTGCGAGTTGTACGGCCAGCAGCTCTCGTTCCTGGTAGAGCTCGTGCACCAAACGCGCATCACTCGAGTTAGTGGTTAGGGCTTCTTCTATTTCTGCCTGGCGTTGTTCAGCGGCTGCTATCCTGGCTTCGAGCGATTCCAATTCTCTCTGTTCTTTGAAGGACAATTTACGAGCCGCGGCCGAGGTGGTGCCGGCCTCGGCGGACGGCAAGTGATTGGACTTCGGGCTGGACTTGGGAGCATCTTTTGGCTTACCAACTGGGGCAGCTTTCTCCTCCCGCTGTCGTGCTTCGATGAAGGCCGTGTAGTTTCCCGGATACTGCCGGAGACTCCCGCCTGCCTCAAAACGAAAGATGTGATCCACCGTGCGGTCCAGGAAGTATCGATCATGGCTAACGACGATGACGCATCCTGAGAAGTTGTCGAGATACGCTTCAAGGGTGATGAGAGTTTGAATGTCCAGATCGTTCGTCGGTTCGTCCAGCAACAGAACGTTCGGAGCACCCATCAAGATCCGTAGTAGATAGAGGCGACGCTGCTCGCCTCCGGACAGCGATCCGATCGGCGCGTATTGCATGGGGCCGGTGAAGAGGAACTTTTCCAGCATCTGACTCGCAGTGATGAATGTCCCCTCGGCGTTTTCGATCCGCTCGGCCACTGATCGTATGTAATCGATCACGCGTTCGTCTTGAGGCAAGGCACGGTTTTCCTGATCGTAGTAGCCAAAGCTTATTGTCTGTCCAACTTCCAACGAACCACGATCTGGCTTCTGTCGTCCAGCAATAATCTCAAGGAGCGTGGTCTTGCCCGCTCCATTCGGACCGATGATCCCGATCCGGTCGTTGCGTTTCAGGATGTAGTTGAAGCCTTTGATTATTGTCCGTCCATCAAAAGCCTTAGTGATGTCGTGCAACTCCAGGATCTTCTTACCCATTCGACTTGAAGCGACCGAGATGTCCAGTTCGGCGCGGGCCGTTTCCTTAGGTTGGGCCATCAAACTTGCCGCACTGTCCAGGCGGGCTTTGGATTTTCTGGTGCGGGCCTTCGCACCGCGGCGCAGCCAGGCCAGCTCCTTGCGAATCAGCATCTCGCGCTTTTGACCTTCGACGGCTCGACTGACCTCCTGCTCCTCTTTCTTCTCCACGTAGTATGAATAGTTTCCGTCGAAGGTCTGGACGGTACCGCGATCGATTTCCAGGATGCGTCCGGTCACACGGTCGAGGAAATAACGGTCGTGGGTCACGAGCAAGAGAGCGCCACGGTAGCGAGCCAGATAGGTTTCGAGCCAGGTGATGGTTTCGGCGTCAAGGTGATTGGTGGGTTCATCGAGAATGAGCAGGTCGGGACTTTCAATCAGCGCATGAGCGAGCGCGACTCGTTTTCGTTGGCCGCCGGAAAGCGTGCCCATCGTCGCGGCAGTGTCGGGCATCCCAAGTTTGCTCAAAATCGTGCGGGCGTTGGTTTCCATCTCCCATGCGCCGGTGATTTCTAACTCGTGTGCCAGTTCCGATACCCGATTCATCCGACGCTCGTCGCCGAGCCCAGCCTCACCATTGGCCCCGAGTTCCTGGCACGCAAGTTCGTAAGCAAGCAACAACTTCATCCTGGCGTCGCTGGCTGCAAAGACCGCTTCGAGAACGGTCTGGTCCGGATCGAATGGCGGGTTCTGAGGCAAGTAGCCAATCGACACACCGGCGGCGAAAACAATCTGGCCGGAATCAGGTTTCTGCTGGCGAGCGATTAGACGAAGCAGTGTCGTCTTGCCTGATCCATTCACGCCGACCACGCCGATGCGGTCCTCGGAATCGAGCCCCAGGCTGACTCCTTCGAAGAGCGGCTTCAGTCCGTAACTCTTACTGACGGATTCAATGGAGAGTATGTGCATTTAACGATCGGGTTTCACGCCAAGACGCAAAGGAGGCAAAGACGCAAAGAAGAAGATCGTAGATAGCAAAGGTGAGCGAATTTCACATCCTGATCTTCTTTGCGTCTTTGCACCCTTTGCGTCTTAGCGTGAACCTGATTTGATGAGGGTCGACTCATCTGTTTTTGGGGGCGGCACGGTAAAGAACTGAGGCATGCGGAGCCAATGTGATTTCAACAGAAGTCGCCGTCGCGATGTTTTGGTGTGTCCAAAGATCGCGCAACCTGTAGCTTGGGGCGGAGAGGCCGAGATTGGTCCAGGCATAACGAACCGTCTGCGCAGTATCGCTGATGTTGAAGATTGCGACGTACGAGTCCTTGCCGGATGCAGGTCGCGCCGTCCAGATTACAATGTTTTCGGTAGTGATGACCGGGCGATTGTCTCTGGAGTGCTGATTGACCGCGATGACCTCGGGGTTGGTGAGCAGAGATGTGGTCCAGGCATCGGACTGCAGCAAATTGCCACCCATGATCAGCGGCGAACGGAAGATGGACCACAGCGTCAACATCGTGCGCTGCTCGTCACGGGTCAAACGAGTGTCTCGCGGCTCACCCCAGCCGGCCGCAGGTCGCAAACTGCCGATCGGCAACATATCCGCATCCGGCCAGTGACCCGGCCGTGCGACACCGGCCCATTTAGCGGTAAGCGAAACCAGGTTTTTTATACCCTGGGGAAAATTCTTGTCGCTGTGCCAGACATCCCAAACGTCGTCAGAGATGCGCCACATCTGTGCGTACTTGGAGACTTCATCGCGTTTGTCGATCGCCGTGGGTCCGGGAGAAAGGCTCAACACCATCTGGCGACCGGACTTCGCGATGGCTTCGCTGAACATACGAATCTCGTCGCCTTTGTAAGGATGATCAGAAATGCAATCTATCTTGATGAAGTCAACGGCCCATCCGGCATATTGCCGGGCGAGGGAATCGTAATAGGCTTGTGCCGCTGGATGCGAGGGTTTGAGGCCATAGTTGTAGGCGTTCCAGGGGCATAGGTCCGATGTGTCAGCGGCCTCCGCGGCGCGGAAAGAGGAGCCCGCGATCGGAAGGTTCCTGGCTACCGCCTCCCTGGGAATGCCACGGATGATGTGGAGCCCAAACTTCAGACCGAGCGAGTGCAGATAATCGGCGAGCGGCCTAAAATTGAAATCCTTTCCCGCAGAGGGGAAGCGGGCCGGCACCGGAACATAGCGACCGTAGCCGTCCATCTCGTAACGCGTATTCTTGACATTGCCCCTGGCATCGAGATTGTCCAGGTACCAACCTTCATCTACGACAACGTATTCCCAGCCAAACCGCTTCAGGTTCTGCGCCATCCAATTAGCGTTCGCCTTGATGCTCTCTTCATTAAGCGTTCTGCCGTAGGAGTCCCAGCTGTTCCACCCCATTGGCGGAGTGGCGGCGACAAGCGTTGCTCGCCGCTGTTGAGAGTGCGAAGTCGCAGCGTAACCGTGCACCGCGAGAAAGCAGACGACACAGTGAAAAAGGAATTGACGTAAAGACGTCGAGGTCTTGAGGGATTGAATTGTTTTCACTGACGAATGGTAGGTTGCTGCACCTCCCCAGTCAAATCCAGTAAGTGGCCGTGCGGTTGTTGCCGCGACATCTGGTGGGTAATCTGAAAAATTCTCAGAAATTGCTGAAAAACTGCTTGACCCTGAACATTCATATAGACTATATAGTTCCGTCATTGAACAAATGCCCTGACCGAACAAATGTTGCCAGCGGTAACAAAGTAGTGCTGGACTTGTCATGCGAAAAATCAATCCCCATGATTTCTATGTCGCGACCCGCTCAACCTCTCGCAGCATCAATCGTAGCATCGCGCTTAATCTGATCCGCGAGCACCATCCGATCTCCCGAGCGGATTTAGCTCGACGAATGGAAGTGGCCCGCAATGTCATCACTTTCATTGTAAACGACCTGATCGCGGACGGGTTGATCTATGAGGGGGCGACGGGTGAAGCTGCGCGCGGTCGGAAGCCGACACTCCTTCACGTCCGAACCCGTCACCGTCTAATCGTCGCCGTTGACATCCGCTTTAGCGAAACGCACTTAATGCTGACAGATTTCAGTGGGCTTCAGATCGCACTGGAGGGCTTTGACACCATCTTTTCACCAGCCCAACTGGTAAAAGAGCTGGCAGAAAAAATCGATAGTTTGCTAAAGAAACATGGAGTTGTCTCGCAGTGCGAAGGGATCGGAGTTTCAGTTCCCGGAGTTGTTGACTACCCGACGCAACGCGTTCTTAATGCGCCGACTCTTGGGTGGAAGAACGTTGATTTACGGGAGCCTCTCGAAGCCGCAACCGGACTTTCAGTCCACATCGAGAACGCGGCGAAAACATCGGCCCTCGCCCAGATGTGGCATGGACCTAACGAATCCATCGGGGGTCAGAACTTCGCTTTTGTGAGTGTCTCTGACGGAATTGGGGTCGGCATTGTTATTAACGGCGAATTGCTTCGTGGGGTCGCTAACATGGCCGGAGAGTTCGGTCACACTCCCCTAAGCCTTGATGGGCCCCGGCCGCGTTGCATGTGCGGGGCCACGGGCTGCTGGCAGGCATACGCCTCGAATATCGCGACCCTCTCTCGCTATTTCAAGCGCGATCTATCGAAGATCAAACCGCAATCATTGCTTAAAGCGAGCGCCAGCAGCACAACTTTTACCATTGCCGATTTAGTCAATCGTGCCCGTCGGGGTGAGTCACAGGCACTGGACGCTATCCAGATCACCGGACGCTACATCGGACTTGGATTAGCCACAATCGTCAATGCGCTGAATCCTGCACATTTTTATATCAG
>JAMQPI010000175.1 GCA_023717565.1 Pyrinomonadaceae bacterium | reverse complement strand
TCCCTCAGCACTCCTCTCTTCAATGCTGACTCTTTATATCACTGTCTTCCATCTTGCTTGCTTTCTTTTTCATTCGCACTCTGCTACTAACCATTCCGCTTTTTGACACAGTCTCTACGGCAAATGGTTCTGTGGTTGAGCGGTGCCGGCTTGGTTGAGCTTATGATCCATTGGCTACGGCAAATGGTTCTGTGGTTGAGTGCTCGTATCCGGTGTCGAGCCTTTCGATCTTCAAGTGCAGCATTGAGGGAAGTCCCTTTCATCTGCTAACCTCCCGCAGCACAAATGAGTGTCAGGGGATCTTATCCAGGACGCTGCTTCAAGAGCTGCAACCCACAATTGAAGGAGAATAAGCCGATGTCAGGTGTTCTGTCTCGTCGTCGCTTTATCGTTGGAATGGGCGCAGTTGCCACCGCGTCAGCATTGCCTATTGATGCGCTGGGCCATCTGCTCGAACCGTCGCTTCATTCGGCGATAGACCTCTCATACTTTGAGAGTCCCATCACGGCCGCCCCGGCGGCGATTCAGTTCGGTTACGCCGCGATCACCTGGGGCGGAAACGATCAGCAAGCGATCAAGGACGTCGCTGAGCTGGGCTTCCGCGGGATACAACTGCGCTCCAACATCCTGCAAGAGTACGGCGAGCGCCCGCAAGCGTTGAAGGATCTACTGGCGCAACACCGCCTCGAAATGGTCGCGCTGTCGAGCGGCGGCGTTGGTATTGGACCCGGCACCGAAGCCAACGAAATCGCCAAGCACGCACGACACGCCAGGTTCGTGCACGACGTGGGCGGCCGCTACCTGCAAGTCACGGATTCGGCACGGCCCAAGGACCGACAGCCAACGGCAGACGACTTCAAGCAGCTCGGAAAGGTCTTGACCGAAATTGGCAAACGCGCGCTCGACCTCGGCGTACCCGTCGGCTATCACAACCACATGAACAGCCTTGGGGAAGCACCCGGCGAAGTTGATCAGATCATGGATGCGTCTGACCCGCGCTACATCAAGCTCGAACTCGATATCGCCCACTATCATCAAGGCGGAGGTGACTCTGCAAAGGCGATCAAGAAATATCATGACCGTCTGCTCTTTCTGCACATCAAGGATGTGGAGAGCCCGGTGCCCTCGGCGGCGGGCGAAGCGTCGCGCGCGTACCGTTTCGTTGAACTCGGTCGCGGCAAAGTTGATTTGCCGGCAGTCTTCAAGGCGCTCAAGGACGTCAAATTCCGCGGCTGGGCCATCGTCGAACTCGACAGCGTGCCCGACAAGACGCGCACGCCCAAAGAGGCGGCCCTGATCAGCAAGAAGTATCTCGAAGAAAAGCTGGGGATGAAAATATAGTGGTCCGTAGTCAGTGGTCTGTAGTCAGTGGTCTGTAGCCAGTGGTCAGTTGTCAGTGGTCAGGACCCTCGTAGGGATCGAATGTTTATAGAAGCTTGGCCCGTGGTTATGGCTCGCAGCTCCGCTTGGAGCTTTCCGAAAATCCTTTTCGTGCCGCGGTCTATAAACATTCGATCCCTACGGGATTGCGGTACTAACAACTGACCAACTGACAACTGACCAACTGACCAACTGACCACTGACCACTGACCACTGACCACTGACAACTGACAACTGACAACTGACAACTGACAACTGACAACTGACAACTGACAACTGACAACTGACAACTGACAACTGACAACTGACAACTGACAACTGACCAACTGACAACGGACAAGGAAGACAGGAGCAGCGTGTTGGACCAAAAGACCAAGTTCTTACTAATTCCGCTACTTCTTTCTTTTTCGTGTCTGTGTGCGGCGCAGGTGAAAAAGGAAGGAAGCCCCGAAAAGAATCTGCCCGCGAACATTGTGCAGTTGACCGGATTCGGTGAACGCGCCGCCTGGTCTCCTGACGGCAAGCGCATTGCCTTCATGGCGAAGTCATTCAAAGATGCGTTTGAGATTGATCTGAACACCAGGTTGACACGACTACTCACCGGCCACTTCATGCACGAAGGATTCTTGCGGGTTCAGTATTTACCCAACGGCGACTTTTTCTTGATTGGCGCGAGGAAGTTCACCGACATTCGTACCACCCGCTCGCGAGACCAAGAGATGTGGGTCATGAAGGGTGACGCGAAAACGCCGCCGGTTGCGCTCAACCATAAGATCTCCGAGGGGGTGGCGATCTCGGGAAAGAACATGAAGATTGCGTGGTCAAACACCCGAGGACAATACCCTGATCTGTTGGCCGAAGGAGAATCGGTGATCTACACCGCCAATATCGAATATCAGGCGGGCGTGCCGACACTGACGAACATTAAAGAAGTGATCAGAGCGAAGCGCCCGGACTGCACACTGGAGGCGCAAGACTTTCGTCACAACGACACGGAGTTAATCTACACCTGCTATCGGGAGGTCGAGAAAGCCGATGTGATGGGCATTGACCTCAACACCGGGAAGATCACTACCTATCGGAAGCTCGTTGATGAGTACAACGAGGTCGAGGGTATCTCGCCTGATGGCGAGTGGACGTTGGTGGAGTCGAGTCGCGAACAGGGCGGACCAGAACGTCAGACCTCAAAATACATCGACATCTGGAAACTCAAGCTGGAGGCAAACACTAGAGACTTTGTTCGCCTGACCAGGTGGGGTGATTACGATGGCTACAAAGCATCGAACCCGGTCGTCAGTCCGGATGGCAAGTGGATGGCCTTCCAGTCCGCACGCAGTATTGATCCAGCAGGTGTGGGCTATGGCATCTTTCTCATGAAGCTAACGAAAGGCAGTTTCACGCAAAGACGCAAGGGGTCGAGGTCAGTACCGTAGCGCGGTAGCGTCGGGTCAACTTTCGCCACGAGTCCTGTTGCGCAGATCGACCCGACGCGACCGCGCTACGGTACTGACCTCGACCCCTTGCGTCATTGCGTGAACTGCCTTTCGTTAAGAGCCTTTCTCAAAGGAATGTCCAAACAAGCTGAAGGTGAAATCACGATGAAGAAGAATCCGGGGTTCACACGAATTCTTTTAATGTGGATTTGTCTAAACGTCGCCGTTGTCGGCGCGGATCAATCAACAGAGATTCCGCTTTGGCCGAACGGCGCACCCGGCTCAGAAGGCAAGACCGGGAAAGAGTCGGTGAGGGTAACGCCCGATGGAGAGCACGTCATCTCAAACGTCCACAACCCTTCGCTTACCCCTTATCTACCGGCTGTGGATAAGACCAAAGCCCCTCGCACAGCAGTGATCGTTATTCCAGGCGGCGGGCATCGGGAAATGTGGGTCGACCACGAGGGCCACAATCTGGCCCGGTGGTTGAGCGCGCGCGGCATTGCGGCGTTCGTGCTTAAGTATCGCCTCGCCCGCGAAGCCAATTCGACTTACACCGTGGATGATCATGCGCTGGCCGACACCAAACGAGCGATCCGTCTCGTGCGCAGCCGGGCGCAGGAATGGAAGATTGCTCCGTCGCGGGTTGGAGTGATCGGTTTCTCCGCCGGCGGAGAGTTGGCTGCGCTGTCGGGGATGCGCTTCGACGGTGGCAACAAAGAAGCTACCGACATGGTCGAACGCGAAAACTCGAGACCAGATTTCCAGGCTCTGATCTATCCCGGAAGTTCTGGACGAGTTGTGGTGACTAAGGACTCGCCGCCTGCATTTCTCGTGTGTGGTTACCAGGACCGGCCAGACATCTCGAAGGGTTTGGCAGAAGTGTACTTGAAATTCAAGGAGGCCGGTGTGCCGGCTGAGTTACACATTTACGCCAGCGCCGGTCACGGATTTGGTGTGCGCGACAAAAATCAGCAAGCCTTCGGTACCTGGCCGGCACGATTTCAAGAATGGCTGTCTGACTCCGGGTTTTTGCAGTAGGCGCTAGTGAGCCGGATTGGTAGCTTTTCGGCACTCCATAGGAGTGAGATGTTTATAGACCGGGACACAATGAACATCACTGCGCCGTTTGGAGGGGCGGAATGATGCTGGATGAGTACCTGCCAAGCTGAGTTCCGCCCCTCCAAAC
>JAMQPI010000172.1 GCA_023717565.1 Pyrinomonadaceae bacterium | reverse complement strand
CCTTCGCTGAGTGGTGAGTTCGAGATTGTGAAGTAGCTCCTGGCGTTGGCGTAATTCTGCACCCGCTCAGGATCGCGATCGATGATCCAGCCGACCCGCAAGCCGCTTAACGAAAGTGCTTTCGAGAAGGAGCCCAGCACTATCGCCTTCGCTAACACCGAGGCAGAGGCTGTCTTATCCTGATGATATATCGGATGATAAACTTCATCGGATACGAATTGAATTCCCTGCTCCACCGCCAGGTCATGCAAATCGCGCATCTGAGTGCTGCTTACCGTTGCGCCGGTCGGATTGTGTGGCGAGTTGACCAGGAGTAGCTTCGTTTTCGCGTCAATAAGCTTTTTGATTTCATCCAGGTCTATCCCGAAATCGTTCTCGCGCCTTAGTTGATAGAATCGCGTTTCGAGGCCAAGCAATCTCGCCTCGACAGCGATTGGTGGATAGACAGGCGCCGGCAGGATTACGTTCGCACCAGACTCGGCCGCAAGGAAGAACAGAATCAGGAACGCTTCCGAAACACCGGTAACGATCTGCACCTGCTCGGCTTCAACGCCGTGCAAGTCCCCGATGGCCTGGCGGAGCATTCGCGAGCCGGTCGCAGCGGAGTAAACCAGAGGCGTCTCATTGAAGAGTTCCCTCTCATCCGGAGTCATCAACCCCAGGATCTCACGAGCAGTCCAGAGGGGGCCGGTGCTGGAAGCTAAATCAAACTCCGGCGGCGGGCTCGCGAAGTGATACTCATTGAGCCATTCATCCAGTAAAAAGGAAGGTATCTGCATCTTGGGATCACCCTTGCCTGCAGGTCGAAGTTGGAATCGCCCTGAAACGATTTATCGGAAATATCAAAAGAATCGTATCGATTGTGCATTGACACAATCAATTCAATGTCCCTAGAATATGCGGGACAATATAGGCTGTCAAATCAAAACTTCTTATGACAATGTGGACTCCAAATTTGAGCTCGTTTCGTGGTCCCCGGTATCTGGCAATAGTCAGCGCATTGGCTGAGGACGTGGAACGCGGTCACCTGAAAGCTGGCGACCAGCTGCCAACACACCGAGACTTGGCGACTGTTCTCGGCGTGACTACCGGAACTATTACCCGGGCTTACTCTGAGGCCGCCAAACGTGGTTTGCTGGTGGGTGAAACCGGACGCGGAACTTTTGTGAAGGCGAATCTCTTTGAAGACGCATTTCCTGCACCTTCATCGACTGAAGATGAGAACTTTATCGACCTCAGCTTGAACATCCCTCCCCTCTCGGTAGGAGATCCACTGGGTCAGGCCTTAACCAAGACGCTTACAGGTTTGGCCGCACGGCCGGGTCTATCGACGCTAATGGGTTACCAACCCGCTGCTGGCCTGGAACGGCATCGGGCCGCCGGGGCCGCGTGGGTAGCGCGATCTGGACTAAAAGTTGATGCACAACAAATCTTGATCTGCAACGGCGCACTGCACGCAATGACGGTCGTTTTCTCCACGCTTACAAAGCCCGGCGATTCTGTTTTCACCGAGAGCCTAACGTATCCGGGTATGAAAAACCTCGCGCATCTCCTACACCTGCGCCTAAAGGGCTTGCCGACGGACGACCAGGGAATCATCCCTGAGGCCTTTGATAACGCCTGCCGCCATGAGCCTGCCAGGATCCTTTACACGATACCGACGCTTCAAAACCCGATGGGAACGATAATGCCAGAAGCACGACGACGCCAGATCGCGGCCATAGCCACAGCACACAACGTAGCAATTGTCGAAGACGACGTGCATAGCTTTATGCTATCAAGCCCTCCTCCGCCGCTTTCTTTCTTTGCGGCAGAGAATAGTTATTTCATTCTCAGCACCTCAAAAAGTATCGCCGGCGGGTTGCGCATTGGTTACCTGGTCGCTCCGCCGCGCATGGTCGAGCCGCTGGCAACCTCTTTGCGCGCGACGGTCTGGATGGCAGCGCCATTGATGGCCGAGATCGCCTCGGAATGGATTCTGGATGGGACGGCTGATCGTCTCGTGGAACAGAAGCGCTCAGAGGCCGCCGCGCGCCAGTTGATTGCCACCAACGCTCTTGCTGGATTTCGGTTTGACGCTCACCCGTTGAGCTTCCATCTTTGGCTACATCTGCCGGAGCAGTGGTGCAGCAACGAATTCTCAGCACAACTCCGACGTCGTGGAGTGGCTGTCACACCTGCTGAGGCATTTGTTCCCGGACGCGAGGAATCTCCTCATGCTGTGCGTGTGTGTGTGGGCGCGCCCAGAAGCCGGGCTCAACTTGAAAAGGGTCTCGAGATAATCAGAGCGGTTTTGCACGAGACGCCCGACCCCAGCCTTTCAATTCTCTGAAGAAAACAACGTTGCGAAAAAGGGATTTCGGTTCGCGGAGATAACGGGCACAGTCGAAAATCACGAACTGAGTCCCAGAACGTTGGGCAAATCCGCTACCGAGGGCAGAATATGAGTGTGCGGAGCGTCCTTCAGTATGTTTTGCTCATGCGCGCCGGAGAGCACTCCAACATTCAAACTTACCCCAGCGTTCTTCCCGGCCTCGAGATCCCTTGCCGTGTCGCCGACATTCACGACGTGCTTCGCACTAATCGTTCCGGTTGATTCCATCGCGTGGAAGATTAGATAAGGAGCCGGGCGTCCCTGCTGCACATCGTCTCCGCAAACCACCGCGTCCACAATTCCAACCTCCCACTCCAAAGCCTGCAGCAACAATCTGGTGATGTCGCGATCGAAACCAGTGTTCAGAGCCACGCTGATGCCCGCTGCTCGCAGACGTCTGAAGACCTCTTCGGCGCCTGGCAGCGGTGTTACGCCATTGGTCTTATACCTATCGGCCAGATGTTTACGGAACGAAAGATAAACCTCTTCAGCGCGCTGGCTGCGATTCGGACCCTCCGGAATGAAGTTGAGGATTGCTTCCCTTTTGGAAGAACCGCGCACGCGGCACACTTGTTCAGGCGTAGACTCCAGTTGGTGTTGCTCTAGTGTATCGACAAAGGCACTAGACACTTCTCCGGTGTCGGAGACCGTTGTTCCAGCCATATCAAAAACAACCAACTTGATTTCACTCACTATCGCGCCTCAGGTTGTAGTGATGGTCAGATGTCACGTTAAGCCGTGAGTCTCTGCCCACGAACTTCAAGCTTACTTTTCTAAGACTGACTGACACTCGCCGCATTTGTTTTCCGTCGGTCCTCGGTCTATGGCTGGATATCCGCAGCCATCGCAGACATACCTGCCGCCAATTTGGCTGGAATCGAAGAAATACTTCTCACGTAGGATTGCTTCGACCCGCACCACAATGCGATGGGCTTCTTCACCAGTCAGCCGTTGATTCGTTATGGCCCACGAATAGCGATCGGCAAAATCGGGAAAGGCCGGCGCTTCGCCCCATCTCAACGAACGGTTAGTAGCGGTTGGACTTCTCCCGAGTAGATGCAGGTGAACCTTTCGGTGCTCTTTGGCAGTTTTGAAGCCGTGCGGTTCAGCCTGTCTGTTCAAGGCCCAGTTGCCAGCTTCCCAATAATTGATACACCCGCCTTCAAGTTGAGGCAGGACGTCAAGCATCGCCTTGCCTGTTGCCGCAACCAGGAAGGACCAATGGGTCAACTCGGCCGCACCTAGCTCACTTCTCTCCCATACTTCGCGCGACGGAATCACTACCAGATGTCCGCCATCGTGGCGGTCTACAAGAACCAGGGTGGGATCGGGCATGGCTATGATTCCACCGTCACACGTGAAGATCATAAGTGTTAACTCATAGAGTTAATGCGACCCAAACAATCGCAGAAGCGATCAATTTCTTCTTCGGAGGTGTAGTAATGAACGGAGGCTCTGACGAGATCCGCGATGTTCCGCTCGCTTTATTACGATGGTCAACTTTTAGCCTTTCCAGTCATATTCCATATACGAAGCAGTCTCGAGAGCTTGTTCCCGGCCCAATAGTTTGGCGACAACTTCCAAAGACATATCGATCCCCGCGGAGATGCCCGCCGAAGTAATAATCTTTCCGTTATCAACGAATCGCTTCTTTGAATCAATAGTGCTATTTGGCGCAGCCTTTTCCAACTCAGCCAATGCCATGTGGTGTGTGGTGGCCGTCAGCCCATCGAGCAAGCCTGCTTTCCCCAAGACCAGAGAACCGGTGCAGACGGACAGCAATAACTCCGTTTCTCGTGAACGCTCCCGGATCCAATCGAGGACTTCGATCTTGTGCATTTCCTGCCTGGTGCCCGCGCCGCCGGGAATGAGCAGAATGTCCGGTGGCGGACAATCGGCGAAACTGAAATTCGGATTGATACTCAGCGCATTCCGCGCCGCAATTGGACCAGATTCTTTTGCAACAGTGTAGACGGTAAAGGGATTTAGGCCGTTACGCTTGCCGGTAACCGAAAACACTTCAAACGGTCCGCAGAAATCCAACACTTCGACTTCATCGAAGATAAAAATAGCAACATTTCTCGAAGCATTCATGCCGGGCCTCCGGAAGTAATTGCGAAGCTATTCCTCAATGGGGTTCCTGTCTAACCGCCGTGTCGAGCGCATCGATCAGTTTTCTCTCTTCCACATCGGTATTGGGGTCTATCCTTTCAGGTTAGGTGCCGTCTTACTTTACTCAATAGCCTTCCTTAAAGCGGCCTTGGCGAGCAAGCGTGTTGAATCTAATGTGGGCAGTGGAGTGTCGCCCGGTCGCACAATCAAAGGTATCTCTGTACAACCGAGCACTACTGCATCACATCCTTGCGACTTTAACTTGTCGGTTACCTCGTTGAAGTATAAACGTGTAGATTCCTGAAAGACGCCGTTAACCAACTCCTTGAAGATAATCTCATTAATCCTTGTCCTGTCGGCCTCGTCAGGTATTCTGCTATCCACCTTAAATTCGTCTAATGCTTCCGGGTATACAGGCCCCTCCATCAAATACTTTGTACCTAGAATACCCAGACACTTGTAGCCTTGTTGATGGGCTGATTCAGCAACTGGTTTCGCGATATGTAACCATGGAATGGGAGACTGCGGGACCACATACTCGAATGCCTGATGAACGGTGTTATCAGGGCAGATAGCAAATTCAGCTCCGGCCTCTGCTACCTTCCGTGCAGACGCAGCTAACGACTCACCGAGTGCTCTCCAGTCCTTTGCGCGAATGTGGCGCATGTGCTCGGCCAACGGAACCGAATTCATCGTGATCTCAGGATGATTGTGCTCACCCATAAGGGCCGATGCTTCCAAACAGATGGTGCGGTAACACAGCGCAGCACCCTCGGCACTACTGGCTACGATTCCGATGTGTTGAGTCATGACCTCGTCGCCTCTGTTATTGGTGAATCTCAGAGTCTATACACATCCGTACTTAGGTATCTAAGACCTGAGTCCACCATTAGCGTTACAACCGTGGCATCAGAACCGAGTCGTTCTGCTATGCGAAGCGCGGCTACAACATTAAGTCCGGACGAGGTGCCGGCAAAGATACCTTCTTCGCGGGCCAAACGGCGGCACATCCTTATAGCTTCTTCGGTGGTGTTGGTCAGGATTTCATCAACTTGATCCGGCTGCCAGTAATGCGGGACAAAGCCGATACCGATTCCTTCGATCCTGTGTGAGCCTCTCGGCTTGCCGGACAACACGGCTGATTCGGCTGGCTCGACGGCCGCGATACGAAGATCGGGTTTGTGTTGGCGCAAAGCTTTCGCGGCACCGTTAAGGGAGTGAGCGGAGCCGACTGAGTGTACAAAGGCGTCCACCTTTCCCGCTGTCTGATCCCAGATTTCTTCACCCATAGAATAGTAGCCTGCGACAGCATCTGGATTCTTAATCTGGTCTACCCACCAGTGTCCGGGTTGCTGACTGATCTGACGAGCGGTGTCAATCATGTCATTAATAAGCTTCTCGGTAATCTTCTTATTGTCGCTCGGAATAAGCGTTATTTGAGCGCCAAACGCCTTCATGGTTTGTATCTTTTCTTCGCTAAATGCGTCCGAAGTGACAATCTTGAGATTATATTCTTTCGCCGCGCAAACCAGCGCCAACGAAATTCCCGTTGAGCCGCCCGTGTACTCGACGACAGTGCCACCGGCTTGCAAACGCCCGCTCGCCTCTGCCGCTTCGATTGCGGCTTTGGCCATTCTATCTTTCATGCTACCGGTCGGGTTCGCCCATTCCAGCTTGACTAAAACACGTGCAGAGCCGGGCGGCACAACCTTCCGAAGCTGAACAATCGGCGTGTTGCCGATGGATTCTAGAATATTAGGAACAACGGTCATGACTGATCCCTTCTGTACCAGGAGTTTTGAAGGCACCTATGGCGT
>JAMQPI010000122.1 GCA_023717565.1 Pyrinomonadaceae bacterium | reverse complement strand
CTACCGCACGGGCTTTAAGCAACCAAGCGTCGGAGACAATCTATTGCACCCCTTGCACCAATCGCTTCTGCTTACTGGCGACTGGAACAGCTATGAAACACTTTCTAACTTGCATGCGCTTAACATACAAGCGTCGGGTCAGCATTCCTAACACACAACTTGGTGGCGCGAGCTGACCCGACGCTACCGCGTGACGGTACTGACTTCATGACACTGCGACGACGTACTTTCATCAGAGCCTCAACGCTCCTCGACTCTGTCTAGCATGATCACCCTCGACATCTTGATCGGCACCGCAAACCTCGGTAAGGTCACCGAAATCAAACGCGCGTTAAATGGCTTACCTCTGAATCTCCGTGTCATCACCGATTTCCCAACCATCAACTCACCCGACGAATGCGGCGACACCTACGCAGCGAACGCCATCATCAAAGCCCAATCCTACTCCGAACAGACAGGCCTCTGGACCCTCGCGGACGACTCAGGCCTGGAAGTAACTTCTCTGAACGGCTTGCCCGGCGTAAAGTCAGCGCGTTTCGGCGGCGACGGCCTCTCCGACGCAGACAGAACCAATCTACTACTCTCTAAGCTGTCGACCGTAGACGACAACCACCGCTCCGCACGCTTTGTCTGCTCTATGGTAATAGCCACCCAAAGCGGCGAAGTAATCAACGTAGCCCATGGCACCTGCGAGGGAAGCATCGCCAAAGCCCCATCGGGGGCTGAGGGCTTCGGCTACGATCCTGTCTTCATCCCAGCCGGCTACCAAACGACCTTCGCCGAAATGCCTTTATCACTGAAGAACACCCTCAGTCACCGAGGCAAAGCCCTGGCCGCCACCCGCGAATTCCTGGAGCAACTTTTCAGCCGCGCTTGACCCCTAGTCTTGCTGGCTCTTATGATGCATCACCTGCAGATTCACTCATCGGCACGGTATTCGGGGCGTAGCACAGCCTGGTAGTGCGCTCGGTTTGGGACCGAGAGGTCGGAGGTTCGAATCCTCTCGCCCCGACCAATACAATCAACGCCTTAATGAATAAGGCCTCGATCATCAACCCAGATGTCTCCTAATACCGAACTGACAGGGGCTTGACTGTCGCATACCAGCCTCGTAACAGCGTCACCTCAAACTCATTATGCTCTGCTTGTTCTCTTCCTCGTTCAGCTCAAAACAAGCTACAATCCCATCGTAATGACCCACCTGAATTTCCAACAAGTAGTGCCACTCACGCAGGATGCCGACGGCACTGTGCGAGTGACGAGCTCGCGCGTGACGCTCGACACTGTTGTTTCAGCTTTCAAAAGAGGCAATACAGCCGAACAGATTCAGGATAGCTTCCCCTCACTCACACTCTCGCAAATCTACGGCGTGATTGCCTGGTATATTGATCACCAGCACGAAGCGGACGAATATCTCAAGGAGCGCCATACCCAGGCTGACGAGATTCGCCAGGAGATCGAAGGCGAGCCCAAGTATGCCGAGCTTCATGAGACCATTCGCAGGCGACGCGTGCAATTGATTTAATACTATTACTCGGCATGCCTATGAACGAACGAAGCATGGACTGCCAATGTCCGGCGTCATAATCGTTCCCAACGAACTGGAAATAGGACACGCTATCGGCGACCTCGAACTTGTCATTGAGTGCGCCACGTCGGAGGATCTTGCTAATCAAATTCAATTCCTGCCTTGGTAATCTTCACCCTCATAACGATTGCGCCATCTCGAGGAACCGGCAGAAACCATTAGCCAGCTCAATCTGCCGCGGAGTCTTGCACTGCACCTGAAACAAAGCCGGACTCGCAACTAATATCGTCACACATTGTGCCCGCGAGGTCGCCACGTTGAGCCGATTCAAACTGTAGAGGAACTCCATTCCCCGAGGCGCATCTTCCGGGGTCGACGTTGCCATGGAATAGAAAACAACTGGCGCTTGCTGTCCCTGGAACTTATCGACCGTCCCAACCTTTGCATCTGGCAACGCTACCTTCAAGGCTGAGACCTGTGCGTTATAAGGAGCAACGATCAGAATGTCCTTGAGCTCAAGCGGAACAGTTTCGCCTTTCTTGTTGGTCCATGTCGTCCCACATCGCAACAACTCTCGAACGATCTCAACAATGCGTTGGACCTCTTCCGGAGAGTCGCTTTGATTCCCGCTGTGCTTGACTGGCACATATCTGAGACCAGTGCCGTCAACAGTTGTAGGGGCGTCCCTCCGTGGGCGCCCGCGGTTCGCCACGGTCGCGTCATCCCCTGGGAGTGCAGCTTTCGCAACTTCGGGCGGCCACGGAGTGCCGCCCCTACAATTAAGCCGCTGGTTACTATTCTCAGAGCGAGATACCAAGCGACTCTCGTAGAAAACTTCCGACGTAAACGCGCAGATGTCCGGAGGCAGTCGCCAGGATTCGGCGAGGAACAAGCCCTGGTCCGCCTCGATTGTGGCGCGGCAATTAAGAAGATGAGCCAGGGCCGATACCTCCGCACCCGGCGGGTGAACTCCCTTCTGCGGTTGATCTAGTTGTTGCGGATCACCCAACAGGACCACACTCTTTGCTGCCGGCGAGACCGCAAGCACGTTCGCCAGGGACATCTGACCTGCTTCATCTACGAAAAGTACATCTACCGATCCGGTGAATTCTTCCCGCGACCAAAGCCACGTTGTTCCTGCTGCGATTTGGGCCTCGCCACTTTGTAGTCTCCCAATAACTTCGGCGTTGTCGTCCGTTTGAGTTACGTACTCGTGCTCACAGCCATCACCCTCATTTGGTTTTTGCACGATCCTCGGCTTCGTGTTCGTTTCCCGCGCCACTTCGCAGAGCGTCGATAAGAGGTTACTAATTACCTTGTGACTGCCGGCTGTGATGCCGACACGTTTTCCTGCCCTTACCAACTCGATGATCATTTGGGCGCCAGTGTAGGTCTTGCCCGAGCCCGGCGGTCCCTGAATGGGTAGGATCGAACAATCCAGTCCGAGCGCCAATCGTTTCGCCGCCTCAAGTGGCGACAACTCATTCGAGAGGCTTTCGATGCTGCCACTCAACAAGCGCGGAGCCCTCCTCAGCAAAAGATCCCTTCCTACTTGATACTGCTCATGTGGCCTGCCCGTCTCCGCGTCTCCCCCTCCCCCCTTCTCCGCGTCTCCCCTTCTCCCCGTCTCTCCCTCTCCTCCTATCCCGTTCTCCGCCACCCATTTCGCGATGCGCATCAGGCTTTCGACTTGTTTCTTACTGCCGAGGTAGTCATGAGGAATAAGCGCCGTCGGATGTGGCTTCTCTGAGGTCTTTCCTCGTTTCAGATCGACGGTCAGGTTAACTTCATCAATACCAACCAGGGTACCGGCAGACTCCCCCGTACGCGGATCGTGCACGTTCACCGCGCGATCGATGGCATGGTCCTGAATAGGAAACTGGTATCGATGAATGAACGATTTCTTTGTTTCTTCAGCCACGCCGATGTAGACCAATCCTCCCAGCGCGCTCTTGTCTTCAACCAACTCATCATCCGACAGCTCGCATAAACGGTAATACTCCCACCACATCGACTTCTCTTCCCGCCGATGCCACTCCAGCAGCTGTGCTAAGAGCCAGCACGCCTGCTGCTCTTCCGTCCATTCACTTTCTTCTTCCGGCAGACCAGCAACAAGACGTTCCTTCAGAATCGCGATCTCAGTAAGTTGTGCTTCTAAGTCTTCGCTTGCGGAACCCGATTTCGGCTCCGGCCGCGGGATCGCTCGACCAAGCTTGACTTCGAGCTCAGTTCGCAACTCTTCAAGCCATTCTCGCAATCGCCATGTCGAAACACAGTCATCACGATTGTAGTCGGCGATGGTGCTTAGTATTTCCCGAACACTCGCTAGGTCATCGCCAAGCGCAAGGACAGCTTCGAACGCCTGCAGTGCCGATGTCGCATCGCGCAAGGGAACGGTGCGCTTGAAGTCATAGAACGGTTCCATCTTCTTGATCGAGTAACTCTCAACCGACGCACGCAATCCCTGACGCACGACTCGATAAAGATCGACGAACA
Organism: Pyrinomonadaceae bacterium; assembly: GCA_023717565.1. Taxonomy (GTDB): domain Bacteria; phylum Acidobacteriota; class Blastocatellia; order Pyrinomonadales; family Pyrinomonadaceae; genus PSRF01. The sequence goes on along the minus strand of JAMQPI010000122.1, from coordinate 4,539 downwards.
CCCCGGCCCGCAGGAACTCATCAACTTCATCCGTACAAACACCATGACGCCCAGCCAGGTGCTTAATGGCCGTGGTCTCGTAAGGCGCGTAGTGGTAGACGTGCATGTCCGGATAGCGCTCGCGAATTTCTTTCACCTTCTCTATCAACTCCACAAACGCGCGTTTCTCGGACTTCGGATCGAAAGACCAAATGGTTTCGTAGTTTGGTGTCCCATCGTCACCTAGGGTTACCGTTCCGATCAGATACTCAAGCCCCTGGTCGAATGCGAACGGATCGCCTTCGAAATCGAGGAATAGATCTCCGGGTGAAGGCAAGGGTAATGCAGCCAAACCTTTTGGTCCCTCGTTAGTGTCGCAGTGCGTACGTGTCTGTGTTTTCCCGCGCTCGTGTGTCTCCGTTTCGCCGTTTCCCCGTTTCTCCGTTTCTCCGTCTTTCCGTTTTGCCTCTTCTCTTGCTTCATCCGGGTCGAGTAACTCGTAAACGGGCCCGCCCTTTACGCGGCCTTCTACCTGCACACGCGCCTGCTCGCGGATGCGCAAGAGTGGAGCGGGAGCAATACGGTCGATTTTTGGCGTGACTGGTAGTGTCAGAGTTGCGAGTTTCTCTAAGCTGACTATTTCCCGCTCAATCAGCGCCTTCCGCTGATTGCTCGTGATGTCTGCAACCAGTGATAGATGGTCGTCGACGTGACGCCGATCGTCGCAGTTCGGAAACCAATCGCAGACGGCACAATGCTCGACCGGCTCAGGATAAGTAACTGGTTTCGCGGCCAGCGCCGCCTGGAATTCGCGTCGGACCTTGCGGAAGTAAGCGAGGTAACGCTGCACGTGAAACTCTTCCGCTTCCAATCCGCCTCCTTCTGATCTACCTAAGACGACATACATCCGCCGTGGCTCGATACCTTGAATCCGCGCCACCAGGTCCGAGTAAAAACAGAGCTGAATGATTGCCCTGGCCTTGGTCGACTTAGCGAGTTTGGTCTCAACCACTTCATACGACCACGGTCCAAGCTTGCTCGGTGTCTCCACCCGCAAGAGAAAATCTGCCCTCCCACCCCACGGTCCATCCATGAACCCCATGAAAGTCGCCTGGTAGATCGCCTCTGCTCCACTTGCCATCGCCTCCCGCGTCGCCACCGCTGCATCAGACCACCCGCAATCTGTTGATATCTCAACAACCTTGAGACCCTTGGCCTCAACCAACTCCCTCAAGTACTTCTGCTCATGCTCCAGCCCCAACTTCCTGAGCAACTCAGCCCCTGGATCAGCATAATGCTTCCTGGTGATCTCGCCTGCCTTCTCCGCATACTCGAGCGTCGCGATATGTTTGCAAGCTAGAAAATCTGCAATGTTAGTTGCGAAGAACATGAGATCTCATTGTGGCAACGTGAGGATATGCTCAGTTGGGCTCAAATATTTGCAGGAAGAGACAAACAGGTCTGCCAGGGCTAATCTGAGTGCTGACTCTAGTCTTCTCGTAACAAATACCAAAGTTCCTTGCTCACCGTCCCTAAAACCGATGTGGCTGGTGGATTCGTTCTAGTTTTCAACTGCTTCGTTGGGCCAAGCCAGTTGCAGCAGTCTTTAATTAGCAGGTTCTTGGGCGCGCCTTATTTTAGTATTCGACCAATTCCTAAAACAAGGCAGTCCCCCAGATCCGTTTCTTACCATTTACGATTCAAGAGTAACCATTTACCATTCAGCCCGTGAAGCTCTGGGTCGGTATAACCGATGACAACTGGTTCAAGCTCCTGGCGGCGAAAGACTTCGTGGAAGAGGTGAACTTTTGGCGGCCAACCCATCGACCCTATCGCAAGGACTTCGAACCAGGGATGCCATTCCTCTTCAAGCTTCACGCCCCGGACAATTACATCGTGGGTGGTGGCTTCTTTTTGAAGTTTCTTTCTCTCCCATTAAGCCTTGCGTGGGACAGTTTTGGAGAGGGTAACGGCGCTCGTTCCTTAGAAGAATTTCGCACATTGATAGGCAGTTACCGTCCTATTGCAATGACTGAGGATCCGCTCATTGGCTGCACTATTCTCAGTGAACCTTTCTTCTTCGACAAACCCGAGTGGATTCCCAGTGCGCCGTATCTCAAAGGACCAATTGTCGCGGGTAAAGGCAACTTCGAAAGTAGCGTTGCACTGGCGCTTTGGCAGGGTGTTGCATCTCGATTGGCCGCCGGAGCGGTACGCTCGTCAGTGAGGGCTCCCGGTCCGGCGACGATAGCCGCACAAGAAAGCGCACGATACGGCACTCCAACTCTCGTTGCTCCTCGCCTCGGCCAAGGCTCATTCCGCGCAATTATTACCGACACTTATCGCTATCGCTGCGCAATTTCCTCCGAACGAACCTTGCCGGTATTACAAGCCGCCCACATACGTCCATACGCGGAAGGCGGTCAACACGAACTCTCAAACGGACTCCTACTCCGCAGCGATCTCCACACACTCTTTGATAAGCACTACCTAACGATCGAGCCAACTCAGAAGACCATCATCGTGAGCCGTCGCATCCGAGAACAATTCACAAACGGCCGCGACTACTACGCACTAAACAACCACCCCATCGCACAACCCGCCGACGCTCTGGCTTTGCCATCAACAGAGAATCTGGCTTACCATTTTGACCGGTTCAGGGAACTTGAGAATGGATAGGATCTAGCGGTTGCACATTTCTAATCTGGTCGGACTCCACTACTTCTCTCTGGAACGTTTCGCCACAATCTACGCACTGCCAGTCCGGATCGTTCTCGCTAACAAGACAGCTCCCAAAACTACCTTCCCAAGTTCGAGGTCCTGCTGCATTTCATCCGTGAAACCAGGCATTCCGAATTGAATATTCGCGATTCTCTTTGAGCCGCAGTTTGAGCCCTTGCTTGGTTTTCGCTTTCGTTTCATTCCTACCGATCCGGTTTAGCAATTGGGGCGAGAATCCGTGGTAGGTGCGCGTTGCAGGCTGGGGCGGCAACGGAGGGAGGCCTCCACAATGAGTCGGGCATCCCATGTGGTCATGTATCACATACACCGGAGTGGCCGACCAGGCGCCGAGTTCCCTAAGCCTTCCGCGCCGCTCGCCGTAACGCTCTTGGCGTCGCGTCAGCCTGATTCGTATGATCTGCTGACTGTCGACTCACGGATTCCCTCCCACTAACATTAGCCGCGGCTTGATTGCTGAATTATCGTACCACTCACAGGATTGACCAAGGGACGGTAGAGTTCGCTGAAAGTTAGGAAGTCCGCTGGCAAAGCGCCGCCGGATAACAGACTCAGCCACGTAACGATGTCTCGACGCCACGAATCTCATTCAGAATCCACTGGCAGTAATCCCAGAGAGAGAGCCTCCCAGCAAGCTGTGCGCTTCTTGCGACAAGGCTCTTCCTGGCATGGAAATCTTGGCCTATTTGAGGCAATATATACTCTCCGTTAATGTCGAGGGTCGCCAGAGTCGGGCGAATCATCAACTGAGTGGATCAGGGCGTTCTCCTCAATGCCAATAGAACCCTGAGCCAGCTGTGACGGAACCTCATCATGAGCCTCGATTCCTCAACCAATCAGGGTCATCGCCGACGATTACGTGAAAAGTTTGCTAAATCTGGTCTCACTGGGTTTGCAGATTACGAGGTTATAGAACTGCTCCTAACGCTTGCCATTCCTCGATCGGACGTAAAGCAGTCGGCTAAGGCTCTGATGGCTAAGTTTGGCAATCTACGGGGAATCCTTGATGCCTCTCTCGAAGAACTACAACAAGTTCACGGCATCGGCTCAGTCACACCAATTGCACTGCGACTCATCAGAGAGACTTCAAATCTCTACCTCCAGCAGACCGCTGAAGAAGCAGAATCTCTCTCTGACTCTGAGGCTTTGTCTCGGTTCTGGCGTTCGAAGATTGGGGCACTACACTACGAAGTCTTCCAAGTAGCTTATCTTGATTCGAGTTTGCGCTTGCTTCGCGATGGCGTTGAAACTATGGAAGAAGGAACGACGGATCGCGCGGCTGTCTACCCTCGCACGGTGATTGAAGCAGCGCTGAGACGAAATGCGTCTGCGGTTGTGTTTGCTCACAATCATCCGAACCGCGATGTACAGCCTACCGAGCAGGACAAGGTCTTAACCAGAGCGCTCGTCCTTGCCGCCACCACCGTTAGCATTAAAGTTTATGACCACTTGATTGTCTCGACCGACAAGGTATTCAGCTTCCGGAAGGAGGGCTTACTGTGATTGCAGAAGCCCTCCTGAAGAACTACCCCAACCTAAACGAAGCGCAAAGAGAGATAATCGGCCATACGGATGGTCCCCTACTAGTGATTGCAGGTCCCGGATCCGGAAAGACGTTCAGTCTCGTGCTTCGGGCGCTCAACCTCTTACTGCTCGGCAAAGTCGAGCCTCGCGAACTGGTTTTGTGTACCTTCACAGAGAAGGCAGCGTTTGAACTCAGAGATCGTCTTTCTGCCGCGGCCGCCAAGGTTAAATATGAAGGCGACTTGTCAGAGTTACGAGCCTCGACAATTCACAGTCTCTGCAATCGTTTGCTTTCAA
>JAMQPI010000117.1 GCA_023717565.1 Pyrinomonadaceae bacterium | reverse complement strand
GCGCCATCAGAAACAACTTTGATAGTTCGCAGCGTGAACCGGTTATCGAAACTACCGATCGTTGCGCCTTCCGCCAGCAGTCGCGCAGAACTGGGGCCCGGCCCGTGCACGGCCTTGTAAATGCGCAGCTTGATCTTGCCTTCGCCGTAGAGTTTTTTGTAGAGATCAACGTCCTGATAACTACCTCCGGCGTCCTGAATCTGTGTCCAGCCGAGTTCGATGTTACGCTTCACTCCAAGCTCAATCGCGCGTTCGGCGTCTGCCGGAGTGGTGGCCGGGATGTGACTCCTTACTAGTCCCTGGGCGGCGTCCAACAACATGCCGTTTGGCTCTCCTGTCTGTTTATCTTTGGAGATTTCACCGCCGAAGGGACTCGGGGTGTTCTTGTTGACCCCGGCGATCTTCAGCGCGGCGCTGTTGACCACCGAAGCGTGCCCATCAGCGCGCTGTAGAACTACGGGATTGTTTGGCGCAACTTTGTCGAGGTCTGTGCGCGTTGGGAAGACCGGTGGTTTCCAGAAGGTTTCAATCCAGCCGCGACCGGTTACCCATTCACCCGAGCGAGCCTGATCCACTCGGGCTTTCACTTTTGCCAGGAAGTCCTCGAGGCTGGAAACGCCTTCCAGATTCAACGTCATCTCGCGAAAGCCGACTCCGGTGAGGTGCTGATGAGAGTCGGTCATTCCCGGCACCACAGTTTTACCTTGCAGATCTACCACGCGAACGCCCTGGCTGATGTATCTCTGCGCTTCGAGATTTGATCCGACAAACACGATGCGGTCTGCCTTTACTGCAATGGCCTCGGCCCTTGGTCTACTCGAGTCAACGGTGTAGATGTTTCCGTTCTTAAAAACTACGTCGGCCGGGAGTTGAGCCTGTGGTCCTCCCACAGTGCCGACCACTAGACCAAGCGCAGCCAGAGCGATGACGATGAATGCGTGCGTAAACAGTTTCATATGCCTTCCTTGGATCTGTCAGAACCGCGAGCGGTAGCGACCGGGTTCTTATGCTTACTAGCTGTATGCTTACTAATTGTATGCTTACCAGTCGAGACCAGGTCGCTACCGCTCCCTGTTCTGACAGACGTGCGGTCGAGGAGCGAGCAAATCTTCGTAGCGCAGTTTTATACCATTGAAAGAGGCGTTTCATACAGCATTGGTCACCAGGCTGCGATGCGAAGTATTTTTTCTTCCCACGGCTAACATATAATCCCCAGTCTCACAGCAATCTTCCATTTGTGGCAAGATATCGCAGGGGGCTACCAACAATGAAAACTGAGACACACAATTTGACCACTTCAAGAGGCGCAACCGCCGCGGTCGTTGCGCGCCCGGATGGAGAAGCCACCGCCGCAGTGATTTTGATCCATGAATGGTGGGGCATCAATGATCACATTCGCGACATCGCCGGGCGTTACGCCAGCGAAGGTTATATTTGCGTGGCCCCGGATCTGTACCGCGGCAAAGTGGCCAAGGATTCAGAAGAGGCGTCCCGGTTTATGTACGAGCTCGACACCGTGGACGGGCTGGAAACGATCAGCCAGGCACTCATGGAAGCCAAACGCGCCTACGGAGTCCAGAAAATCGGCATTACCGGCTATTGTATGGGGGGCACCTTCGCGTTACGTGCGGCCTGCGAGTTGAGCGAGCTAGCAGCTGCGGCCCCTTTTTACGGAGACATCCCAGAGGAAAAGGAGATCGCTAAACTGAAAGTGCCAACTATCTTCTTTGCAGGTACGCGCGACAAATGGATCAATCCTGAAAAAGTTGCGGTCTTGAAAAAGGCGGTGCGCGAATACAGCTTACCCCTCGAAGCAGTGAGCTATGACGCCGACCACGCTTTTTTCAATGACACCCGGCCTGAAGTCTACGACGCAGCTGCATCAAGGGATGCGTGGCAGCGCGTGCTGGCTCACTTCGGAAAATATCTGGGGGAAGGCGCTCGACCGACCGGAGCCTGACCGACCTGCCAATCACTCAAGCCGCGGTCTGATGAGGTCGTGCGTCGAGGGTAGGCGATCAAACCAATTGGTCTCTTTTGTGTTCATCCTCCTTACTCCGGAGGAGTTAAATGTTTATAGCCGGGATGATGAATACTCCAGCGGCGTTCGGAGGGGCGGAATGATCCTGGATGAGTACCTGTCACTTTGAGCTCCGCCCCTCCGAACG
>JAMQPI010000101.1 GCA_023717565.1 Pyrinomonadaceae bacterium | reverse complement strand
CAAAATTGCTGATTCGGAACAGCTTAAACGAGATCACCAGGGCATGAGCTATGACAATGCACGCGGTCGCGTAGTCCTCTTCGGTGGGTGGGATGGCAAGTATTTGGGTGATACCTGGGAGTGGGATGGCGTCAGGTGGCTCGGGATTCAAGTGGCCGGACCTTCCGCTCGTGGGGGCATCCCCAGCATGGCGTATGACACTCATCGTAAGAAAATGGTTTTGTTCGGCGGGTGGGATGCAACCGGTCCTGTGTCGGACATCTGGGAATGGGACGGCAAGCTGTGGAAGCAAGTTGCTGGATCACTAATTGGTCGGCACGATGCGGGTTTACGACCAGAACATCAGTAATGGACCTGCACTTCCCCACTGTCAGAGGAAGAGCCGGCATTGCTGACATATGTGATTTGATCAGACTCCACAGATTCCCACCGCAGTCATAGCTGATTTGGCCATGGGCGATGGCCCGAACTTTTACTAGCAGATACAGCAACCACTGGCTTCTATACAGCCATCCAGGCCATTTCGGTGCCCTCACTCGACGACTGGCGAAATCAAATATTACCGTCGCAAGCGCTGGGGCCGTTTATTTCGACGATCTCAACGCAGCCTTCCCATTTGCCAAGACTCGGAAACAGTTAAAGAATGGTGGAGGATTCTATCTTGAGCTTCTAATGAGGTCTTCCTGATTGTGCTCGTCAAATCGAAAGATGCCGAACGAATGAAAGAATCCAGACTCTACAGGTTTTCCTTGGTGCTTCCGTTAGTTGTTCCTGCCGTTGTTGCTCCACTACTGTTTGTTGATTTTCCCTTACCTGAGTGGCTGGTATTGGCGGTACTTTACACGACGTACTCAGGAGTCATCGGCGGGATCCCGTACTTAGCGTTGGTGGGTCTTTTGTTTTGGTGGGCGCGTGGGAAGAGCAACACTCAATTTAGACGGACGCTCAGCCTTTTACCGATCTTTATGCTTCCTATGTTCGCTGTATTTCTTGTTCTTAGCCTCTTGGGCGAGGCATGGCTGCGACCAGAATCTGCGTTGCCGGCTGCAGAAATTCTTAGAATGCTTCTTACCTTCGTTCCTTTCATTCTTGGATTTGGCTATCTCTATGTCTTGTTGGTGTTCGCGACGGTGTTCGTATTAAGGCGTCTCGGTGTGCTTTCTCCGTCGCACGCCATCTAACAAAGCGTATTTTAAAGAGCACGCATCCCACTGAACGCGTACCGCACCAGCGCTTGCAGCTGACGCGCTGCCACGATGTCTCTAATGTACGCTGAGTGAGCGAGCCGCTGATGCCTGGCGTTAGCTGGCTCTCGTTGGCACTGAAGGATCAGATGGGTGAAGTCGACTGAAGTCTATAGCATAGTGCGCAACATTCTTGCGTCTTGGTGCAAGGAGCATGGCTTCAGGCGTACTGGTGGAGGAATGCTGGGATGGTACAGGCCCATCGGAGATCGTTTTATTCTTTTCTGGTTTCAGGTTTCACGTGATGGTTGGGATGAGTATACTGGGTCAAAGTTCATTGTCGAGTTCCAGATATCCGATGAGCCGCAGATAGGAAGCGGACATCATGATCAGCGTTGGAGATTGCCGAAGTTCCTCACCGGAGACCAGCTTGAGCTAATACGACAGCTTCAGAATCGCGTGATCGCGAAGCTCGAAAAGCCAAATCGTGACTATCATATCTTCCAGATGCCGGATAATGTTGTGGATTGGTATCTGGCTAAGTTCAAACCAATAGGTGAGCGGTATTCTCGAACCGATGACATTTGGCTCCGATATAAAGAGAAGGAAGATGTCCAGCAGTGGGCTATCTTCGTTAAGGAAGTCTTAGGAAGTATAGTTGGATCCCTAGCAAACGGCGCCAGCTAGCGCAGGCAGCTGACGTGGGAAGCCGGGGGAAAAGGAAAAAGGTTGCTCTTCGATCCCCACGGCGCGCTCCAACAAGTGCCTGCAGCTGACGCGCTGCGACGATGTCTCTTAGTGTAACGTATGCAAGCTCAAAGACAAGAGCTGTTAATCCAGCTTCCGGAACACGGCTGGCGTGTCGCCAACCAGGAAGGAGAGCTTGAGTGGTGGGTGGATGAGATGTGGCAACTTGAATCTTTGTGGTCTCCAGTAGGCAGTCTCACATACGTGACGTTCCTGGTTAACCCGATATCTGACGGTGCCCGAAAGAAAGGCGAAGATGTGTGGGCTGTGATGGCTTCACCTGTCAAGCCGATGAGCCGACTCGAAGTGGAACGTGAGTTCACTTTGAGCTTAGGGCCAAACTGGAAGAAGAGGTTGCCAGATTTCTTCGCACATCTGGCTGCGCTTCGCAGTCAAAAGCAAAGAACCAGGTAGTCACGAACCGAACCGCAGCTAACAAGCGCTTGCTGCGATGCGTCTATTGAGAAATTATGAATACCTCTACTCAGACTTTGAAAGTAGTTTTTGTGGCTCTGGTTTCAGCAATCTTCGCTGGAAGTGCCCCGGCTCAAAACCGGATACCCCAGTTTAAAGACTACGCAGTCTCGGAAGTCTACATCGGCAAGACTGCGCCGCTGGTACTCACTCGGGACGATCGAACGTTCAAGACGAGGCTAACGTCGGCGGCCAAGAACCAGAAGCCTAATTTCGCGGGACATTACATCCTCACCAGTTGGGGCTGTGGAACTACGTGTTTAATGGGAGCCATCATTGATGCCAAGACAGGAAAGGTGTATTGGTGGAATTTCAGCATCTGCTGCTGGAGCCCCGACGTCGACCAAAAGTTCCAGCCGATCGAGTTTCGGCTCAATAGCAAATTAATTGTTTTCTCAGGTGCTAGAAATGAGAAAGATGGTGACATCGGTGCACACTTCTATAAGTTTGAGAACGGACGCTTTGTCCTTGTCAGGTCGGTCCTGAAAGAGAATCAGAATCATCAGTAGTCGATACGAAAGGCAAAAAAGGTGTCTAAACTAGCACTTGTAGTATTGATCCTGGGAGTCCTCGGGATACTGATTGGTGGCGGCGTTCTCCTCGTGTCAATCCTGCTACCGGTTTTGACCGACGGGCGCACGAGTTGGGACGAGGCGATGTTGGGAATTATCCCCGGAGCGCTACTCTTGTCGCTCTCATTCATCGTCGCGGTGGTCGGTTTGATCGTGATGATCGTGAACAGGCGGAAGAGGGTACAATCTTAAATCAATGTGCGGCGTTTACAAACGCCTCAGGCCTTAGCGTTTCCCTGCGCATGTTGAATGATGTTAGTTCCAAAGGATCTGCTTGAACAGTTTCGATCTGCAGGTTGGTGGCCTGGTCGGTCCGTCGGGTTGTCGTCCGCCGTTACCACTCAAATTCCGGAACAACATCCAGCCTTCCCAATTCTTTCCGGGTTCTCAGACATAACAGTTGGTAAATGCGGCCCGGGTGAACTGTGTGCGACGAGCGACGTCACCTTCCGCTTTATCGAGCGCTGTGACGACGCAAGTATCTGGAGTAACCTGTTGCAAACGGTCTTGGTCGGTGTTGCATCGGTTCACAATGATCACGGGCAACTGTACGTCGATTCGATTGGACGTTTCTTCAATATTAGCGCTATTCATGACGCTGCCGGCTATCAAGGTGATTCGTTTGCTGCCGCAATGCACGCTCTGTTGCTCGGTATTCCCTGTCGGCCGATGTTACGACCTGACCAAGAATCGGTAACCTTGTACGGGCGCGAATTCAGGGCAAATCACCCCGAGGTCTACAATTATTCGGCAGTTGTCTAAGTCTCGACGCAGAGGATCAATGACTACTAGAGTGATGCTGTCATGATGATTCCCACCATACTTGCAGCCACGTGGTGCGATGGGTTGTTCGCCTTCACGGGCGAAACGCGCCACCAAGAGCTCGCCGGTCAGGCGGTGAGAGCCCTTGCGCCCGATCGGCGTGGAGGCGCTCTCGCTATAATTGATGGACACGCGCTTTGCCGCCGTACTCCTCAGGGCGAGTGGAGTACGATCGCGACCAGCGAGTTTCGACTCTCGTGCGCCGTGGCTGTCGACGACGTGATCTACGTCGGGACCGACGATGCACGGGTCCTGCGGGTCAGCGCAAATGACAAAATCGATCCGCTGGGCGGCTTCGACGCGGTGGCGGGACGAGACACATGGTACGCGGGCTCGGCGCTAATAAACGGCCAGCTCGTCGGGCCCCCGCTGGGGATTCGCTCGATAACCGCAACCTCGGACGGGGCCGTGCTTCTAGCCAACGTCCATGTCGGGGGCATTCCGCGCTCGACGGACGGCGGTCTGACTTGGCAACCCACGATCGACGTTAATAGTGATGTCCACGAAGTCTGCGCGCACCCGATTCATCCCAGCATCGTGATTGCAGCTTCTGCGATTGGACTTTGTATCAGCCGGGATGGTGGAGCGACCTGGACCATCGAGCAGGAGGGCCTTCATGCGTCTTATTGCTCTGCCGTGGCGTTTTCGGGCAACGATATTCTCGTGGCTGCGTCTGCGGACCACTTCGCAACACAGGGAGCAGTTTATCGACGGCCGATCAACGGAGAGTACCCGCTGGCCCGCGTCAGTGGCGGCCTTCCCGAGTGGATCGAGGGCATCGCCGATACGGGTTGCATCGCTTCACTAGAGTCGGCACTCGTGGTCGCTGACAAGGCTGGTAACCTATACGTATCTGCGGACGCCGGGAGCACGTGGTCATGTCGCGCCAACGATCTTCCAAATATGAGCAGTGTTCTCATAGTTTGAGGGCTCGCGCGGAACGGCTCAACAGCTCGTGACCAAGTGCGACAGGCCGCATAACGCTGAAGCGTAGCATTGGGCGGCTAGTTTAGCAGGTAAACTCTCATGAACCGTCGTAAAATGATTTGTTTAGTCGCCGGAGGATTAGCTGTCGTCACGGCAGGCATCGGGTCCTTGGTTGCTCTTCCCAGTGTTGTGCTCTTCCTTCTGCGGCGTCGTTTGCCGGAGTCGATTACCGAGCCGAGCAGCGCTTTTCGCATTGGCAGCCCTCTTGATTTCGCAGTTGGAGTTGACACTCGATTTCTTCAGTCGCATCGCGTCTGTGTTGTACGCAACACCAATCGTCTGTACGTGCTTTTCGCGCGCTGTACGCATCAGGGATGCACCCCTGATTGGGTTGTTCAGGAAAACAAGTTCAGGTGCCCTTGTCACGGAAGCCGCTTCTGCCTGGGGAGCGCCTTCGATGGCGACGGCATCAATTGCGAAGGACCGGCGCCCCGCCCACTTGATCGAGTTGACGTCGAAATTAATTCTGAGGGGCAGGTTGTCGCCAACACCGCCAAGCTTTATCAGTGGCCTAAGAGAGAGCGCTCGCAGTTTGATGACCCCGGGGCTTATATTCCGCTCACCCAAGGTTGACCGTTTCGTCCGCCGGTTTGATTACAAATGACTAAATTGAAATACCAGGCACGCACTTGGTCGGGACTTCAACTAAACAGAAAGGAGCCTGATTAATGGTCAACAAATGGCTAAGAATCACTTCGCTATTCGTAGTCCTGCTGTCTTGCGTGACTGTTGCTTCTCAGCCTGCTATGGCGCAGGAATCCTCTGGGGAACAAGTCATCTCACGCACCCACAAGGACCCGCAGCTCAAATGGGGTCCTTGCCCTCCAATCTTTCCGAAGGGTTGCGAAGTTACTGTTTTGCATGGCGATCCCGCTAATGGCCGCTCCGACGTATTCCTCAGGACACCGGCTAACTACAGGTTGCCGGCCCATTGGCACACGTCCCCCGAACACATCATCCTGGTTTCGGGAGTGCTTTATGTCACCTACGAGGGGCAGAAGCCTTCCGTCCTCAGGGCAGGTTCATATGCATATGGCCCGGCCAAGGTTAAGCACGAGGCGCGCTGCGCTAATGCTGGCCCTTGTGTCCTGTTCATCGCATTTGAGTCTCCAATTGACGCGGTGCTGGTGGAAGGCGCTCCCAAGTAGGAGCCGCGTAACCGAGTGAGTCCAAAGATGCGTCGAAATAGATTTGCAGTCCATCTACTCTTGCTGACTCTATTGGCTGCAGTTACTGCATTCCCGGGGAAGGTCGCGACGCTTCAGCAGACCAATGCGGATACATACAACGAGCAGGGTCTCGCACTAATGGCAAGCGAGAAGTTCAAAGAAGCAATCGTCGCATTTCAGCAAGCAATCAAAATCAAACCCGATTATCCAGATCCTCATTACCACTTGGGCAATGCCTATGTGGAACTTGGCGAAACTAAGAAAGCCGTGGAGGCCTATAAACGGGCCATTCGATACAAGGCAGACTTCGCACTGGCATATGACAAACTGGGAACTGCTTATCACCAACAACAAGACTACAAGAAAGCCACCGAAGCCTACAACGAATCGATTCGCCTTGATCCAAAAGTCCCGCTGACACACTACAACCTTGGTGTGGTTTATGCTGAACGCGACAAAGTGCAAGCTGCAGTTGCGGAGTACAAGATTCTCCAAACGCTCGATCCGAATGTCGCGCAAGATCTATTCAACTTGATTTACAAACCAACGGTATCAGTCGTTACAGACGGCAGTGTACGCCTGAACGTTATGGCGATCGATTCCTTCGGCGCGCCAATTGCCGGTCTAAAAAGTGAAAACTTTCATGTTGATGAAGGGGGAACGAGGCAAACAGTCTCTCTAGCTTTGACGGGCAATTCGCCTACTTTCATTGGAGTCGCAATCGATGCGTCAGGGAGTCTGCGCTCGATTTTCTCTCTGGTGGTCACTGTCTCCAACCAGATCATCGAGAGAATGCAGCCTGATGATCAAGCAACGCTGATCCGTTTCGTTTCTGCTGACAAGATTGAAACCGTGCAAGATTTTACCTCTAGCAAGAGACGACTGAGCGACGGCATAGATAGTCTGTACATAGAAGGTGGCCTATCGGCGGTGTTAGACGCTGTGTACCTATCCGCTCAGCACCTCGCTGGACACAAGTTCCCGAACAGAAATGTTCGCCGAGTTCTGTTGTTACTGACAGACGGTGACGATCGTGCGAGTTATTACAATCTACAGCAGGTATTGACGCTCTTGCGAAGCATCGATCTTCAGATTTTTGCCGTCTCCTTTAGTAGCACTGATAGCGACGGTCGGAAATTGAACGAGAATCCGCCGAAGCAATCAGCAGATCTGTTAAGAACGCTTGCTTTGGAAACGGGTGGCGCAGCATTCTTCCCCAAGTCGGCTGCTGAAATGGGAGCAACAATTAAGCTAATATTTGATCTCGTGCGCGCGGAGTACACAATTGAATACAAGCCAACACAGCCGCTGGAGGCAGGCACGTATCGACCGGTCTCCGTAACTCTCGCCCCAACGCCGCAACATGAGCGGTCGGTCATCGTATCTCGCCCGGGCTATCTGCCAACTGCGAAGTAGGGTCTGTAAAGCCGATAGACGAAAGGACGCTGAATTTCCTGTTGGCTGTAATGCGAAAGTAGCATTCTCCAGGCGCTGCCGCGAAATCATGCGAAAGTATGACGACAAGTTTGGCCTGGGACATTACTTTGCGCCTGGTTCTGCAAACGTTGAAATCAGGAGCACAAAACTATGAAGAAGGTTATTACTACTATGGAACTGGGAAATTTCTCTGTTAGCTTGGCTGTAAAAGATATCGAGGCGTCGAAGCTCTTTTACGAAAAACTGGGCTTTACAGTTTTCGGAGGTGATCAATCGCAAAATTGGCTAATTATGAAGAATGGCGACCACAATATTGGGCTGTTTCAAGGCATGTTCGATAAGAACATTCTCACCTTCAACCCTGGCTGGAGTAGCGATGCTCAGCAACTCACCGATTTCACGGACGTTCGGGAGCTGCAGCGCCAGCTCAAAGCGAGTGGCGTAAGCATGGTGACAGAAGCAGACGAAAGCTCTACCGGCCCGGCTAGCTTTATGATTGCTGATCCGGATGGAAACACGATCCTGGTAGATCAACACGTCTAA
>JAMQPI010000058.1 GCA_023717565.1 Pyrinomonadaceae bacterium | reverse complement strand
TTTCCTGGCAGTCCAAAACTCCGCTCGCGGTCCATCGTCCATGACCCACTAAAATTTGGTTTCTGCGCCGCAGCGGCCAACAGACTGAGCAGCAGGATGGTTGCAGCGACCAGCGTGATCGTGCGCGTCATGATCGTTCTCCCTCTCTCGAGTAAAAGATGTTCCTAAAACGTCAGCGACCTGAGCGTCGTTTCGTCCTTAATCAATATCCGATTGCCAATCACGGTCGGATGGGCCCAGGTTGGGCTTTCGGCCACGGTGTACTCCGCCACGGGTGCAAAGCCCTTGGCCGTGGCGGGTAACACGACCAGCTTGGCGTCGTTGGTTAGCATGAGCAACACCTTCCCACCGAGATTGAGAATCGCGGCATTCTCCGCCACTCGGCCCGGGCCGAGCCAGAGAGTCTTGCCGGTGTCGGCGTCGATCGAGAAGAACTGCCCTTTGTTCCGGGCTGATAATCCCACGATCAGTGTGCCCTGTAGTACAGGTGTGTTCATGTAGAGTTGCGTCTCCTTGTTGCTCCAAACCTGGACGGGCACGATGTCTGCCCCTTGCTTCACCAGGCGAAATGCTTCGACGCCCTGTTCTTCTCTCGACACAATCAGCAAGTCTTTGTAGGCAATGGGAGTGGCTGAGTTTTCCTCATACTGTGATTTAGCGGGGACCTTCCAAAGCAGCTTGCCGGTTGCGGCTTCAACTCCAACAAGTTCGCTCTGCATGAAAGTCACCACCTGGCGAGTCCCCGCCATATTTACGACGATCGGAGACGAGTATGCCGGGCCATCCATTTCATTTGACCATTTGGTTGCGCCGGTCGCTGCGTCGAAAGCTATTAGAGCACCTTTGTCATGGCCACCGACATGAGCGATCAGTTGTCCATTCGATACCAGCGGAGACATGGCGGTGCCGAAGAGTGGCGAGGTTTTAGGGTAGTCCTGGGAAAACTCGCGTCGCCACTTTAAATTCCCGGTGCGCGTATCGTGGCAAGAGAGGACCCCCGAAATGCCAAGGGTGTAGACCATTTTGTCGTACAGCACCGGAGTAGACTTTGGACCTTTACCGTGTGCCCGGGCCGCATTGTGCATCTCGTAAGCGACGAGTTGACCTGATCTCCAGATTTCTTTTCCGGTAATGGAGTCGAGACAAAGCAAGACCTCCTGCTGTTCTTGCCGTGCAAAAACATAAATCCTGCCGTCAGCCACCACCGGAGAAGAATGACCCACGCCAACAGTCGTTTTCCATTCTTGCTTCAACTCCTTTGGCCACGTCCGGGGGATAGACGCGTCGCTCACCAGCCCATCTCGGTTTGGCCCGCGCCATTGCGGCCAGTCAAATGCTGCGGCTGATGTCGCAATAAACAAGAGCCCAAAGTTCAATAGCCCCGCATTCAGTTGTTTCTGAAAATACATATCAGTCTC
This sequence comes from Pyrinomonadaceae bacterium, assembly GCA_023717565.1. Classification (GTDB taxonomy): domain Bacteria; phylum Acidobacteriota; class Blastocatellia; order Pyrinomonadales; family Pyrinomonadaceae; genus PSRF01. Next base: position 5,487 of record JAMQPI010000058.1, on the reverse strand, counting down.
CTGGATAGTCTACAGAACCGCGAGCGGTAGCGACCGCACCCACCGAGCGCAAGGATCAATTCCCTTGCTTGAGTGCGGTTCGCTACCGCTACCGGTTCTGTACCGAGGCTTCTAAAACAACAGCTTCACACCGAACTGAATGTGGCGCGGATCGCGGGCCGACGTGATTTGGCCGAAGGACGGCGATCCTAGAAAATTGTCTGGCAGGTTTAAGTTCGGGTGATTGAAAAGATTGAAGAACTCTGCCCGGAACTGCAAATTCAACTTTTCGGAGAGCGCCGTGTTCTTAACCAGCGAAGCATTGACAGTGTGATAGCCAGGACCGTCCAGAATGTTTCTACCGGCGTTGCCAAACGTTCCGGGGGGCGGAATGACGAACGCATTGGTATTGAACCAACGCTCGGGTGAGCGTTGGCCCAGATTCGGATCACCGGCGACGTTAGGCCGGTCATTCGCTCCAAAGCCCAGCGCCGATATTCCAGTTCCGCTGTTATCAAACTCCCGCAACAGCGCAACCGTGAAGGGCCGGCCGGTTTGCAGGGTGACGATGCCGGAGGTTTGCCAGCCGGTCAGAATCGTGGACCAGGCCCCGTCATCAGCAAAGTATGTTCGGCCTTTACCAAAAGGCAGGTCGTAGAGGTAACTCACCGTGAAACGGTGGGCCACGTCAAAATTGGAACGCCCGCGCTCGGCGCGCAAGTCGTAACTATTCTGCGGATAGTTAGGATCGCCGGCGCTGGGGAAAAAATTTGACGCGTCATCAATCGACTTCGACCAGGTGTAGGATGCCAGCATTTCGAGTCCCGCCGAGAGTCGCTGCTGCAGACGAGCCTGCAGGCTGTGATAGTTTGAGTTGGCTCGCGACTCAATTGTATTTATTTCGTCAAACTGCGGAACCGGACGAGGGACAAATGGCAAACCCGGGGGCAATACGCTCGGCTGCGGTTGATTGAGATCGCGCGCCGACAGGAGCTTGGTTCCCTTCGAGCCTACATATCCAACCTCGAGTACTCGGTTGCGACCCAACTGCTGCTGCACGTTCAAGTTCCAGTGCTGCATGTAAGGCGTGCGCAAGTCACGCTGAATCGCCTGTGCCGAGTCCGGCAGAGCGAAGGGAAAGAAGGATGGGAATGGGTCGCTTAGTGTTAAGGGGAGACCGGGAATGGGAAAGAACAAACTGAAGTCAAAGTAGGGCTTGTTGAAATAAAGCGCTTCGCCAGGGGCCAGCGGCGAGGTGTCGTAGTAGATGCCATAGCCTGCGCGCAATACAGTTTTTCCCTCGTCCCCGATTGTCCAGGCCAGGCCGACGCGGGGCGCAAAGTTGTTTTTGTCGGAGTCGTAACCGCCGCGGGGCATGCCGTTGGTACCGACAGCCACGAGGGAGCGCGTCGCCGCGTCGTATAGATTTGCGCGGTCGGTCGCGTCCACAGGTGCGGAGTTGTACTCGTAGCGCAGCCCCGCCGAGAGCGTCACATTCCGACGCACACGAAAACTGTCGTTGGCGAAGAAGTGATAGCTATGGGCGCGCAGGTGTTGAGCGTTGTCGACGCCCGCGCCACCGGTGACCAGCGGCAGACCGAGCAGGAGGTCAGCCAGGGCGACACCGGTGTAGGCAAAGGGTGAGAAATTAAGAAGACCTCGCGATTGCACATCGCGAAACCCGTTCTGCTGCACGATCCGGATATCAGCGCCAAACTTGAAGAGATGGTTTCCTTCGACGTAAGTAGCGGCATCGAGAATCTGAAAAGTGTTGGTTACGGTGCTTTGAGGATTGTTGCCCTCGTGGCCCAGAGGCGAGAAGCCTGTGACGGTTATGAAGCTCAAGCCGAAATCGCGCGAGTTCCCGGAGAGTTCCGGCAAGCCGACCGCGCGATTGATGCTCGTGCCTTGATTCTCCTGATTGACAGCTGACGCGACGCGGTTAAAGGCGAAGCGCGCATCGTTAACCAGCTTGGGCGAGAAGACGTGCGTCACACCCGCCAGGGCATTCTGACTTCGCCGCGGAACTTCGTTGCCATAGCCAGGGACCGCTGAGAGCGTGGGCCCCGCAAACGGTTCAAAGAAACGGCGGTCACCAAAGCTATAACGGAACACCAGAGTAGTGACGTTGCTTAGCAAGTGGTCCACGCGGGCATCGAAGCTATCATTGTCATCGCGCTGCGTTGGCGACGAAACGAAGTTAGCAAAAGGTGCGGCGCGGTTTGGTAGCGGATACAGCGCGGCGATAGCGCTCCCGACAGGATGGATGAAGAACGGCGGAATAATTCCACCAGGTAAAGGTTGACCCGTGGACGGGTCCCGCGGAATGCCCAGCAGGCTCTGGGAGAAGTCACCAGATCGTTCCTGCAGAGTCGGTACGTTAGCAACTCGCGTTATTCCCTCACGAGCCCGAGTACCCTCGTAGTCGCCGAAGAAAAAGGTTCGATCCTTCCGAATTGGACCCCCGACCGAGAAGCCGAACTGGTTGCGGATGTATTTTGGCGCCGATTCATTGGCGGGTGCGAAAAAGTTGCGAGCGTCGAGAGCGGCGTTGCGATGAAATTCGTAAAGAGAACCGTGTAAATCGTTGCTGCCGGACTTGAGCACGACGTTCACCTGCGCACCCGGGTTACGACCGAAGGCGGCGTCGTAGGTGCTGGTCGCGATTTCAAACTCTCGTATCGCGTCCACCGGTGGTCGGACGGCGAACGTGTTGAGTTTGGGGTCCACATTGTAGACACCATCGAGCAGAAAATTATTGCTGTCTTCGCGCGCGCCGTTGACGCTGAAAGAAAAGTCACCGCGAACGGAACCGGCTGATCCAGGTGCGGGAGGAACCGCGCCGGGGACGAGCAGACTCAATTCGTAAAAGTTGCGCCCGTCCAGGGGCAGGCCTTCAACTTGAGGATTGCTGATCACCGTTTGGACGGTGGATGATTCCGAGTCCACTTTGAGGGTATCGTCGACCTTGACGTATTCATCTACTGTTTCGGAGGCCGACCGGACGCTTAGGGAGATGTCCTGTCGCAGCTCCTGGCCAACTTGAAGAACAAGTTTATTTGAAGTTTTCGCGAACCCGGTCATGACCACTTCAACGCGGTAAGAGCTCGGCGCTAACGGGGAAAAAGCATACTCGCCTTCCGCACCGCTCACCGTCGTGCGGGTTTCGCTTGTTTCTTCGTTGATGAGTCTTACTTGCGCTCCAGGTACCAGGGCTCCGTTAGGATCTTTAATGTTACCGCGCACGGATCCCGTGTTGGTTTGCGCACTGGCCAATGATGGCAACAGGAGGAATAGAGCCAGCGCCGTGGTTATGACTGTCTTTGACTTCAAAGCGTTCTCCTTAACTGATTCTTGGTTGGAATTACTGAAACTTGGAAACCGTCTTCTTGAGCTGAGATATTAATACCAAAACGAAGCGATTGATGGTAGAAAAAGTAGCACGAATCCGTCATCACCAAGAACTTCGTGCTATGTTGCCCCGTTATTTACCTGACAATGTCTGAAACTGATTGTTAGAATGTGTAGTATTACGCCGGTTACTACGAGTGAAGTCAAAAGAAGGTTCGGTTTTCGAGCTTGGAACTTTGTACATAGTGCTTTGTAGTTGACGATCTAGGATTCTCAAAAACGAGGTTTCCCACATGCTTTGGATAATCTTCGCCCTGGGTGCCGCATTAGCGTGGGGTCTTTATGGCCCAGTGCTGCATCGCGGTCAGGTTGCGCTTGGCAGCCCCATGCGCGCCTTGCTCTGCGTCGGACTCGCCTATTTTTTGATTGGAGTGCTGGTGCCGGTAGCCAACCTGTCCTACCAGGGCGAGTTGCAGGGTTTCACCACCAAGGGGTCGTTAGCCGCACTCGGCGGTGGAGCACTCGGCGCAATCGGTGCCGTATGCATCATCTTTGCCTTCAGGTCCGGCGGCTTGCCAACTTATGTGATGCCGCTCGTGTTCGCGGGCGCGCCGCTCGTCAACGTGTTTTTTTCTATGTGGCTGCATCCACCCAAGACTGCACCCAACCCGTTGCTTTACCTGGGCTTCGTCCTGGCGGCAGCGGGCGCCGGCATGGTGCTCTATTTCAAACCGCAAGCATGACGTTGTTTCGCTATTAGTGTCCGCAAACATACTCCCCAACTGATAAAAGGTTCTGCTGCCCCTCCCTCCGATAACTAGCCAGGGAGATAAGGAGATTTTCATTATGAAGACCACTAGCATCAAGACTCTTTTGGGTCTCGCAGTCATCGCTTTGTTCTTGTCGACAGAGATTGCGGCTCAAGTAGGCGCTGACTGGCCGCAATGGCGCGGTCCAAACCGCGACGGCATCTCCAAAGAGACGGGCCTCCTGAAGCAGTGGCCGGAGCAAGGACCACCCTTGGTTTGGAAAGCAACAGGTGCCGGAGGTGGATACTCGTCGTTTGCGATTTCCAAAGGACGTCTTTTCACCCTGGGACTGCGAAGCGACCGCGAATACGTGATCGCCTTCGATGTTACAAACGGAAAAGAGGCTTGGGCCACACCGTTCGGCTCCGCGTTCCGCAACGATCGCGGCGATGGTCCGCGCGGGACTCCAACGGTAGACGGCGACACGGTTTATGCCTTGGGCGGCAGCGGTGATCTCTCAGCCCTCAATGCGAAGACGGGCAAAGTCATCTGGACGATGAATGTTCTGCAGAAGTTTGGCGGTGAGAACATTACCTGGGGAATTAGCGAGTCGCCTCTGGTGGTTGGCGAAAAGCTATTGGTGAACCCGGGTGGGCCCGGCGCTTCTATTGTCGCGCTTAACAAGAAGGACGGTTCCTTGATCTGGAAGAGCCAGAGCGACCGTGCCGGCTATTCCTCGGCAATTCCTGTTCAGGTAGGAAATACTACGCAAGTCGTCTTCTTCACCCACAAACGCGGGCTCGGGCTCGACTTGAAAGATGGGAAGCTTTTGTGGGAGTACCCTCGCGCCGCCAACAACGTTGCCAACGCGGCGACCCCGATCGTGCGCGGCAACCGCGTGTTCATTTCTTCGGATTATGGGAACGGTGGCGGCGTCGTCGAAATCAAGGCGAACGGGGAGGCTGCCGAAGTTTATTTTACGAAGGAGATGCGCAACCACCACAGCAGTTCGATCCTGATCGGCGATCACCTCTACGGTTTTTCGAGTGGCATTCTGACGGCTATGCGATTCGATACCGGCGAGGTCGCCTGGAAAGATCGCAGCGTCGGTAAGGGCTCGCTGGTATACGCCGACGGGAATCTCTACGCCTTCAGCGAGAACGGAGTGGTCGGGCTCGTCGAAGCGACGCCTGCAGGATATCGTGAGAAAGGTCGCTTCCGGATCCAGCAAGATTCGCTCCCCACCTGGAGTCATCCAGTCATCTCTGGTGGCCGGCTCTATCTGCGCGATCAGGACACTATCTATGCTTATGATGTGCGAGAAAAGCGCTAGCTAGTCTTGAGTGAAGGCGCGAGGCGCAGACTTTGGGAGCGTCGCGTTCTTCATTTTCCATTTGTAATTTGAATA
>JAMQPI010000728.1 GCA_023717565.1 Pyrinomonadaceae bacterium | reverse complement strand
GCGCGGCCGCGCCTTGTGGCCGGGGCTGACTCTTGGCTCCCTTATTTGATATGTGACTTCCTGGAAGTAGTTCGTTGGCGCCTCTATGTCGAGTCTTGAGCTAAGGTCCTCAGGCGGCGGCTCGCTTTCTTCCTGAGCTTTGCGGACAAACAGGCCCGCAACGTCGTTGACCGCAACTCGGTAGATTAGGGGCTCAATCAAACTGGCTCCCGTACTCAACGCCGCCATGAAAATGATAATGATAATTCGTGACCGAAAAGGTAGTGCTAATCTAAACAGCGTCCGCCACGGGCTGAGGTCCAAGCGGGCTTCTTTGCTTTTACCGTTCTCTTTCGAATTCGATTGACGTGACATAGTTACCTTTGCCTCACTCGATTTAGAAAGAAACTATTTCATCCAATCCTTTAGGATGTTTTTTAAGTGCGGTGATCCGTCACCAGGCTGACCGATCTATTTAACCGTCACGACTATCAACGTGATGTCATCATGCTGTGAGGCTGGTCCTTGCCACTCCAGTACCTGCGCAATAACCTTTTTGGCAGTCCCGCGCGCCGATAGTCCCAAGGCTTCGAGCACGGTCGATCGCAGTCGCTCTTCACCGAACTCCACACCTACCGAATTCAACGCTTCCGTCACGCCATCGGTGTAAATGACAAGAACGTCGCCACTCCGCAGCTGAAGAGTTTCCTGTTCGTAGGGGGCGTCAAGGAAGGTGCCAATAATCGGTCCCCCAGTAGTCAGCAGTCTAATCGCCGGTTTCGCTGCCGTAGACACGCCGCGGCCGGTCTTCGTTCCAATGGATTTGTATGACAGAGATAGCGGCGCACTGGCCACTCCAACTAGCTCACTGCCTTCTCCTCTCAAGGCAAGATCGCTGCGCACTAGCATTGGCGGATTGTGCCCGGCGTTAACATACGTCAAGCGACTCGTAGCTTTATCAAACTCTGCGAGAAAGAATGTCGCGTAACGCTCGGGGCCGGTAGATCGTCTAAGCAAACGATTCATCGAAGAGACGACACCAGTTAAAGATCGAGTGCTGGAAACAAGTTGGCAGCGCAGCGAGGCTTGAACCGTGGACATTAAGAGAGCAGCAGCGATTCCCTTGCCGGCCACATCTGCAATGGCGAAAGCCGTATGCTGATGATCCATGTCAAAGTAATCGTAGTAATCCCCTCCAATCCCGAGCGCGGGAAGGCATGTGCCATAAATCTCGAGAGCATCATTTTCCAATCCACCAACGGGGAAGAGGTGTTGCTGCACTTCAGCGGCCATCTCGAGTTCGCGCGCAATCCGCTCTTCTTCGGCCAGACGACTGATCAATTTCATGTTTTCGATGAACGTAGCTATTTGGTTAGCGACTACAACTAACAAGCGCTTGTCTTCCCTGCCATAAGGCAGTTCCGAGAGACGCGGGCCTAGTGAAATGAGGCCAAGCAAATGACCGTTGGAGGCTATGGGAATCAAGAGCGAAGACCTTACGTCTCGCATCGTTTGGCTCTCATAACCGGAAGGGACACTGACTTCCTCCCAACCGGAAGCCTGTGACAAAGGATCAGCTTCGGTAAACTCCGCCGAATCCAGGAGCTTCGACTTTCTCAATCCTTCTAAAAGCGCTTCGTCATACTGCAACACAAGGCTGCGCAGATGAGATCTCGGTGTAGATCCTGCTTTTGACGCATCGGAGGATAAGGCGGCAACGTAACCACCAACGTCCCTGTCATCCAGGAAAATGGTTACATTCTCCGGATGCAGCGCGTCGTTGATCTTGTTCGCGACCAACTCGAGCAGGGGTTTGGTTTTTCTGAGAGTCGGAATCGCTTCACCCAGCTCGGTCAGGATTAACTGAGCGTTGTATGCCTCGCGGAAGAAACGACGATCAATGGCGATCATTACCCGACGGTTTAGCGTGGTCAGTAGAACCATTGTTGCAATGGTGACGAAGATGGCGGCAACGATGTCCGCCCGGTTGCCAAACCGGTCGATTGCGGCGATGCGACTGCCCGTCAGCACAAAACTCAACGCTACCAGCACGACTATGGCCTGAAGGAGACGAAAGCCATTCGAGACCAACAGATAGCGAACGCTCTGGCGGATCAGGAAACTGACGGGAATATTCCGGATGTGGATAGTCATGGTCGCCTTCAGTTTAGAAGCAGCAATTCCCAGAGTCTTGCATCCAGTTGCGACCAATCTCGGACTCTTGCTGTTCTAGCGGATGGAAGCATTTCTTAGGAAGAATGCTGGCTCTCGTCAGTGCATTGTCGGCGTATGTCTGCCTGCCTTGACCCTCCTGAAAAGAAGCGCTGCCGGGACGCATAGCAGACACAGGAAGGCCAACAGCCGAAAATTATCAATGTAAGCCATCATGGTCGCCTGGCCGACGAGCGTGTCATAAATCGCGCCGTAAGCCTGCTGCGAGGCCGTTATCGGATCGCCTCGCGCCGCGAACGCTGCCGCCAACTCATGAAGACGTTCCTGAAAGGCTGGATCGTAAGGCGTCAGATGCGAAACCATCGCTGCCTGGTGTACCTGTGCTCCGCGCGCCAGCATAGTGGTGACGGTGGCGATGCCGATGCTACCGCCAAGATTTCGCATCAGATTGAAGATGCCGGTCGCATTCCCGATCTGCTCAGGCGTGAGTGTACCTGTTGCCATAAGGGTTAGCGGCACAAAAACAAACCCCATCGCAAGCCCGCTAATGATCTGGGGCCAGACGATACTGCCCATCGAAATCTGCAGGTCGATGTCACTTAATAGGTAAGTAGAAAAACCCATCACCGCAAATCCGAACATGATGAGATAACGGCCGTCAATCTTTCCGACCAG
>JAMQPI010000720.1 GCA_023717565.1 Pyrinomonadaceae bacterium | reverse complement strand
GTCCGTGTTCTCCGTTCGTGATGATGCAGCGCCGTGCGTCAACATACTGGGCAGGCAAGTTCGCCTGACGAAGGACGGCGGCGAGCAAAGCGGCGGAAAGACGCTCGCCGTAAGAAACGACCAAATCCTGCAGTAGTGGTCTCGGCATGGTTTCAGCGGCGGTTGCCAGCAGCAATTCCGCGATTTCTTGCCGGGCAGTTTGCAGCATGACCTCGATCACCGCCGATTCGTGCGCGAGTGAGCGCGCCACGGTCAGGTGTCGCTCCCATTGTGGTTCGAGCGACCGTATCGCACCCTCTGAGTCGGCGGCGGTTGCCTGACCCACACTTGCCAGCAGGGCATTGGTCACGCCGCTCATTGCCGAAACCACGATCACCGGAGACGATGTTTTCAGCGAATACTCAGTACTGACGATCTTTACCAGGCGTGCAAACGCCCGCTCGTCTTCCACTGACGTACCCCCGAACTTCATAATTGTGGTTTTCGAAATTGTCACTGCAAACTCCGCCGCGCATTCCAGTCTTGCAAAACAGAAAAGGCCGGTAGTGTGAACACACGACCGACCTCTAAACAGGCATTAAGGAGGCGCCGCTTTCGCGCGCCGCCAATCGGGTCGTAGCTCTCCACCGTTCTTGCTTTCGGTGACAGTCCTGCGGATTTAGCCGCAGCAACCAGCCCTCAGGATGAAGGATCTCCTGATAGGCTTCGGCGACCTTCCCCTTTCACCAAACATCCGGAACCTTTCACCTTCTCCGGCTGACTACACGCTGGTTACTCTTGGAGGTCGCGCCTCTAACGAATTTAAAGATCAATCTTACCAGGATGCCGAACCTTAACGAGTCCGAAGTGGCGTTGTCAAGCCATTCTATCCACAGATTACGCAGACGGGAATAAGACAGGAGGCAGGAGCAGACGGCAGGAGCAGGAACAGCAACAGGAACGGCAACAGGAACAGCAACAGCATGCCAATGGTTACAAGCGTCGTACTCGTGCCGTCTGCCTCCTGCTCCTGCCTCCTTCGTTTCTGTCTGCGTAATCTGCGGATGGTCTCTAAGATCTGAAGCGGTCGCAATCAATTCCGTACTTCCTGACCTTGTAACCGATGACGCGTTCGGTGGTATCGAGTAGTTTGGCGGCCGTCTTTCGGTTGCCTCGAGTGGTTTTCAAGGCATCGGTGATGATGTCGCGCTCGAAGGCGCCCACCGTAGCTTCCAGTTGCAGGCGCGTGATCGTGCCCGAGCCTTCAGCCGTCTGCAGCGTTGGTGGCAAATGATGGCCGTGGATGACGTTTGTTTCACAGACCAGCACCGCGCGTTCGATGATGTTCTCGAGTTCCCGGACATTGCCCGGCCAATGATAACTGGTCAGCATATCTATCGCCGGCGTCGAGATGCGTTTGATGCTCTTGCCATGTTCACGCGCATACTTTTCCAAAAAGTGGTCGGCCAGTAGTAAGACGTCTGACTTCCGCTCGCGGAGAGCAGGCATGAAGATAGCGAAGACATTAAGACGGTAGTAAAGGTCTTCTCGAAACTGCCCGGCGGCTATGGCCTGTTCCATTTCTTTGTTGGTCGCGGCGATCAGACGGACATTTACTTTTATTGTTTCCGTTCCGCCGAGTCGTTCAAACTCTCTCTCTTGCAAGACGCGCAGGAGTTTGATCTGCGTGGACACATTCAAATCGCCGATTTCGTCAAGGAAGAGTGTGCCGCCTTCAGCTAACTCAAACCGACCCTTTTTGCGGCCTTGCGCTCCGGTAAAGGCGCCCTTTTCATAACCAAACAACTCGGATTCAATCAGAGTTTCGGGCAGTGCCGCGCAGCTAACTCTGATGAAGGGCTTGCTCGATCGGAGTGAGTTGTAATGGATGGCGTGGGCGATCAACTCTTTTCCGGTCCCCGACTCACCGCGCAACAGGACGGTCGTGTTTGTCCGGGCCACCTGGGTCACCTGTTCGTAGACCTGACGCAGCGGGCCAGAGTTGCCGACGATGTGACTGAAATCGTAGCGCTCGCGTAGTTCCTGTTTGAGGTGAATGTTTTCGTCGACTAGTCGCTGCTTATCTGCCTCGAGCAGATGACTAACCTTGATCGCCTGGGCGATCATCGAGGCGATGATGGACAGGAACTTGGAGGTCTGCTCATAGTCACGGTCCGATTTGTACCGCAAGTCGACACCCAGCACTCCCACGGGTTTTCGGTTCACTAATACCGGCACGCAAATAAAGCTCAGCTCCTGCTGCTTCAGTGTCTTTTTGCGCGCACCCATGCGGTCGAGAAACATAGGCTCGCGGCTGATCTGGGGCACCACGATAGACTTGCCGGTTTGGGCGACACGCCCGGTGATGCCTTCGCCAATCTGATATTTGATCCGACGCGCGCCGTCTTCATCCAACCCATGCGAGGCCACGATCCGCAATTCATTCGTGTCCACATCGAGAAGCATCACTGCTCCACGCATCATGCCGTGGTGTCGGCCGAGTAGCGCCAGGACGCGAGAGATCGCATCTTTGAGCTCAAAGGTCCCGGCCAGCATCTGACTGGTTTCCAGGATTGTGGACAGCCTTTGGGTTTCTTCCTGAGCAGACGACACGTTAGCGGTGACCGTTAGTGGTGAAAGACGTTCTCTTACGCTCTCTTCATGACCATTCTGGATTAGCTGGGAAATCGTCGTGCACCATCCCTTCAGAAGCCCACCAAAAGTTGGTCATCGTAGAAACAACACTTGATCAAGTCAAAACGATAATTTTTATGGCGAGATAAATCTAACTGAACACCAGCCAAGATGGGCCTGAGTATACACCGAGCAACTTAGTCAGCAAATTCTGATTGTGTCTTAGCCTGCTGACGGAGCACTTCGACGAAGGCCGCGGCGGCGTGCGAAAAGGTGACCCCGCGACGATGCGTGGCCCACAGCGTGCGAGCATAACTCAGTCCTTCTACGGGGACGGTGGCCAGAGTTCCTCGTTCAAGTTCCTCGACGACGCACATGCGCGGAACGAACGCGAGCCCCATCTTTAACTGCACAAAACGCTTGATGGTTTCCACCGTGGCAAGTTCGAGAGTGATGTTTAGCGGAGTGTGGTGTTGGGTGAAGGCTTCGATGACTTTGTATCTAGAGGCTGTTTTGACGTTGTGCGCCAGGAAAGACTCCGCGCCCAGGTCCTTAATCTTTATCGACTGGGTCTTTGCCAGCGAGTGATCGGGATTCATGATCAGGACAAGTTCATCGTGCAAGACGGGGAAAGACTCGAGATCGCTGTCGACCGGCTCATAGGCGAGCACAGCGAAATCAACATTCCGGTCCAGCACTTCGCGGGGCAAACGTTCTGACACGTGCCGGAAAATCTCGACCTTCACGCCTGGATGTTGGGCGCGATATTCCAGGATGAGATGAGGCAGGAGATAGAGAGACGTACTCTCGTTGGCGCCAATCCTGACACGTCCGCGTTCCAGAGACCGCAACTCCGAGACTACATCGTTGGCCTGGTCCCGTAATGACAGAATTCGTTGGGCGTAGTCGTAGACTAGTTGTCCTGCGTCAGTCAGGGTCGGTGTTTTCTGCGAGCGGTCGAAGAGCGGCGCGCCAATCTCTTCTTCCAGTCGACGAATGGCAATACTTACCGCCGGTTGCGTGCGGAAAACCCGCACGGCGGCTTTCGAAAAGCTACCTTGCTCCACGACCATTACGAAAAACTCTAGTTGCGTCAGTTCCATTCCAGGTTAGTTACCCTTTCCAATGCGGCGGCCCTAAGATAACTGTTATTTCGGTGCAGATAAAGAAGGCAATAAAACGATCCGGGATCAAAAGCAAACTCTAGTACACGGAGAGGCTCAGGCCAGCCTAGTTTGGAAGTAAACAAATATGTATGACTCTGGTTCCAAGATGACAACATTGTAGTAATTAGCCGATGAACATAGAGTCACGGGCGTTTATAGCCTCACCCCACTCTGAGGTCTTTCCAACTTCCGGGAAACCTCGAACAGGCATGGCGAATAATGAGCACGACTCATGCCTGAGGAACGCTTTGTCGTTCCAGTATTTAATCAACCAGAAATGCCTTGAATTGAAACTCAAATTAATGACAGCTTTGTCGGTGCTCTCTTGAAATCCGACAAATATGTTACTGCCGAACGCCACGTCAACCGGCCAAACCTGATATTTCGCTGAGATTCTACAGGCATTGAGGAACATTCCATCAAGTACGGAGCTTTAGCGACATGGCATGGCGCTTGTAAAGCACATCGGTTGAAAGACCCAAGGCTGTATCTTGTGCTCGTCATTTCGTGGCGGACGAGCGATTCCGCAAAGTGAAGTTAAGAATGGAAAATTGAGGAGACTGAACTATGAACCCCTTTCGACGAGCATACTTCCCAGGACTTGCGTTGCTCGGCATATGCGCGAACGCGGTTGCAGCCCTGGCTCAGGCACCGGACCAATCCATGGAAGATCGACTGGCCAAGATCGAAGCCGCGACCTCCGCTGCCCAATCAGCAGGGGACAATGCCTGGGTACTGGTGTGTAGTGCGCTCGTGCTGATGATGACTGGTCCCGGCCTAGCCCTTTTTTACGGGGGTCTGGTCCGCAAGAAGAACGTCCTCGCCACAATGATGCAGAGCTTCGTGCTGATGGCTGTTGTGACTGTCCTTTGGGCGCTCTACGGCTACAGCCTGGCCTTCGCGGAGGGAAATGCCTTTGTCGGAGGTTTTAGCTACGCGTTATTGCGCGGGGTTGGTGCCCAACCGAACGGCGCCTATGCTGCGACGATTCCACAGCAGACGTTCATGCTGTTCCAACTGATGTTCGCCATCATCACGCCGGCACTGATCACTGGCGCATTCGCTGAACGGATGAAGTTTAGTGCAATGCTCGTTTTCACGATCCTCTGGTCGACTGTGGTCTACTTCCCGCTGGCGCATATGGTCTGGGGCAATGGTGGTTTTCTCAATGCCGCGCTCGGTGGCGTCGTGCCCGCATTGGATTTCGCTGGCGGCACCGTAGTTCACATCGCCTCAGGTTTTTCGGCATTGGTTTGCGCAGTTTATATGGGTAAGCGAGTCGGCTACCCAAAGACGGCGATGGTGCCCCACAACCTTGTGTTAAGCATAATCGGTGCGTGCATGCTCTGGGTGGGTTGGTTCGGATTCAATGCCGGGAGCGCTCTGGGCGCCGGAGCTCTGGCTAGCAGTGCGTTCACCGCCACACACTTTGCGGCCGCAGCGGCCGCGCTAGGCTGGATGGGGGCGGAGTGGTTACGATCAGGGAAACCCACGGTGCTTGGTGCGATCTCCGGTGCTGTCTGCGGATTGGTAGGGATAACGCCGGCGTCTGGGTTCGTCACACCGATGGCTAGTCTGGTTATTGGACTCGTTGCCGGGGTCGGTTGTTTCCTGATGGTGACAGAGGTGAAGAAGATCTTTGGTTATGACGACTCGCTCGACGTTTTCGGCGTACACGGCGCTGGCGGGACCATCGGCGCGATTCTGACCGGGGTCTTCGCGACCCGCGCGATCAATCCGCTCTTAAAGGACGCCGCCGGTAATTCGCTTCCCATGGGACTGGTTGACGGGAACGGCGGGCAGATCCTGAATCAGCTAACCGCTGTGGGAATAACCATTGCCATGGCGGTGATTGGTTCACTCATTCTTCTTAAGGTAGTGGATCTGATCATCGGCCTGCGTGTCACTGAGGAGGAAGAGATCAGGGGACTCGACCTCAGCCAACATGGCGAAGATGGATATGCTCTCGACTTCGAATTGAAATCGGCGGAATCCAGATTCGGTAGTCCTGCATAGCAGTTGCCGGGCGGAAACTATTATCATCGATACTCGGTGCGGACCGTCAAGTCTGACTGTCAGACTAGCGGTCCGTTTTTCGTTGTCTTAAGCGGACTCACCAACTTCTCGCAAAGGACATTTTTGTTGTCGTCATTCGGATGTCCAACAAAAATGGTTCTTCTAATCCGTCGTCCTTAAGTTCCAACGAAACAGCAAGACTGCCGAGTTGAGCTCGATGTCCAGCAAAAACAGACTTAACTGCCCAGTCCCGCCTTTGCTTCGCGGATTTCTCGAACACTCCATGCTATGGCACAAAGATTGTTAAGCGAACGGGTGAAGAAATTTTTTGAGTCGTATTCCTTCTGGCTATGTCGTAGTTGGCGTGAGTCGTTCCTAATGATCTGCCACTTCTGCAAATAGGGAGAAAACAATGATCCGACAACTAATTGCTGAACCGTCATGTAGACAGATTCGGCGCTACTCCGCAGTGACCCGCTTGGCAAGAGCGTGTCGCGGCTTTTGTCCTGGCCCACGAATGTTCTCTCTGTTGGTGCTGCTGGTGGTGCTTGCACTACCGATGGTCGCACTCGCCGGTGATCCGACCGGCGCCGGCACTGGTAATGCCTCGGCAGTCCCCGCGGCTAAGCCCGGTGAACCGACGACCCAGGAATTGACAGACGCGGTGGGCCACACTGTCATTTCGATAAACTTTGTCTGGACACTGGTGGCTTGCTTCCTGGTTATGTTTATGCAGGCTGGGTTCGCGCTTGCGGAAACGGGATTTACACGCGCTAAGAACGCCGCCCATACGATGGCCATGAATTTCATGTGCTATCCGCTTGGCATGTTGGGTTTTTGGATATGCGGGTTCGCATTGATGATGGGTGGGGTTGGAGCGGTGGCTGCACTCGGAGGCACTGGTCCTCTCACGTCGGCGTTCTCGGTCGATATCGCCGGCCACACGCTGAATATCTTCGGTCACAAAGGGCTGTTTCTGAGTGGCGACTCCTACGATGTCGGTGTTTTTACCCTCTTCATGTTCGCGATGGTATTTATGGACACGGCGGTCACTATTCCTACCGGTGCATTAGCCGAACGCTGGAAGTGGGGATCCTTCGTTTTCTTCTGCTTCTTTATGTCGATGTGGGCATATCCAATATTCGGCAACTGGGTCTGGGGCGGCGGCTGGTTATCGCAATTGGGCAGTCAGTTTGGCCTCGGCCACGGACATGTCGACTTTGCCGGCTCCTCAGTTGTTCACATGGTAGGTGGTGTAGCGGCTTTGGTAGGAGCATATCTAGTCGGACCGCGTATAGGGAAGTATGGTAAGGACGGTAAGGTAAATGCCATTCCGGGCCATCATATGCCGATGGCCATCCTGGGCGTGTTCATTCTCGCTTTCGGTTGGTTTGGATTCAACGCCGGTTCGTCTCTCTCCGGAAACGACCTGCGCATTTCGGTTATCGCAGTCAATACGATGTTGGCTTCGGCTGGCGGCGCATTTTCCGCAATGCTTGTCGCCAAGAAGTGGTTCGGCAAACCCGATCTCGGTCTGATGGCCAACGGTATGCTCGCTGGACTCGTTGCCATCACGGCCCCCTGCGCATTTGTTACCAGCGTTGGTGCAGTGGCAATCGGAGTGATCGCAGGAGTGCTGCTGGTTGGGGCTGTCTACTTCATTGACCACAAGTTGAAGATCGACGATCCGGTGGGCGCCATTAGCGTACACGGTGTCAACGGCGCTTTCGGCGTACTCGCGGTTGGACTCTTCGCGGATGGTTCATACGGGGCCGGCCTCAATGGTGTGGCAACGCCGGTGATCGGACTGTTCTACGGCGGCGGGTTCAGTCAGCTTATCGCGCAGACAATCGGCACCGCTACCTGCTTCATCTTTGTGGGGGCTTCCTTCTTCGTTTACTTCAAGGTGGCTGACTTGATCCTTGGCAACCGGGTTTCGGCGGAAGAGGAAATAGAAGGACTCGATCTGGCTGAAGTAGGTGTACTTGCCTATCCGGACTTCAACCTGCGTCCGAACACGGTAGCAAGCGGTAGTGCGCTTGAAGCCGCTGACGCTCCCGCGCGTGAGGAGGAGTCGATTCTGGTGAAGGCACAAACCAGCACAGCTTAGGGAGGCCCTGCCAAAGTCTGACTCTCGCTTGTTCGAAGGTGGCTTACCTG
>JAMQPI010000710.1 GCA_023717565.1 Pyrinomonadaceae bacterium | reverse complement strand
GGGCGGAATGATCCTGGGGTGATACCTTTCACATTGAGTTCCGCCCCTCCGAACAGCGCTGGAAGGGATAGCGGTCTGGAGCTATAAACATCGCAACCCTCGCGGGGTGAAGCCAAGCTTGCTCCTAAACATGACACACGTCGGGCAACGTGCGGCTTCTCATCCTGAGCATTGACACAGTCTCTTACGCTAGTGGCATGCAAGCTTGAGGCGGGGACAGGGTCCGCCTTCCTGACTTTCCAATTGGCGATGCTTGAGTCAAGACTTGCAAATTAGTGATGCTTGAAGGTTAGCGGCGGCCATGCGCAATTTTCACGGCCTCGGGCAAACTACGGAGGCGCAGCATGGCTAAGACCCCTAGCAACGGTCCGGGCGCCAGGATCGAAAACGCATACCGCCAGCCGACCCGGTTGACCATGTGAGGAATGAGCTCGATTGAGATGCTAGTCAAAAGGAACCCAATGCATGTTTGAATCGTCAGAGCGGTCCCAATGTATTGCGGATTCCCCAACTCAGTCACACAGGTTGAAAACTGCGCAGAGTCAGCCACCACAGTCGCTCCCCATATTGCCGCTACCAATAAGAGCAGTACTGGGTTCGCTTCAAACAGAAACCCGATCAGCAAACAACAGCTGCCGCTGATGGCCATGGCCCAGGAAGTAACCAGCGTGCGCCCAACCCGGTCGGCGATCAAACCCGCCCCTACGCACCCGATTGCACCACAACCGATCACTAGAAATGAAGAGATTTCTGCGAGAGGCCCTGGCCTTCCCTGCACCGCCAGACTCGCGCGAATCATCACCGGTAACCAGGCCCACATGGCGTAGAGTTCCCACATGTGACCGAAGTAACCGAAGTTCGCCAGACGCACGCCGCGATTGCTGAAGACTTTGATTACCTGTTTCCAGTCAAAGCGGGCCGCGGATAGTGTGAACGGCCCATCCCTCACGAACAGCAGCACGATAAGAGCGCCCACCGCCGCGAGCAGGGAGCTAAAAAGAATGTTGTGACGCCAGTTGGGGCTGCCCATACCGTTGATCAGATATGGTGAGGCCTTCCCAAGCGTAAGCGCTCCCACCAGGAATCCCAACGCTGTGCCGCGAGAACGGCGAAACCACGAGGCCATAATCTTCATGCCCGGAGGATAGACCCCCGCCAGGAAGACTCCGGTCAGAAAGCGCAAGGTAATACCCAGCTCGGCACCCTGAGCGTAATAACCGAGAGTAGCGTTTGTAGTCGCTCCCGCTAAGGCACACACAGCGACCAAATAGCGGGAACTCATGATGTCAGGCAGATTTAGAAATGCACTAAGGAGTGTGCCGCACACAAAGCCGAGTTGGACGGCGATTGTCAACCAGTTGGCACTTGAATCAGAGAGATTCCATTCCGCGCGTAGTGCCGGCACGACCGCCGAGCCGCTGAACCAGAGCGACATGGCCAGCAGTTCCGCGATTGAGACCAGCGCGAGGATGCGCCATCGTTGCGGTGGGACAGCGTCGACTAAGGCGGTAGCATCGGCCGGGGCGCTCATACTAAGCGCAGAGGATACTACAAAGAACTAGGCGACGGCTTCTTTGAAATGTTCGATGGTTGGCGGTGGTGGTGAAGTCTTCCGTTTGCGTTTGTTCTCGTACATTGCCTTGTCGGCACGGGCCATCAGTTGTTCGACTGTCTCGGCCTCATCAGGATTCATGATTGCCAGTCCAACGCTGATTGAGAGTTTGTACGGCGCGGTCTTGGCGGCATTGAAGGCAGCAAACTTTCGGTTCAAACGCTCCAGGGCGGTGTCGACTCCCCCGTCGGGTTCGACGGCTGCGAAGACGGTAAACTCGTCGCCGCCCAAACGGCCAAGCACATCGGAGGAGCGAAATGTTTCGGCTAAGAGTTGCGCGGTCTTGGTCAGCGCGCGATCGCCTTCCATGTGACCGAACGAGTCGTTGATCTGCTTCAATCCATCGAGGTCCGCATATATCACCATGAGACACTTGTTTGTGCGCTGGATTGACGCGAGGTGTTGTTCAGAGAAGGCCAGGAAGCCACGGCGATTGTAGAGTCCGGTCAGCTCATCTACGACGGAAAGAGCTTGAATTGCCGCCTCGGCTCGTTTTCTTTCGGTGATGTCTTCTATCTGAAAAATGAAGTGCAGTGGTTCACCCTGGGCGTCGCGCACGAGTGACGCGCTGGTCAGGGCCCACACTTCGTGACCATATTTGTGAAGGTATCTCTTCTCAAGCTGACAAGTCAGAATCTCTCCAGCCAGCATCCGGTAGATGTGCGCCAGGTCAGCGCCCAGGTCGTCTCGGTGCGTCAATTCCTGAAAGTCAGACTTGAGAAATTCTTCTTCGCGGAAACCCAGGATGTCACACAGAGATCGATTGACTCGCAACCAGGAACCTGCGGGTGAAACCAGGGCCATTCCGATCGCGGCATAGTCGAAGGCCGTCCGAAAGTGTTCCTCGCTTTCCTGCAACGCCTTGCTTATGCGTTCCTGTTCGGCAATGAAACGATTGAGCTCTTCGACGTGGAGTTTAGCCTGTTCGGCCTGGGCTGCAGAGGTTTCAATATTTCGCAGATAGGTGCGGTAGGTCAGATAAATAATGGCGATAATTGGTGCGGTAGCTACCAGCGCGTAGAAGCCCGTGTGGTCAATCACGCGGGCGACGAAGCCCGCCGCGGAGGCTCCGGCAAAATAGGTGATGGAGGTCCAGAGGAAATTGGTGCGCCAGGTGAACCACACTGGCTGGTTAAGCTTCAAGGCGGCGCTCACCGCTACCAGGCCTGAGTTAAAACCATACTGCACCAGGGCCATCACCGACAGCGCCATCACCAGAGTGTGTAAGGGTCCTTCTGGCAAGGTGGTAAGAGGGCCGAAGGCCAAACTCACCACTGTTGCGCTGATCGCTGTCGAGCAAGCCATGACTCCGGCGTTGAAAAAACCCACCAGCGGCCGCTTGCTGAAACGGATCGTGGAAGTGAACGCTTCGATCGCCGCGAGTAGTATTGCCGCCTCGCCACCAAACATCAGCATGGTCAGGAATATGAATGTATCAGAAACGGAGATGTGCCCTTTGGCGCGGGGGATCTGGACCGTGATTCGCGATCCAATGATAATCGTTATGAGAACCAGAAAAGGATATCTAAGGTCGAGTTGTTGTACGGGCATCCGGTAAACACACAGAACCGTGACTACCGCGCCAACTAACGCGATCGTCTTCATGTACAAATTCCTGATGCCCTGTCGGTTCATGTCTCCAGTGTTTTTCGGGGTTAACCGCTACAAAGGGGGCGGATTGCCCCACCTATCCGACCATACTATGAGCAAATGGTATTCCCGAACGATTGTTCCTTACCTGGGTCTAGTTTAGTGGGGTATCTGCCGCTTTTGTTGGTCTTTGGAGTCCTCACTTCTGCGCGCGGTCACACGAGCGGTCAATTTGAGGCTGGTTATCATCAATTTGACACAAACGAAGCCGCTTAGACACGGCCCAGAGAAACGAACTGCTTAGGCTGAGCGCAACCCTTGAGCCAAGTCGCCAAAGGCCCATCTGTTCGTGATATTCTGAAGCCAAATTTCCTACTGGACACGCTTTGGCTACACCGAGATCATGACGGTGTCGCATTGGCGCTAGTTTGGGATTGCACGCCCCCCTCCTCGGTTATGCTTGATTTTTTCACATCGCTAAGAAGAAGACCGTCCGACTATGGCGACGAGCAACCGATCCGTGAAGAGATCTTCAGCGTCGAACGTCTCGAGCAGTACGCGCAGACCCTGGCTGCCGAACACAAAATCATCAAGAAGAAGGGCCGTGCTTATCTGCTCCCACGACTCGATGACAACGGCAGAAGACTCGTTGTTGCCTATCACACTCTGGTTGAGGCGATACGCAGCGGCCGTTCGATCTCTCCGGCGGCGGAATGGCTGGTTGATAACTTTCACATCATCGAAGAACAGCTTCGCGAGATCCGCGAAGACCTACCCAGGAGCTATTACTACGAACTACCAAAGCTCGCTGACGGAGAGCTGAGAGATCGCCCGCGAATCTACGCGATGGCCATCGCGCTGATTGCCCATACCGACAGTCGTCTGGAGACCACTACACTTCGCAGGTTCATTGCCGCCTATCAAACCGTCTCGCCGCTTTCGATCGGTGAATTGTGGGCAGTGGCAATCAGCCTTCGTTTGGCGCTGGTGGAAAACCTGCGAAGGCTCGCCACCAAGATTGTGGGCGCCCGTGAAGAACGCGAACAAGCCGATCAATTAGCCGACAAGCTGCTGGAACTCGCCGCCCGGCTTCCTTCCGGACTCGTACCTCTAATCACCGAGCGGCTGGGAAAGCGCGACCGGCTAGCCCGAGCATTTGTGGTTCAACTAACGCAACGTCTCCGTGAGCAAGACCCTGCTCTGATGCCTGTGACCGACTGGCTGGAGAAGCACCTCGCCCGACAAGGTACCAGTGTCGAGCAAGTTATCCACAGCGAACATCAGCGTCAGGCTGCGACCCAGGTGACGGTCGGCAACATCATCACGAGTATGCGGCTGCTCTCCACACTCGACTGGCGTGATTTTTTTGAGAGTGTGAGTTTGATCGATCCGCTGCTGGGGAAGGATCCAGCGGGCGCATATTTGAAAATGGAATTTAGCTCCCGTGATCGGTACCGCCATGTAGTGGAACGAATAGGCAAGCGAGCCCTGGTCTCGGAACTGGAGATTGGTGAAGC
>JAMQPI010000692.1 GCA_023717565.1 Pyrinomonadaceae bacterium | reverse complement strand
TCGCCAAAGTTGCGAGGTATCAAGGTCTCGCCCGGATTTGGACGCAGATTGAAATTGCCCAAGGACGTACACACGATGTTCGCCGGGAGGTTGTTACAATCGACTCCGTCAGGCGCTAACGATGGACGCTCAGTGAACAGTCGGTCAAGATTAGTGTCCTGGCCAGTAGTGATATTGAACGGTCGACCTGATGTCGCCGTGATGAACGGATTCAAACTAACTTGCCACGGCAAATTTATCGTCCCAAAGAAATTGAAGCGATGACGAACGTCAAATCCTGCGCGACCGTATTCTCCAGTCAGGTCGTAGGAATTGACGGGAAACATACCGCCTCCCTGACCGTCAGTATCGTTCTGTGTCTTGCTCAGCGAGTAGTTTGCTGAGAATGAGATGGTCCTATTGAACCGGTTGTTGAAACCAATGAACATCTGGTTCTGATCAAAGCGGCCACTCGACTCATACTGGTAAATGTCGCCGATGTTGCCCAAGGGGCGCGTGCCACCTGGATTGAGCGCCGTAATTGAACCCGGCAGTGGCGCATTGATATCGCGGGCCCGAATGACGTGGTTTATGTGAATGGTGTAAAAACCCGCAAACAACGTGGTTCGATGGGGCAGTTGGCGCTCGACCTGAACTCCGGCTACGTAAACCGCCGGCGACTGGATATCGTCAGCCACTTGCCAGGTGATCTGGCGCGGATCCAGGTCGGTTATCGCGGTCGGCGGCAAATTCGGAAACGCATCCAGTGCACTTGGTAACGGAGGAACAAATATCGGGACGCCGTTCACAGTTTCATACACCGGACGCTCCGTAACAAAGAACTGCTGTTGAATAGCCCCATTGAAACGATTCGCGTTGAGTGTGTTGCCCTCGCTAAACCGATTATAGAAAACCCCGGCGCCAGCCCGGATCACCATGCTCGGCGGGCGCGCGGAATCGGCAGCGCCTGGCGACCAGGCCATAAAAACGCGCGGAGCAAGATCCAGTGGACTGTGAATATTAGTCTGGTTTTCGTAACGTAGACCGACACCGAGGGTGAGATTGGGGCGAACACGCCAATCGTCCTGGACATAAAGGCCGGCATCAATCTGACTCACGCTGGCCCCAGGATCACCGCTCGAGATACTAAACTGTGAAGCGCCCCCGCCCATCGCACGGATCTGAGTTGGTGTCAGGCCGAGTTCCTGTCCCAGCAATGTGCGACGGTATCGCTCGAGACTATCAACGAATTCTGGCTGGGTGATAATGGGCATGTTGTTCGCATCCAGCGTGGGAACAAAGCCGCCGGTGAAAACATAGGTACCGCCGAAGTTATTTGGATTGCTATCGGTAATGCTCACTCCGCGTAAGCGACCACCAATCTTGATTGCGTGAGTGCCCTTTTGCCACGCGAGGAAGTTTTGCAGTTCCCACCGGTTATTACTGTTGACAGCGTGCCCTACCTGTGAACCGCCGCTAATAAAAGCCCCGCTTACATTGAGCACTGGAACCGTGTTGTCGCCGAGGCTCTCGGTGCGGTTACGCGAATACTGAAAACGCGTCTCGTTGATCATTGACGCACTAAGTATCGCCGTCTCAGTAAGGGTGAAGCTCTGCGATGTGGTAAACGTTTCGTAGCCACGCTCCGGGAGCGAGAAACCGCCGACGCCGCTGTTGTCAGTTTTGAACCGGTTATAGTTGTAACGCGCTACCAGAGTGTTGTTGGTGTTGATCTGGTAGTCGATGCGAGGACTGAAACTAAGGTTCCGGCGAGGTACGACTACGCCGAAGGCTTGATCTACAGGATTCAGATTCTCATCGAGGGTTCTGACATTCACCAACTCGTTATCGTCAGTCTCGCGACGATCAAAGTCGACGAAAAAGGACGCCTTCTTCTTGACTATTGGCCCCCCCAGATTGCCTCCAAAGTTGCGGATTTGATACGGCGTGCGACTACTCGAAAACGGATTGCGCGAGTTAAGACTCTCGTCCTCGAAATTAAAGAACGAAGTGCCGCGAAGTTTGTCTGTGCCAGGGCGGGTGAGAATCTCGATGCGACCTGAAGCCTGTTCGTTTTCGGCTGAGAAGGGGTTCTGGTTAATACGGATCTCGCGAATCGAGTCCTTAGGTGGCATCCTTCCACCTGAGAACCCGTCAATGAAGATCTGACCTCCGTTCGGACCCATTGATGGGCCAGCCAGAGCCTGCAGAGCAGCGGCCAGTTCTTCTGGGTCGTCCGGCAGAGCATCCAGGTCTTGGCCAGAAATGATTGTCTGGTTGGCGTTGTTGGTGGAATCAGTGCTGAGTGGAGTTTCCGCGGCCACCGTCACCTTTTGGTCTTCAATCGTAACCTGCAGCGTAATATCCAAAGATTGCCGTTGGCCGGCTGCCACTTCGACTTCTGTCTGTTCCGATGGCGCAAATCCGGCCGCAGCGGCCACGACAGAGTATTTGCCCGGCGTCAATCCACCAATCGTATAGACGCCTTCTCCATTCGTTATTGCCGTTTTTGTGGCGCCGCTCGCATCGATGATTGTGATTGTAGCGCCGACAATCGAAGCTCCTAATTCATCTTTGACCGAACCGCGCAAAG
>JAMQPI010000045.1 GCA_023717565.1 Pyrinomonadaceae bacterium | reverse complement strand
CACGGCTGTACGCCGGCAGAAGGCGCGCGAATCGCCGAAGACCTGGATCAGTTGGACAGCGACGAACGTCGTGAGCACTATTCGAAAAAGCACGACGCGGCGATCACGGTGCTTAAATCATCCAATGCTCCGCCCGCGATTCTCTACATTTCGCCTCGCAGCCGGGCCAAGCTGCCGAGTGGTATGTCGATCGACCTGCTCCTGCGCGTCGTTGGTTTGGGGATGGATGTTTGCGCCTTGCGCGCGGGGCAACAGAAAGGCACGGGACAACAACAGCCGGACGAACTTGCGGGGTCGAGTTTAATGCCCGGGTTCATCCATTCGAGTCCGGCAATGACCCGGCTCGTGGAAGAAGTGCACAAGATCCGTTCGTCAGATGTGACGGTGTTAGTGACCGGCGAATCGGGTACGGGCAAGGAACTGGTCGCCAGAGCAATTCATGCCATCTCGACGCGCCGATCCCGGGTCTTTGTGCCGTTCAACTGCACCGCGGTACCCAAGGAACTTTCCGAGGGCTATCTTTTCGGCTATCGACGGGGCTCGTTTACCGGCGCTGTTACGGATTCGCAAGGTGTCATTCGCACCGCTTCGGGCGGCACTCTCTTCCTCGACGAGATTGGAGATCTGCCTTTGGACCTGCAGCCGAAGTTGTTGCGCTTTTTGCAGGAAGGTGAGATTCAACCGCTGGGCGAGCAGCGACCGATCAAAGTCGACGTACGTATCATTGCCGCCACCAACACTGACCTGGAGGAGATGGTGGCCCAGGGCCGGTTCCGCGAAGACCTTTACTATCGACTGAACGTGATCAGATTGCGCGTCCCGCCGCTACGTGAGCGACGCTCTGAAATCCCGACGATAGTTAACTACTACATCAACCACTACTCTTCGAAGTTTGGCCGAAAGGACATCCAGATCACTCCGCAGTCGGTGGATCTGCTGATGGTTGGCGACTGGCCAGGCAACGTGCGCCAGCTCTGTAACGAGATTCAGCGCATTGTGGCCCGCTCCGAAGACGGGACCACGATCACTCCGGAACAACTCTCACCGGAACTAAAACGTACATCTTCTCCAGTATCTCCTCCGGCTACGGTAGCCACGCTCGGATCACCTGTTTCCAGCCAGCATGTAACGCTCGCCGATGCCCTGGCGGAAGTCGAGCGCCGGATGATCTCGGCAGCGTTGCACAAACACGGCGGCAACATCTCGCGCGCGGCCCGCGAACTAGGGCTCACTCGCCGCGGTCTCTACCTCAAACTCGAACGCCACTCCCTCAGCGCCAGCGCCTAACGTCAGAACCGCGAGCGGTAGCGACCGGGTTCTAAAAACTCAACGGGCAAATCGACTTCACCTGGGACATTTCCCGGTCAATGGCGAGCCGTAACAATTCTGCGACTTCGGCTAATGATCTGGACCAGTAACACTCCAGCGTCGATGCAGATCGCCGATGGGCTGGGCAAAGTAATAAACCGCAGAGTACTCTAAGTCCGAATCGAAGTTTTCCAGGACGTCGTCAGGACATCAACCACCTAACTGAGGTTTAGAAACTCAACGTACGGCGGCATCGTGAGAGGAATACATGAGCGCACACCTATTACTCCTTCTGTTGCTTTTGCCGATACGGGCTACTCAGTCGAAAAGTGTCGAGTGGCGACCCATTGAAACAACAGACCTTCATTGGTTCAAACGCGGCGATGCGTACACGCTTGTTTTAGAAGGATTGATTAGCGATGCGGAACGCGATGTTCGACTGCGAATCAAAGTACCAGGCCGACCCGACTTCACTCTCTCTGTTCCCGGCGGGGTCGTCAAACTCACTGATGGATCTTTAGATCAGAAGGTGATCGCTGATAACCTGCTCAAGTCCAACTACCTCTATCTGGCACCTAAACTAAGAGATAGCTTAGGCAGACCAATGCTATTCGTATTTGGCGAAGCCCTTGGTAGCGACCCAGGGAGTCTGCACGTCCTGTCAATGGATAAGACTGGTTATCCCGTTAACGTCTTCAAGTCCGACACATTCGAGCTGGCTGCTCTTTCAGACCTTGACGGTGACGGGAAGTCTGAGATCACTGGTCTCCACTGCTTGGGACAAACGGGTGGATGCCGGTGTTGTTCAACTTATGATCCGTACTCGGTTTACCGTTTACCGCGTTCGGGCGTTGGCCGTGCGACATTTTCATTGGCGTTGAGTAAGGCGTACAACCTGAAGCACTATTACGGCTGGGCCGGACGTGACTGCCGCGAAGATATTGTTGTCGTGACCTGCGCGCCAAAAGGTAAACCGCGAATAATGAGTCTCAAAAAAGCGGAACGGCTATATAAAGACTGAGGAGCAAGACCAGGCGTCCCAGTCAACTCGGCTCAGGCCAAACAATGGCAGTGAAGCATCAAGTTATTCAATTTCAAGAACCAAGGAGGGCTTCGCCATGAAAGCGAACCGGATCGTGATAGGTGCTGGCGTAGTATTGGCGGTGGGTCTCGGAGCGTTTTGGACAGGGATGTTGGTGGGGCAGGCGAAAAAAGCGAATACCAGGATCTATGAGCTGCGAACGTACACCACGCTGCCCGGACGACTACCCGCATTGAACAAGCGGTTTGCCGATCACACGATGAAACTTTTCGAGAAGCATGGGATGACCAACGAAATGTACTGGATCCCGACCGACGACGCGCGCAAGGACACCACGCTGATCTACGTCATCTCACACCCAAGCCAGGAGGCGGCCGAGAAGAACTGGAACGCGTTCCGGGCAGATCCCGACTGGATCAAGATCCGAGACGCCAGTGAAGCCGACGGCAAAATCCTCGCAAAACCTCCCGAGCGGGTGTTTATGCGGCTGACCGATTATTCACCTGGGAAGTAGGAGTGGCCGCGGCGAGCAGAACAAATGCCGCATCGGAATCAGCTAGATAGGAGGATCGGAATCATGCGACAGCTTCTAACCTTAGTTCTGGTTCTTTTCCTGTACGCGGGTGTTACTAATTCTTATCAGGCTCAATCACCCTCGGCCCAGCAAATCGTGGATCGCATGATTTCAGCTTACGCCTCGTGCAATCGTTACGTGGATGAGGGCGAAGTCAGGACGATCTTTATTAGAACCACCGGGCGCCGCACAGTCATCAACCCCTTCTCCACTGCTTTTGTCAGGCCCTCAGGTTTTAGATTCGAGTTTAGAAACCGTTACCACGATGACGAAAAGTGGAATCGTTACATAATCTGGAGGGACGCGGAATCCGTCAATACCTGGTGGTCCATCAAGCCAGGCGTGAAGAGCTTTAAGAACCTGCATCATGCTCTGGCCGGGGCCGCCGGTGTGTCATCGTTAGTTTCGACGACGGTTCCGACTCTACTAATGCCTGAGATGGTGATAGGCAATCGAATCAAATCTTTTTCAGAGTTGAAGTTCATTGGCGAGGAGGAAGTTAACGGAAGCAACGCCTACAGGATTGAGGGAACAGAGTTCCCCAAAACGACATTAACGCTCTGGTTAGATAAAGAGAGTCTGATGATTGTGAAGATGTTTCAGACGCGCAAGTTCGATACCTTTGAGACGGAAACGACTACGACGTACAAGCCTCAAGTGGATGTAGACGTCGCTCAGGAGAAGCTGGCATTCAACCCGCCCGGAAACGAGAAATAGGAATGTAGGAATTAAGGGCAGTGATGAACAAGAACGACGCAACCAAGATGCGTGATCATGGCTTAGCGGCAATCAGGGAACTGACGGCAGCCTTTAACATCGCCCAAGCTGGATGCTCTGAGGAGGAATGTGAACGGATTAAGAGAGGTGTAGGTTTGTCTATTGGGAGGATTCAAATGGAACTGCTGGAGGTCATCAATGCGGAATACCCCGAGTTAGACGATTTGATTACGAATGAAGAATCGGCAAACTGAGTAAACTAGGTCAGGTTGAGGGACAAGCAGCCTTCTAGCACGTCAATCTCATTCGCAAACTTGAAAGGTCATTGCGGGTAAGCACCTTTATTACTTTCCCACCATCTCAAAGCATTCTCGACCGTATCGATGAAAAATGCGGGGTGAGCGCTGCCGTTCTCCGTCTTATACTTTGGGTCGGATTGTTTCGCGAACTCCGTTCCAAGATAGTTCCCGATAGAAACTGCTAACCCGTAACCCTGATCAGGCCTATCCGTGGGGCCCGCGCGCTGAGCTTGAATGACCGCGAACGCATATCGCAGAACGCGACCTTCCGGTTCCGGCTCTCTCTTCCTTAGCAGCAACTGCGCAAAGCCGGCTTGCTTTTCTAAAGGTGCCTCTACCGCCGCGGCATAAATCTCCTCGTAGTACTTCATCCCCGTAACGTCAAGAAGCACCTGGGCAGAGATCTCACGAGCCAGTGACTCCGCCTTAGAATCTTTCAGAATCGACGTCGCCTCGAACTCCGCACCGTCCACCCAGTAGAATTTGAGGTCAAAGAGAAAGCGGGCTTTGGAGTACACATTCTCTTCCCGCCTCATCATGTCCAGCAGGGCTGCACCTTTCTCCTCTTTAGT
>JAMQPI010000372.1 GCA_023717565.1 Pyrinomonadaceae bacterium | reverse complement strand
CGCACCCTTCACACCATCTCGCGTTTGCTTGATGCCCGTTTACTTTTGCAGTTGCAAAAAGGGACGGCCAGACCGACTGTTGATGGCGCCCTGGTCTTGCGATCCAACAAAGGAAAAGACCAGCCCATCAAAGTCAGAACGGACTCATATTTGTTTCGGCAGATCGGGGAGAGCATATTTCCGGTGGCCTCGGTGGCTCTGGTGGGCGGCGAGCCGGTTGTCTTTCATGTAAATGCGAGTGGTGAGGTCGACTATCTTGAGGTGCGTCCAGCCCCAAACGGCGCTTCGGCCGAGAGGTTTTCGCCCTTCACAAATTGGACCACTGAACTATCACTGGGGCAGATTCAGGCCCGCCTCGCGCGCGCGGCGCGTGGCATTGGACCCATCACTGACCTGCGCGTGGCTGCGCGAGGGACTTCACGGCGAGCCATCGATTTGGAAGTCATCGGCGACCAGGGTATCGCTCACGTGCGCGGCGGCCGCATCCGATCCATTCTGGGACTGCGCGAACAACTCTTTGTCATCGATCGCAAGTATGATTCCAACGGGCGCGTGACCAGCTTCGTCTTCACCGGTCGCGGCTGGGGTCACGGCGTCGGTATGTGCCAGGTGGGCGCGTACGGCCTCGCTCGCCAGGGCCTAAGTTACGCACAAATTCTCAAGACTTATTACTCGGGAATAGAAGTGACTAAGCTATACTAGTGTGGTCGCTGAAGCGCGCTGCACAGATTATGCCGGTTAGCTTCCTGCCAATAATAATTCCAATCTTGCTGATCGGTATTCCGCTTTTTTTCTTGTCAAAGGGTCGGAAGGCTTTTTTGATTTCAGGGTCCGTCTCCGCTTCATTGGTAGTCATTCTCTTCCTGGCGGTGTATGCGCCTAGTTGGGTTCTGACTGTGAAAGCTAACGCCGGAGACGCCAATGCGCAATATGAACTGGCTCGTTGGACGGAGAACCATTGTGAGCAGATTGGCGAGTTCGTATTGTGGCCCTGCCAAGCTGATGTTCTTGGGGGTTACGCGTGGCTGGAGAAGTCGGCAGGCCAGGAGTATCCACCGGCTCTCTACGCTGTGGGAGTGCGCTTGAAGTATGGTGAACATGTCCCACAACCGCCAGAATGGTCGGGTCCCGGCGGCAATGTATTCCCGCAACCTGAACGCGGCCAGAAAAAGATAGACCGAGCGCTGGCCTTAGGGTTCCATCCGCCGGTAGAGGAAGAGTATTTCTACTGGCGCGTCTACCGAAGGTAAACAGTCTAACTACCAGCACACAAACACACCCGATCCTGGTTGAAAGATCATTCGGATTTGAGTTTGGCACCTACTGGTACTATCCTAAGTCGTTCCTCACACTACCCTATCAGCCAGGAGGTCACAGGTGACAACTCGAATTGAGCCTCGCTTGACCGTAGCGGATCTCGACGCCTGCCCTGATGACAATAACCGTTACGAACTTATCGAAGGAGAACTCTTTGTATCCCGCGCACCCGGAATTCCTCACCAACGCGTCCTTCACAATCTTCAAATGGAACTTGGCTCATATCTCCGAGAGAATCCCGTGGGCATACTGGTTCCTGGCACAGGCGTAATCTTCAGCGACTACGACGCAGTAATTCCCGATCTTGTCTTCGTTCGGAGCGATCGCTGGACCGCGGTGACCTCTGAGCAGACAATCATCAGCGCTCCGGATATCGTAGTCGAAATACTGTCAGCCGGATCTGAGAATCGCCGCCGTGATCTTTCTGTAAAGCGGCAGCTCTACGCAAAGTATGGGGTGAAAGAATATTGGATTGTTGACAGCGAGAAGCAGTCGGTTCTGATCTTTCATTTGCAGAAGGCAACATTGGAAGAAGTCGCGACGTTGAGTGGAATTGATGAAATTTCCTCACCTCTGCTTCCGGGCTTTCGTTTAAAAGCCGGTACAGTTTTCGAGCTTTAGAGCATGTCACACGCATAGGTCTTAGTGCGCTTCTCTCGCAACCAGATCATTGGCGCTCTCATTCTGCTTGTCCTCATCTGGGCGGTAATTCTTTTTCGCATGCTATCCTCAGGCGCGTGAGCTCAGACAAGCCTCCCAGACCTGTCATTGCTATTGTCGGACCCACCGCATCAGGCAAGAGCACACTCGGAATTGCCCTGGCTCTCCAACTCAATGGCGAGATCATTAACTGCGATTCAGTTCAGGTTTACCAGGGCATTCAAATCGCTACCGCCAAGGTTCCGGTTGCGGAGCGCCAGGGTGTCCCGCATCACTTGATCGATTTCGTTTCCCCGCAAGTGAACTACACCGCGGGAGATTGGGCACGTGAGGCTGCGAAGACAATTGCCGAAGTCGAAAGCCACGGCCGAGTGCCGCTCCTGGTCGGCGGCACAGGGCTCTACTTACGCGCGTTGCGGCGGCCCTTCTTTCCTAGTCCCCCCACCGACGAGAAACTGCGTCAGCGCCTTAACCGAATTCGGGAACGGCGCGGAACTGAACATCTCTATAGGGTTCTCGAGCGGCTCGATCCTGAGATGGCGGAAGAGTTGTACCCACGCGACTGGCCCCGGGTGCAACGCGCTATCGAAGTCCGCCTACAGACTGGTCTTCCCATGTCTGAGCAAATGGAGTCCCGCCCGGAACCACCCGAAATTGCGCAAAGGCTACAGGTCTTCGTTATTAGCCCACCACGCGATGAACTCTACGAGCGCATCAATGTGCGGACTGAGATGCACTTTGCGGCCGGTCTGGTGGAGGAAGTTAGGGACCTGCTTGCCAAAGGTGTACCCCCAAATTCGAACGCGCTCGGTGCCCACGGTTACCGTCGAGTTGTTGAATACCTGGAAGGACGCAGAGATCTGGCCAGCGCCATCGAGCAGACAAAGCTGGATGTTCGTCACTATGCAAAACGACAATTGACCTGGTTTCGTCGCGAACCCGGCGTTGTCTGGTGTGAAGGGTTTGGTGATGAAAAATTACTTCTGGAGAATCTGCTCAGGTTCGTAAAGCGTTAACGATATCCGGTTGCGTTTTAGCGGCTTCCCCGAAGTGCGGCTTCCTTCGACTGGGGCTTGCCGCCCCCAGTGCGGTAAGGCTCCGCCTTACCGCAGACCACCCAATCTTATTGAGGCTATGCCTCCGTCGGCCCGTAAGGCTCCGCCTTACCGTAGACTTGATCCTTTCCGGTAAGGCGGAGCCTTACCGCACTGGAGGGCGGCATAGCCGTGCGGAACCTGCCACCTTCCTAATCTGCCTACTACTTTGCCTCGTATTTCTTGTTCCGCCGTCGTCGGTTGTTGTAATCTGAGTCAACAGTCCCCCCCTAAATTTTGACGGCTCAAGGTGGGATCCATGTCAGACGGGAAACCTGTTCAGCAAAACATTCAGGACGCATTCCTGAACACAATTCGACGCGAGAAAACGACCGTGACAGTCTATCTCGTGACTGGCGCGAAGTTGTCCGGGAAAATCAAAAGCTTCGATAAATTCTCAGTCCTCCTGGAATCAGGTTCACTGGAACAATTGATCTTTAAGCACGCCATCTCCACCATCTCGCACGCGCGGGATGTTCGCGGTGCAGTTGATCCTCACCAGTCTGCCCGGGAAACCGCCGACTCGCGCCAATCGTAAGATTCGTTTACACTCTCGCCCGAACACTTAGCATTACTTGCAGAATGGGGAACGACAGCGACCCCGGTCTCAACTGGGAGCATGAGAACCTGTGGCAGGAACCTTCATCACCTTCGAAGGAATAGACGGCAGCGGTAAGTCGACCCAATTGAGGTTGTTGACTAACTTTCTGAGTTCACAAGGCTGTGAGGTGCTGGTCACTCGCGAACCGGGAGGAACATCTGTCGGCTTACGCTTGCGCGCCGCCTTGCTCGACGCTCAGGAACAGGTTGATCCGCTTGCGGAATTGCTGGTCTTTGCAGCGGACCGGGCGCAGCATGTGCGCCGCGTCTTGCGACCAGCGCTGGCAGCCGGACAGATCGTGCTCTCAGACCGTTACGCCGACGCCACCAGAGCCTACCAAGGTGCGGGTCGAGGTTTTTCGGCAAAGTTAATCTCCGAAATTATCCAACTCGCTACTGAAGGCCTTACACCCGATCTGACGTTGTTGTTTGATCTGCCCATCATCGAATCCGCTGTGCGAACCCGGCGCAGGCTGGAGGCTAAACCCCAGGGCGATCGCCTCGACCTGGAGGATGCTGAATTTCATAACAGGGTTCGCGAAGCCTACCTGGGTATGGCGGAGAGGGAACCGGATCGCTTTCGTATCATCACCACGAATGGGCCGGTCGAAGAAACTCACGAACGTGTGAAAGAGATAGTCGTTCCTTTTCTGGAGGCCAGGGGCCAGATAGTTTCAAGAAAGCCGGCGGCGGTCGGATCTCGCCAGACCCAACCACTATAAGAAGATGTTTGATCAACTCACCGGTCACGAACGGGTAAAACAGCTACTCAGACGAATGCTCGAATCCGGGCGGGTGCCCGGTGCGCTGCTGTTTACTGGCGAAGAGGGCGTTGGGAAAAAGCTCTTTGCCCTGGAGATAGCCAAGGCGCTCAACTGTCGGGATCCACAAGGAGTAGAGGCATGCGGCAACTGCCCGGCGTGTGTGCGAATGTCTCGGTTCAATTTTCCCCAATCGGAAGACTCGGATGATTGGAAGAAAATCATCTGGACCGATCACGGCGATGTGGGGATGGTGGTTGCGCCCAAGCGGGTGTTGTTGGTTGAGCAAATGCGCCTAATCGAAGGTGAGGCCAACTTTCGACCATTCGAAGGCAGGGCGCGGATATTTCTCGTGGACGACGCCGACAAACTCAATGAGCAATCGGCCAACGCGCTGTTGAAGACCCTGGAAGAACCGCCACCCACTTCCCACCTCATTCTCATCACCTCGCGGCCCGCCATGCTGCTGCCAACAATTCGCTCGCGCTGTCAGGCAATTAGATTCTCGCCGCTGACTACGGCGGAGATCGAACAACACTTGTTGAGGAGCAAACTTGCGACTCCGGCAGAGGCAGGGCTAAGAGCACGCGCCGGCAACGGCAGCATCGGAAGGGCACTTGCGGGCGACCTGGAAAGTTTCAAGGAGAGGCGAGACGCGATGCTGGAGGTGCTGAATGCGCTGGCCATTACCGGAGATCATGCTCGTCTGCTGCGACTTGCTGAAGAGATGAACGAGGCGAAACATAAGGACGAGTATGAGTTTGGGTTGGAGTTGTTGGAAACCTTGATTCGCGATGCCCTGATGCTCTCGTTCGGAGTCAATTCGGGAAAAGTAATCAACGCAGATGTACTTCCCCAGTTACAAAAGATAAGCGAGCGAATTGACAGTCGCAGCGCCACCTCATGGATCTCCCGAATTGAGGAGCTCCGCGAACAGCTCATCGTAAACGTAAACCGCAAACCCGCCACCGACGCTCTGTTTCTTTCAATGGCCCAAACCTGAAGAACCCTGCCTCGATCAGGGCTTTGGCGCTGCTCTCGGAGTCGAATCGATCACCACAGTTGCCGTGGCGGTCCAGTCACCGGTCTGGACGCCCGTAATTCCGCGAGTTGTCGAATAGCGGCCGTCGGCCCCAACCTTGGAAGGCTGAATTACCAGGGGCTGATTCGTGCCACCCTCCATTGTGATCACACCTCGCGAATCGAGCGTGAGCGGCACCGGTTCTTTGATACCCTGGAGTCCGCTGACCTCAACCGTCAACTTCGTCTGCTCGCCCTTGAGCAGTTTCGTTTTTGGCGCGGTCAGATTCACCCCCACATTGCGGTAGGTCCCGGTCGTTTCCTTGTTTCCTTCGCTCACGCGGATCTGAATCGGACCGGTGACGTTTTGCGGACTCGAAAAGACCGCTCGGCGTGGTGATTCGGCCAGCAAACCAAACCGGCTGGAAACGTTCTCATTGCTCTTTTCGGAATCCTGCCCAGTGGTTCGCAACGCTGAAGCATTGAGAGTGGTGTTAGAAGAATTCCCATCAAATGGTCCAGTGATCACGATCAATCTTCCCGTCTGCCCTAAAGGAGGGATGTTGAAGGTCGTCTCTGGACGTCCATCGGGCGAGCCCGGTGAATTCGATCCCGGAATTGTGGTCTGCGCAAGTTTCTCCCCGGCACTGTTTACTAGAGAGATCGGAAGAGGGATCGAGGTCGCAGCCGAGTTTTGCGCGGGCTCAATCTCAGGCTTGGCTACGTGATAGATCCAGAAAGTCTGTTGGATCACACTCTCGCGTTCTTTTTGAGGGTCGCCGGAAAAAGGCTCGACACGCTTGCCGGCAATTTCTATAACCAGACCGCTGAGCTCACTCTGGTTCTTTGAGCGCTCCTCTTTCGTCTGCCCCTTTAGCTCAGCGATCACCGTACCGGAAATCGTATCCCCAGCCCTCACGTCGTCCGGAAGGGTCACAGTCAACTGGCCGCTCGGCGTGTCGAACCTAACCGTATGAAGACCGTTGGCGGTCACCAGCGAGGGGAAGTTACGCTCCCTCTTCAACTGGTCCTTCAACGGACCATCCGGAAGTTCAGCGATTTCGTTTTCCAGCGCCACCCTTGCCGCCAGTTCCTGCTTTTCGGCTTCGCGAAGAGCCGCCTCTGCCGCGGCGACCGCTGCGCGCGCCTGAGCAAGCGCCGTTTCCTGCGCCTCGGTGGCTTTCCCGCCGCTCTTGGCGACTGCGGTCATCGCATTCTGTAAATCCTTTTGAGCATCGGTGAGCTTTGCTTTTGCTGCCGCGACGGCCTCCTGCGCAGCTTTCCAGTCAGCGAAAGCCTTCTTCGCTTTGTTTTGAGCGGGTCCAGCCCCAGTGGCGATCGAGGCAAAGCTAAATGCGGCCACGAGAAGGCCTCCAAAGAGTGCCTTAATCAACGAATTCCCTTTCATAGCATTAATGGATTTATTAGATGTCTTCACGGAAACCTCCTCATCAAAGTTGTCTCACTCCGGTTCATCACAAAAACCAGGATGTAAGTATGCCGGACCTCGTAATAAGATACGCAGGCGGCGCTTCGTTTAGATTGGCCCGTGTCTGAACTACCGCGAGGGAAGATTAATGGTGGCTTGAATGATGGGTAATTACTTAGCTTACCAGCACAGGTTCGGCAGTTGTCTTTTTCGCCTCAATCTCGGCCAGGAGTTTTTCAGTTTCCATGACAAAAGCTTCGACGATGTCTTCACCGGCAACTTTTCGCATTGGCACGCCGTCTTTGAAAATCATGCCGACGCCGCGGCCGAAGGTCACGCCGAGTTGTGAATCGTGGGCCTCGCCTGGTCCGTTCACCGCGCACCCCATGATCGAAAGGTGCAACGGCTCTTCAACATGGGCCAGCCGGCGCTCAATCTCAGTCACGATCTCGACGAAGTTGTCGACATCAAGCCGGCCACAGGTGGGACAGGCCACTACCGTGACTCCGCGCGTACGCAGCTCCAGCGATTTGAGAATTTCCCAGGCGACGCGCACTTCTTCTTGCGGCTCGGCGGCAAGTGATACACGAATCGTGTCGCCAATGCCCTCGTTCAGCAAAATGCCCAGGCCGATGGCGGATTTTACTGTGCCGGTAAAAGCCGTGCCCGCCTCGGTCACACCCAGATGAAACGGGTAATCAACTTTTTGAGCGAGCAATCGGTAAGCGTCAACCGTGCGATGCACGTCCGAAGCTTTGAGCGAAACTATCGTGTCAGTGAAACCCAGGTCTTCAAGGATCTGGATGTGGCGAAGTGCCGACTCAACCATCGCTTCCGGCGTCGCGGTGCCGTACTTTTGCAGTAAGTCCTTTTCCAGCGAGCCGCCATTTACGCCAATCCTGATCGGAACCTTTTGCGCTTGCGCGGCGCGGACAACTTCGACAATGCGTTCGTGCTTCCCGATGTTGCCGGGATTCAATCGAAGCTTGTCGATACCTGCGTCCAGAGCCAACAGCGCAAGTTTGTAGTGGAAGTGAATGTCAGCAACGATCGGCACGTCCGGTACCCGCTTGCGGATCTCCTTCAGCGCCACGGCGGCGTCATTGTCCGGCACGGCCAGACGCACAATCTCGCATCCGGAGCGCACCATATCCTCAATTTGGGCCACGGTGGCGCCCACATCAGCGGTGTCGGTTTTGGTCATGGACTGAACCACGACCCGCGCGCCGCCACCGATCTGTAAGTCTTTGACTTTTACTGCTCGAGACTTTCGCATATATCAACTACGTCCAAAGTCCAATGTCCAAAGTCCTATTCCGAACCAGACATTGGACTTTGGACGTTGGACTTTGGACACCTTATTTAGCGGGCTCCGTAGCCGCTGGTTTATTGTTGCTGGAGCTGCTCGAAAACTGCTTTATGAGATCGTTGGAGAGCACAAAGACCATCAAAAGGATGACCATCACAAAACCGACTTGCTGAATGCGCTCGCGCACGGTCATCGACAACTTCAGACCAATCGTCGCCAGTAAACCTTCAAGCAAGGCCAGGAAAATTGTCCCGCCATCCAGTACCGGGATTGGTAACAAGTTGAAGATGCCAAGATTAAGGCTGAGGAACCCCAGCATGCCGAATACCCCGGCCCAACCGAGTCTTTCGACCGATGCCGCAGCAGCGTTGTAAATTCCGATCGGTCCGGACAAAGTGTTCCGGGCCGAGCGCTGGCCGGTCGCCACCTGCCCCAAAGCTTTACCGGTCAAACGCATAATTTCCACATTGCTACTGACTGCGTAACTCGCGGCCGCCACCAAACCAGCATGTTGCAGTGGAATTTCCTCATCGAGTTTGACGCCTAATCGCTCCCTTCCGTCAACCTTCCGACTCGTGGCGGTAATGTCCTGCTGTTGCCCGTTCCTGCTAATCGTCAGGGTGACTGGCTGACCCTTATGATTTTGGATGAACTGAGTAACTTGCTCCGCACTGTGGACTGGTTCTCCATTGACCCTGACAATGACGTCACGTATTTGCAGCCCGACTTCCGAGGCTGGCGTATTAGGCACAACTTCGACCACCACCACTGGGAGTTTTCCGTAGTCAGGAACAAACTCTAAGTAGCCGGCTGTTTCTCCGTCTTCAGTAACCGCAGTGGGTGTTAGCGTGAGCGGTACGCGCTGGCCATTACGTTCGACAACTAACTGCAAGGGATGACCGGGTGATAGCAGGGCGTCGCCCCGAATGGTGTTCCACTTCGGATTCTCAGTTCCGTTGAATGCAACGATTCGATCCCCGGTCTGCAACCCGGCTACCTCGGCGGCTCCTCCCCTGGTAATAGAGCTCACAACCGGTGCCGGTGTCATGGGAACGCCGTACATTAGGGCACCGGCAAATGGTATGGTCAGTGCCGTGATGACATTCATCACGGGCCCAGCCAGGGCGACCAGAATCCTCTGCCAGCGCGGTCGAAGATTGAACATCTCGTGCTCGGGGATATCCGAAGCCCCGGCCCCTTCGATCGGTGAGTTTGACTCATCGCCACCGAGTTTTACGTACCCTCCCAGCGGAATGGCCGAAACACGATAGTCAGTGTGTCCCCACTTCTTGCCAAACAGCCGCGGGCCGAAACCGACGGAAAACGTCTCCACACGGATCTTAAAGAGTTTTGCGACAATGAAATGGCCGAACTCGTGAAGCACGACCGCCGCACCAAGAATAAAGATGAACGCCAAAATATGGGTAGCAGTAACGGGCATCTAATTTCTCTTTCCTGTAAGGGTTAACAACATAGCAAGCAGCCTCTTAGACTTCATCACCCTCATCGCGGGTTGCCGCAATCGAGTGTACGACTGCGGAGAAGCGCACGTCAAACAGTGTGTCCGGCCAGCAGATCTGAAGGTTTTGCTAGCTTTTCTATTTCCACGTTAGCGGCCAGGCGCGCTTCTCGGTCAGCTTTGAGGACGGTTTCGAGATCGAGGGCAGGATGGGTCGTATGTTGATCCATTGCCAACTCTATTACGCGAGGGATATCAGTCAGAGAGATGCGCTCGTCAATAAACGCCTTCACCGCTTCTTCATTAGCTGCGTTCAGTACTGCCGGAAGCGTGCCACCTTCCCGAAGCGCTCGATAGGCAAGAGCTATGCAAGGAAAACGATCAGGGTCCGGGGCTTCAAAGTGGAGTGTTGCCAACGCGGTTAGGTCGAGCGGAGGTAGTTCGCAGGGGTGTCGTTCGGGATACGTCAGCGCATACTGGATCGCATGCCGCATGTCAGTAACGCCCATCTGAGCTATCACCGACCCGTCGACCAGCTCGATCATTGAATGTACGACTGATTCCGGATGAACGACGATTCCAATCTGATCAGCTTCGAACCCAAAGAGCCAATGCGCCTCAATCACTTCAAGTCCCTTATTCATCAGGGTCGCCGAGTCAATGGTGATCTTATCTCCCATGTTCCAGGTGGGATGACGCAAAGCATCGGAGACAGTCGCCTCTCGCATCTGGCTCTTGTTCTTGGTGCGAAATGGTCCGCCTGAGGCAGTCAGCACAATACGCCGAACTTCCTGGCGCTTTTCTCCTCGCAGACACTGGTGCAACGCATTGTGTTCGGAGTCGACCGGTAATAGCTCCGCGCCGGAAGCCCGGGCCGCCCGGGTCATCAACTCGCCTGCCATAACCAGCGTCTCTTTGTTGGCCAGGGCGACCCGCTTACCGGCTTCGAGCGCGCGTAGAGTTGGTACGAAACCAACGGCGCCGACAGTCGCCGAGACAACTGTATCCGCCTGTGGATGTGTAGCCACTTCCACCAGGCCGGATTCCCCGATAACGATGCGCGGAAGGTCGAGATTTCTTTCGAAGAGCTGGGCGCGTAGATCGTGCGCTGCGGCCTCCGTTTCGACGGAAACCATTTCAGGCAAATGGCGAGCAATCTGGTCGGCCAGCGCGCTGACATTACGACCGGCGCCCAGGGCGACGACCCGAAAGCGATCGCTTCCAAGCGCTTCTACAACTCGCAAGGTGTTGCAGCCAATCGAGCCCGTGGAACCGAGGATAGCAATGCCGGTGGGTTTCATGTTAGCGACCAGGAGGGGAGCGAGTCTTGCTCGCGAAAGATGTTAGCCACTGAAATAGATGCGACCGAAATAGTAGATGACTGGTGCGTTGAAGAGCAAGCTATCGAGGCGATCGAGTAAACCCCCATGCCCAGGTAGTATGTTAGCTGCATCCTTTGCACCAGCGCTCCGTTTGAGGGCGCTCTCGGTCAGGTCCCCAAGAATGCCGAGGACCGTCATCACGGCCGCCAACGGAAGTGCCACCTTCATTGGTAGTTCTCTGAAAAACCAGAAGTGAGCAATTGTGGCCATCAGCAAACCGGCCAGCAGTCCGCCGGCAACACCTTCCCAGGTCTTTGCCGGGCTGATGGACGGCGCAAGTTTGTGTTTGCCGACTGCCCTGCCAACGTAGTACGCCCCAGCATCTGAGCCCATCAGGACCAGAAAAAAGAAACATAAGAGATCCGCGGAGAGAGCCTGGTTGAATCCAGTACGTAGGGCCACCAGATGGCCGCCAGTCAGAACTACGTAGAGAACGCCGAGAATCGTGGCCCCGGTTGAGGCAATGATTTTGTCAAACGGTGCACCGCGCAGAGTGGCAGCGATCAGTGTCGCTACCGTAAACACGATCAGGATGAGCAGGATCATCTGCATCGTCAACAGATCTGACCCTGGGCCGGGATCGCTAAAATAAAAGACCGTGAACAAGCCCGCCGCGGCGAGATAACCGATGGCCGCGTCAGGCTTCAAGTCGCGTTGCTTCGCCAGAACATAAAACTCAAACAGACCGCCAACCATCGCTGCAGCGGCGAGAACAACGAATAGTGGTTGCAGCCAGGAAATCAGGATGGAAGCGATCAGAATGGGCAGAACAACGACGGCCGTGATGATGCGAGACATTCAGATTTTAGATTTTTGATTTTAGATTTGCGATTTTTGTTTAAACGCCGCGTCGAGTTTAACAAACATGCACCAAACTCCCTCTCACTATCGAACTGGACATCAAT
This sequence comes from Pyrinomonadaceae bacterium, assembly GCA_023717565.1. Taxonomy (GTDB): domain Bacteria; phylum Acidobacteriota; class Blastocatellia; order Pyrinomonadales; family Pyrinomonadaceae; genus PSRF01. Next base: position 7,206 of record JAMQPI010000372.1, on the reverse strand, counting down.
CGCAAATCTAAAATCACAAATCTAAAATCAAAAATCCAAAATCCCAATCACTTGTTTGCTACCAACTTCAAGCCACCGAAGCGACGATCGCGCCGCTGGTAGTCGACGATGGCTTCGAGCAAGTGGGCGCGGCGAAAGTCAGGCCATAGAGTTTCAGTCACATAGAGTTCACTATAGGCCGCCTGCCACAGAAGAAAGTTGGAGATCCGCAGTTCGCCGCTGGTACGCACGAGCAAGTCCAGCTCGGGCAGATTCCGGGTATAGAGTTCATTCGCTATGCGCTCTTCGGTGAGCGCGTCAGGCGCATTACCTTCATCAAGCAACCGCCGCACCGCGGCCCGGCAGGCATCGATAATCTCGGCTCGCCCGCCATAGTTCAAAGCCACCGTCAATACCATCCCTTTGTTTTTCTCGGTTCTCTCGGTAGCTTTCGCAATCTCGCTGCGCACGCTTTCAGCCAACGCGCCCGTGCGGCCGATCGTTTGAAACTTGATGTTCTGCCGATCAATTTCATCAAGCTCAAGGCGCAGGTAGCGTCGCAACATCCGCATCAGCGCATCGACTTCGTAACGCGGTCGTTTCCAGTTTTCGGTCGAGAAGGCATACAGCGTGAGAGCTCCTAACCCTAGTCGCGCTCCTGTATCAACTGCGGCGCGAACCGCCTCGACACCGGCGCGGTGTCCAGCGATCCGCGGCTGGCCTCGTTGCGCGGCCCAACGTCCGTTGCCATCCATGATGATCGCAACATGGCGAGGCAAACGGTCCCAGGCGATAGATGCAAGCAGCATCTCGTCGCGAGTTCCAGCAGTTACGACCTTAGCAAAATCAGATAGCATAAACTTCGATCAAGGGATCCAGGGCCGCTCGTATTCTTGCCTCAACTCAGAGGTGTGTCAATCAATTGATTGTCAGTCGTACCGCACGGACCATAACGTCAGCCCACACGCGGGTGCCGTTGCTCCGGCCAGCGACCGATCACCCTGTTCGATGGCTCGTTCGATATGTTGCTTGTCCATTTCGCCCCGACCTACTGCCAGCAAAGTGCCGGCGATGGAACGCACCATATAACGAAGAAAGCCGTTGGCACTGGCTTTGATTTCGACCAGAGGTCCGCCTAAGCATTCACCAGAGAGCGCTGAAACCCCGAGATGACTAACGGTCCGGATCCTGGTTTCGGCGTCCGACTGAGCCGCCGAGAAAGCAGTCCAGTCATGAGTGCCAACAAATAGCGCGGCACATGTGTTCATGCTCTCAAGGTCAAGGGGGCGAGCCTCCTGGTGTGCATAGCGAAGCCAAAACGGCGGCATCACCGGACCGTTCACTACGCGGTAGAGATAGGTTTTCTCCAAGGCTGAGTAGCGCGCGTGAAAGTCGTCGGGGACGATTTCCGCATCCATGACGCGCACATCTTTGGCTACGTTTCCATTGATCGCCGCGCGAAGTTTTTCGGGAGTGATCTCTCGCGCGACTTGAACGCTGGCGACCTGACCAAGCGCGTGTACGCCCGCATCGGTTCGGCCGGATCCATGAACTATCACTTCGCGGCCATCAATCAACGTCAGCGCGCGGGTTAACTCTCCCTGGATCGTGCGCAGTTCGCCCTGCATCTGCCAGCCATGAAAATAGGTGCCGTCGTATTGAATGGTCAGTTTGAAATTCAAGGGTTGGTCAGTTGTCAGTTGGTCTTTCTCCACGTACCACTGATGCGTGGATATCTATGCAATTTAGGAACAGCACCCGGCATGGGGACTATGCCGCTATATGCATATTTCACTCTTCACACGTGTAGAAAATTATCGTTGCTTGCAATTGAAGCCTGCGTGATCCATGGAATAGTAATAACCGTACTTCCGGTAGTGCCGAATCCTATTTATGATTTGATTCTTTTGCTTGTCATTTGCTAAGTGAGAGTCAAGATAATCTATAACATCTTGCAGTCGGTCTCCTCGCTTCGGACAATTAATGGATCTGAAGACCTTAGATCTCCCATCTTCGAGTATCACGATCTGGCTCAACGAGTAAGCGGACTGAAGCGGAGCCACATGGTATACGTGCCCATTTATGAAATTGACACAGTCTCCCAGCGATACGTATTTGTTTGAGGGATTCGTCAGATCTACGACGAAGAAGCCTATCCCGTTCTCAGCATCGGTATAATAGCCCTTGCTGTTTGCTTTTAAGTACTCAGGGATCGACTCGTTCAATATCTTAGCGAGGCCTAGCATAACCTGAGGTCTGTCGTAGAGAGGATCTGGATTGGGCAAGCAATTGCTCGTAAAAGTCTCGACTCTCTTGAGAGATTTTGATGTGTGCTGAGCAGCCGCTGAAATAGCACCGCCCAGCACACAAACGCAAAGACAGAAGGCGAGTAGTTTGTGGTGTATCATGGGTTCGGCTTCCTCTTATTCTTTATTTCCTCGGCTGTTTCTAGCTCGACAGGTCTTTCGGTCTTTGGTTTTTGTCTTCTCTGGTGAGCCCAATGGGTCTCCTTCGGCACAGATCCGAAGACCCAAGACCAAAGGCCAACTGACAACTGACCACTGACTACCCTTTCCTACTTCCCGGTTTGATTGCAACTTCGCCTCGCTTACACAGCTCGCAGATTGAAGGGTCAACGGATGGCACATTGAGTGTAGCCAAAGCGATTCGCGGCACTCCCACATCGGCGTCGCCTGCAGAACGATCGATGATCGAAGCCGCCGCAACCACGTTCGCACCTGCCACTTGCAAAGCATTCACTGTGTCGCGCGTTGAACCACCCGTGGTTACCACATCCTCAACGACGATAGTTCTCTCACCCGGCGACACCGAAAACCCTCGTCTTAGAGTCATCTCACCTTGCTCGCGCTCAGTCCAAATGAACCGCGCACCGAGCTGGCGGGCAACTTCATGGCCAATCACGATCCCGCCAATCGCCGGAGAGGCGACCAACTGAATGTGGTCCTGTTTGAAGTGTTCGGCGATGGCCAGACCAAGTGTTTCAGCTTCCGCGGGATGCTGTAGCACCAGGGCGCATTGCAGGTAGTTGGGGCTATGAAGCCCGCTGGTAAGAACAAAGTGGCCTTGAAGCAACGCCCCGGTCGCTCTGAATCTCTCAATCACATCCTCAGTTTGCACAATCTTCCCCAATCGAAAGTATAAATGCGTGCTACAATCGGTGCCCGATGACTCCGTATCCAAACCTCGTCTCCGACTCAACGCTGGTCCAGGAAACAATCGACTTGTTGCGCGACTGCGGCGGACGCGCCAATGCAGCTGAAATCGTCGACGCTGTTTTCAAGGTTTCGCACATCGACGATGAACTGGCAGGCCTGCTCGTCGCCGATCTCGTTAAGGACGATCGGCGGTTCAGGTTTGTCGACGGGAAAACGATCGAGCTGCAAAACGATGACGTCGAGTCTCGTCTGCTCGACGATCTGGATTTCGTAGTGGTCGATTTGGAAGCCACCGGCGCCAAGATGCCCCCTAACCGGGTAATTGAATTGGGGGCCTACCGTATCAGTCAGGGACGCATTGTCGACAGTTTTCTGACGCTGGTAAATCCCGAAATTGCTATTCCCCGCTTTGTAGTCACACTCACCGGGATCACTAACGAGATGGTCAAGACCGCGCCGGTATTTGCAGACGTCGCTCCTCAGTGGTTGGATTTCGTCAGCGAGGCAGTGCTGATTGCGCACAACGCACCTTTTGACACCAGCTTCTTGAATCATGAAATCTCACGTGTCTACCCCGGCCACCGGATGATTAATACGCACCTCTGCACGGTCAAGTTGTCGCGGCGAGTGTTTCCTGGTTTAACCAACTATCGCCTTGATACAGTTGCCAGCCACTTCTCGATTCCGATTTTCCACCGACATCGGGCCGGCAGCGATGCGCTCGCCACCGCCGAGGTCTTTCTACATCTGCTCACGCGACTGGGTGAACAAGGCGTCAAAGATCTTGCGAGCGCCCGAAACTTTCAGTTCCTTGAACCCAAACTCGAAGAATCAACCGAGGCCGCGCCGCTCCTGCCATTAGTTCCCGGCTTCTAAACTCGCCTCAACGTTTTCACCCGATCTCCGTTTCCACAAACTGCGGATTAAAAACCCGGCGATAATCGTCACTGCCAGTCCGAGCCCAATCCATGGATAATACTTTGCCAGGAACACCTTTGCCTGAGCGCCGTAGCGAACTGCGAAGTATCCTTCCAGCAGGAAGCGAAAACCACGCCCGATCACGATGGCCACGATAAACCGAGTCAGACTGAAACGAAACACTCCCGCCGTGATCACAAATAGTTTGAACGGGAACGGCGGCGGCAAGAGCGAGGCGACCAGTACCGAAAGCACGTCGTAGCGATCTATCAGTTCTTTGACTCGCTGCTGTTTCGATTCAGAAAACCTGTTGAGCGCCCGTCTGCCCGCGCGGCGCGACGCGGAATAGAGAATCCAGCAGCCGAGAGTCGATCCGGCGGTAGCGACGATTGCATAGAAGACCATCCAACGCGGATGAGCTGCTGTTAGTAAGAGCATCAACGCATCGGCGCTGCTCGGTAACGGAACAAAGCTCGAATCAAGAACCGCCACCGCAAATAGCCCAAACGGGCCAAAGGCGATGAGATAGTCCGACAGGCGCGAAAGATGTTTGATGAGTTTATCGATCAGCAGTTTCAACTAAGATCCTTCCCCCGCCGGTAGGTTGTGACTGAAAACTAGTTCTCCGCCTCTTGCGGAGGCGCCGCTTTCTTAAGGGACGCTGTTCGGCGTCGATTGACTAAGACATAAACCAGCAAGCCAACCAAAGCCAGGGCGGCAACTATGCTGAGAATGACCAGGCCATTGTCTTTCATGAACAATAGCACGCGACGACCATAAAAGACCGCGAGGATGCCCTCCACGTAGTAGCGGACCGACCTCGCTATCATCACAGTGGTTAAAAACTTCCAGCGCGGGTATTCGAGTGTGCCGGCAGTAGCGACGAAGATCTTGAAGGGTAGTGGCGGCGGAAGTATGGCCGGGACAGCGATAGCCAGAAATCCGAATCGCGCGTAGGCCCGCTCCACACGTTGAATGCTTTCGGGCTTGAACCGTTTGCGTAGCAGAGCCTGACCACCGCGTCGCATTATTGAATAGAGCAACCAGCACCCGAGAACGGATCCGGTAGCCGCAAAAAGCGGGAAGTAAAAGACCGCGGAGGGATACTTAATACAACGACCTACGACCAGGTAGTCGTTGATCTCAGGCAAAGAGAGTAAAGAGGAATCAAGCGCGCCGATAAGGATCATCGACGGTGCCGCAATATAAAGAGGCACGCTGATTACATACTGCTCCAACCAGGTTCCAATTGATCTTAACCAATCCATATATCAGTAAGAGTGTTTCGTGATTTTCGTGATGAGTAATTGGTAGTCAAGAAATCGAATCCTGCAGCGAAGTGTGCCCCACGTCGCTCATCAAAGCACAATTCGCCGAGGATGTCATAGTGAGCCTGATGTGACTTAGGAGTTCGGTCTACTTTGAAACATTGCTCAATCCACGGCACGGCTGTGCCGCCTGATGTGAGGACGTGGCTGTGCCCGCCGGCTAGCCGCAAGAATCATTTGGGCTATGCCCCCGGTTCGGGCTTGCCCCTTCACCCAAACTAAAGTTGCACAATCTGCGGTCTGGCACGTCAATACTCAATGCTAATGGCGATGAGTCTCGCTGAGGGCAAAGCCCGAACCAGGGGCACAGCCCAAGTGAGTCTTGAGCCTACCTACGGGGCAAGCCACCGTCTCACATCGGGCGGCATAGCCGTAGCAACGCGAACGTTTACCTCCACCGAGATTGCAGGCGTGGGTTGCGGCCGTTACAGCAAACTTGATCAGAACAATCTACTTGGCGGGAGTAATGACGGGTGGCGTGTCGTAGGTGACTCCGATAGTCAGACCCGAGTTCGGACTGAAGTTTGTCAGGCCCTTGATGCCGGCAAAATCGAAACGCAATCCGGAGGCGCGGATCTGCATTCCCAGGCGAGCCTCTGATTGAGACTCCGTACCCAACGGACCGGTACCAGGGCGGGTGTTCACGCGACCGTTGACCTCGCCGGCCAGACTAAATTGGCGGTTGAGGCGGAATATCCCGGCCGCTCCGTAAGTAATCACATCGTTCTGCGAAAAGAGCACTGTCGGCGCCGTCAAGATCGCAATACCCAGGTTGCCGAAGGTATTGAATCGTCCGTCGTGTCCAAACTTCTTCCCGATTAGGATGGAGCCGAACGCATTAGTTTGATTGAGACCGATGCCTCGTGCCTGATTGGAGTTCGGCAGTTGCACCCCAAAACGAAAGCCCAGCGAAGGTCCGCGGCTGGTCTCAGCGCGCAGTTTGAATTTTGTCGCCAGGGTAAAGTCGCCGGTGTCATTCGCCGAATTCGCTCCGGGTACAAGTTCCAACGGGATCGCCGATGGATTTCTTGAATTGATACTCAGAAAATTCTGCGCTACTCCCTCGATCTGAAACTCAACATTTGGAGCAAAACCAATGTTGATTCCGATGACACCGACGCGCGTCAGATCTCCGGTAAGGCCTGACGCCGGAAACTTGGCGCTTTGGAGGAAGTCTATTCCCGCTTCAATCCTCATCGTACCGGGAGGAATGATGTCGACATCTTCCGTAATGAGCGGACGCTGCTGAGCGGTGCTGGTGCTGCATAAGAGAACCAGTAACCCTACCAACAACAAACCGCGAACTAGACTTTGTGATCCGATAGACATCGTCGTGGATTGTAATGGCTGAACCAGCGAAGGGTCAACGTATAATAGCTCTGTGTTAGTATTTCCCGCTGCTTTTATCCTTCAACACGAGGTCTGGCCCTATGCACCGATATATCACTCTGTTCTCGGTAGGCTTGCTTGCGATCATCAGTCTCCCTTCTATGTCCGCGAACCAAACGGGCTCCCCAGCAGCACAATCACAGACAGTTCAGTTGCAGGGATTGCGCGAACGCGTGACCGTAAGGCGCGATGAACGCGGCATCCCTTACATCACGGCGAACAACGACGAGGACCTGTACTTCGCTCAGGGTTATGCGACTGCTGCCGACCGGCTCTGGCAAATGGATCTGCTACGCCGCACCGCCCGCGGCGAACTCGCGGAGATCTTTGGGAACAACGCGCTGGAGGAAGACAAGCGACACCGGACATTCGGCTTCGCTCAAACAGCCGATGCCGAGGTGGCCCAGGCGACTCCG
>JAMQPI010000369.1 GCA_023717565.1 Pyrinomonadaceae bacterium | reverse complement strand
CTAAAAATGGCTGTGCCAGCTCGAAGGTAGCGACTGCGGGGGGCGCGATCGGCGGCCGAGCTGGCACTGGCGGGCACTATCAACTTTGCATCGGATGGATCGTCTCGCGACTGGCTCACGTTTGGGCGCTTGCCCCACCCTCAACGTTTTGGATTATACACCCATTAAAAAAGCAGTCAACGACTATTTGTGATGATTCAGACAAAACCGGGCGACCAAGGGCAAAGTTGACAGTTCTTTTAGGAACTCCCTATACTCCCCGTCTTTCCTGAACGACTGGCCAGGTAGCTCAGTTGGTAGAGCGCGGCCCTGAAAAGGCCGGCGTCGGCGGTTCGATCCCGTCCCTGGCCACCATTCCTTTCAATAACTTAGCGACGAAAAAAAAGCGTGTAAAACTTTCTCGCGCGCACAATACGCGCACATCAGTTTTCCCTTCTTTTCACTTTTGGCGTCGCACGTTCAAATAACTTTCCACATTTCCCGCACCGTGTTGCTTGGTCTGATGTGCCCTAACATCTTTGCCAGCTAGGAAGCCACCTGCCAGTGTGCGCGATGATGAACTACGGCGTTCTGATTGTGAGCGAGACATGAATCTGTTTTGAGTCCCTTGCCTTTTGGAAAGTCGGGTCGCAAAACGTCATTGCCGACACCTTAAATAAAGTGGTTTCTCCGTACTCAAAAACACTAACTTCATTTGTTCTAGCTCGATTTGTACTAACACTGCTCTGGTCTTGCTGATGACCTTTTGCTAGCCTTGGGGCCGTATGAGTTGGGTCACAGTCATCTGGTCCATGGTCGCGTCCGCGTGCCTCACGCTGGCGGCGATAAATCTGCTCGTTTGGAGCCGCGATCGTCGTTCGTGGGCACACTTGTGCTTCTCTGTCATGGTGGTCGGGGTGATCGGATTGGCAATCGCCGAGATCGGAACGATGAAGGCGTCGTCACCGGAAGAATTCGGGCGAGTGATCCGATGGGTGCATCTGGTTTACGCGTTCGGAATCGTGGGCAGCCTGGGTTTTGTGCATTTCTATTTCGGCACCGGCAGGCGTTGGCTTCTCGCCCTGGCGGTCGGTTTGCGGCTGCTGGCGGTGGTGATTAACTTCACCACGGGCCTTAACCTGCAACTCCGCGCGATCCTCAGCTTGCAAAAAGTATCCTTCCTTGGTGAGCAAGTATCAGTGCTCGGCGATTGGGTGCCCAGTCCGTGGGTGCCATTGGGATACTTGGCCACGTTCGTGTGGCTTGTCTACGTAATAGATGCCTCTGTCGCGCTGTGGCGCAAGGGTTCAACCGACTCGCGACGGCGCGCGGTTATTGTGGGAGGGAGTCTCGTTGGTTTTGGTGTCTTGACTGTCGGGCAGGTTGCGATGGTCGTGACGGGCCGACTCAGGATGCCCTTCATCGTAAGCTTTCCCTTTCTAGGCGTAGTGCTGGCGATGACTTACGAATTAAGCCGCGACGTGCTGCGCGCAGGTCAATTGGGCCGCGATCTGCATGAGAGCGAGCAGCGGATGACTCTGGCGGCCGATGCAGCGAGCCTGGGCGTCTGGATTCGAGACCTTGTGCGGAACGAGATCTGGGCTACCGATAGGTGGCGTGCGCTGTTAGGCTTTACGGAATCGGAGCCGTTGGAGATCGACAAGTTCCTTGATCGGTTGCACCCCGATGATCGCGAACGCGTTCGTCGTGCACTGGCCATGGCCATCGATGGCGACGGAGTCTACGAAACGGAATACCGTGTCGTCCTCGCGAACGGACAGACGCGTTGGATTGCCTCCCGGGGTCAGGCGGAGTTCGACGGTCGAGGAAAACCAATCCGAGTAACGGGTGTATCCATCGACATCTCGAATCGCAAACTCGCCGAAAGGGAACTGTTGCAGCGGCACACTGAGCTGGCCCACCTCTCCCGCGTAACGATGCTGGGCGAACTCTCCAGTTCGCTCGCACACGAGCTCAATCAGCCGCTCGGCGCCATCCTTCGCAATACCGAGGCGGCAGAACTTTTTCTGCAGGATCCATCGCCAGACCTGGAGGAATTGCGCGCCATTCTTGCGGACATTCGGCACGACGACCAGAGGGCCGGGGCGGTGATCGACCGGATGCGCTCTATGCTGAAGCGGCGTGAAGTTGAGCATAGCCTGCTTGACTTGAACATGTTGGCCGGTGAGGTCATCAGTTTTGTGCAACCGGACGCGGACGCACGCAAGGTGCGGGTGACGCTTGCAGCCGCTTCATCGTCTTCCTCAGTACATGGCGATCGCGTGCAACTGCAGCAGGTGTTGCTGAACCTGATACTCAACGCGATGGATGCCGTGAATGGTTCGGCGCCGGATCGATGCCTGGTTACAGTATGCGTGAAACCTCTGGGTACGCAGGTGCAGGTCGCCGTGAGCGACTCTGGCCACGGCATTCCGGATGACAAGCTCGCACGACTATTCGAGCCGTTCTTCACTACTAAAGCCAACGGCATCGGAATGGGCTTGCCCATCTCTCGCACAATCATCGAATCCCACGGCGGCAGCGTCCGGGCTGAGAACAATCAAAACGGCGGCGCCACCCTTTACTTCATGCTCCCGGTGGCTGGTGAGGAGGAGAACCCCTTGTGACCGGACCCAGGCCCATCGTCCGAATCGTGGATGACGATGTTTCTTTTCTGACAGCGGTGGCACGCATGTTACGCGCGTCCGGTTTTGTCGCGAAGACTTTTCCTTCCGCGGCGGCTTTTCTGGCCCAGCCGGAACCTGATGTGCGGGGGTGCGTCTTAGTGGATTTGCAGATGCCCGGCATGAGCGGGCTCGACTTGCAGGAAGCCCTGGCAAAGGCGGGGCACATGTTGCCCGTCATCTTCCTCAGCGGCCATGGAGATATTCCCACGACCGTGCAAGTCATGCGTGGAGGTGCGGAAGATTTTCTTACGAAAACAGCGCCGAAAGAAGCGCTGATCGATGCGGTGAAACGCGCCTGCGCGCGCGATCACAGCGAGCGGGCTGAGCGCGCACGGTTGGCGGCGTTGCGTGCGCCTTTCGCGGCGCTCACGCCGCGCGAACTTGAAGTATTAAAGCATGTAGTGAAGGGAAGGCTGAACAAGCAAATCGCTTTTGATCTAGGCATCCACGAACGCACAGTAAAGCTCCATCGAACCGCCATCACCACCAAACTCGGTGTTCATTCCACCGCCGAGTTGACGAAGTTGTGGATGGAGGTGCGTGAGCTCGAAGCGTAGTCCCAGACCTCAAAAACCTACCTCGCCACTCCTAACCCAACCTTCCCTAAAGGGCAGTATCACCTTCCCCAAAGGGCAGTAGTGCGTCCCACTGACGGGCGTATGCTGCTCACGAAATTTGATGAACAACCGGAACATTTATGTCGCGGTCGTCGATGACGACGAGAGCATTTGCCGATCGTTGAACCGGTTGCTGAGGGCCGCCCGCTTTCAACCAATTACTTATCCGTCGGCGGAGGCGTTCCAGGCGTTAGCGGCGCTCGGAATAAAGATGCAGATAGTTGAAGCCCGCGCCTCAGTCAGAGATCGATTGCGGGCTGAGGGGCTGGCCGAAAAACTCGGCGGCATCGATCGCTTCCAGGCTGTGGCGCAGATAGTTGGTGAATTTGAACGCGAGAAACGGCCTGATCAGCCCAGCGGTCCAATCTCATTGCAATGATATTTCTGGCAAACCACTCCTGTTCATAGAGGTGAGTCGATGACAAATAGCCGCAAGGAACTTCGCCACGCCCGCACGACCCCGCTGGCCTCGATTTTCGGCAGCGGGTTTCTCGTGATTGTGCCAATTCTGAACGCCACCGTCGGGCCTTACTCCGTGGTTGCGATCACCGCAGTCTGCGCGCTTGCCTACGCCATGGGCTCAGTGATCCGATTCAACATTCGTTACGCGGAGCCGCTGCTCGCGGAGGGAGAGACTTCCGACCGAGCCGCGCGTCACGAGCGCACAGCCAACCTTGCTCTGGTGCTCGCCTACGCGATCTCGGTATGCCTGTACATACACATCCTGGCCGCCTTCCTTCTGGGTGGGCTCGGCATTAACACGCCATTTAGAGAAAACCTCGTTTGCGTAGTCATCATCGTGGCGATCGGCGCCATGGGCCGATTTCGGGGGCTCGATACGCTCCTGGTCATGGAGCGGTGGGCTCTGCGCATCACCGGGTTGCTCCTGTTGGCGCTGCTGGTCGGCTTTGCTGTGTTTGACTGGCGGGCCATCGCAACGCACACACTCCAGTGGCCCGTCCTTCCGAAACAGGACCTTTGGACCGTCCTAACCATTTTGGGCGGAACGCTCATTGTCGTGCAGGGCTTCGAGACGTCGCGCTACCTGGGCTCGGAGTTCGATCGGGAGTTGCGCGTGCGGTCATGCCGCAGTTCACAGATCGTCTCGAGTGTCATCTACGTTGTCTTCGTCGCGCTGGCGACGCCGCTCATGCATTTCCTGGGCAGCCAGGCCGAGGACAATGGACTTCTCATACTGGCTGCGAAGGCGTCGGTTCTGCTTCCCATACCGCTGGTGATTGCCGCGGTGCTCAGTCAGTTCAGTGCGGCAGTCGCGGACGTCGTCGCAGGCGGGGGCAATGTGGCCGAATCCACCCAGGGCCGTGTCGACAGCCGGCGGGCCTACGTTCTGATTTGCGGCATCGCGGTCGTGCTGGCGTTCGCCTCCACACTCACAATTCTTTCGTTTGCGTCCCGGGCCTTTGCTTTCTATTACTTCCTGCAGTGTCTCGTCGCGATCTCCGTCACCAAGAGCACCCCGAAGAAGGTGGCAATTAGTCTGTTGGCCGCGGTGCTCGCGTTCATCACGGTCTTCGCCGTTCCCGCGGGCTGAGAGGCCGGCCTTACGTTAGCGTTGATTGATCTCCTTATTGGAACCGTGGCTTCAGCCGGGTGATCACAGCCCGGCTTGAGCGGGCTCGATTTGCAGGAAGCCCTGGCGAAAGCCGGACACATGCTGCCGGTCATCTTCCTCAGCGGCCATGGAGATATTCCGACGACCGTGCAAGTGATGCGTGGGGGTGCGGAAGATTTTCTTACCAAGACGGCGCCGAAAGAAGAACTGATTTACGCGGTGAAACGTGCCTTTGCGCGCGATCACAGTGAGCGCGCCGAGCGGGCTCGAATGGCCACGCTGCGAGCGCCTTTCGCCACGCTTACACCGCGCGAACGTGAGGTACTAAAGCACGTTGTGGAAGGAAAGCTTAACAAGCAAATCGCCTACGACCTCGGCATCCACGAACGCACAGTAAAGCTCCATCCAACCGCCATCACCACCAAACTCGGTGTTCATTCCACCGCCGAGTTGACGAAGTTGTGGATGGAGGTGCGTGAGACTCGAAGCGTAGTCCCAGACCTCACCTACCTCGCCACTCCTAACCCAACCTTCCCTAAAGGGCAGTATCACCTTCCCCAAAGGGCAGTAGTGCGTCCCACTGACGGGCGTATGCTGCTCACGAACTTTGATGAACAACGGAACATTTACATCGCGGTCGTCGATGACGACGAGAGCATTCGCCGATCGTTGAGACGGTTGCTAAGGGCCGCACACTTTCAGCCGATTGCTTATCCGTCGGCGGAGGCATTCCTGGCGGACCAGAAGCATGCGAAGTTTGACCGTCTGGTGTTCGATATACAGCTCGGGGGATGTCCGGCTTTAGTTGGAGTAACAGATTTGCACATGCCTGGAGGACCAGATGAAAAGAGCGCGCATATTGCTGGCAGATTCTCAGCGGCTGCTGATGGAGGCAACCACCAAACTTCTGGAACCGGAGTTTGAGGTTGTGGGCATGGTTGCCAACGGGCGCGAGCTGTTAAGGACAGCCCTCAATGTCAAGCCCGACATAGCCATACTCGACGTTTCGATGTCTAAGTTGAATGGACTGGAAGCGGGCCGTCTTCTCAAGGCAAAGCTGCCGGGGATCAAGTTGATCTATCTGACTATGGACGAGGACTCCGACGTGGTCGATGGGGCTTTTCGGTTGGGTGCCTCCGCCTACCTGCTCAAAAGCTGCTCAGCCTCGGATTTGCTCCGCGCGATTCGTGGCGCCTGGCTATCTCCTTCGTATCTATCACCATTCGTGACCAGGAGCAAAACTATTCCGGGTGCTTTCCTGCGCGGCCAGACTCGCCGAAATGATCCACTAAGACTCACCCTGCGGCAACGTGAAGTGCTGCAATTGTTGGCGGCGGGAGGCTCGATGAAAGAAGTCGCCTTCGCTCTTGAGATTAAGCCTCGCACTGTCGCCTATCACAAATATCGGATGATGGACGATTTTAACCTCGACTCAAATGCCGCCCTGCTCAGGTTTGCATTGAGACAGTGCGCGGCTTGATCGACAAATGGGGTGGGCGAGCACCTGCCTCCACGTACAGATAAAGAGCAGAGCCGATCGTCTGGAGAGTGGTGAAAGTCTTGATCCGTGGGTGACAGCAACCAAAAAGACGCAGATCAAACGAAATGACAAGCCAGAACATCTATGTCGCGGTCGTCGATGATGACGAGAGCGTTTGCCGCTCGTTGAGCCGGCTGCTGCGGGCCGCGCATTTTCATCCGATCACCTATGCGTCCGCCGAGGTGTTTCTCGCGGACAAGAAACATCCGAAGTTTGATTGTCTGGTGCTCGACATACAACTCGACGGGATGTCGGGCCTGGAGCTGAGAAGAAGACTTTCCGCTGTTAATGATGATACCCCGGTGATCTTTATCACGGCGTACGACGATCCCGACGTGTGTGCGCAGGCGAGGGCATCCGGCTGCGCCGGTCTCTTCCGCAAGACGGATTCCGGTACTGACGTCCTTGCGGCGATCCGTCTGGCCACTGCCCTGGCACGCTCTGAATGACAACCTCTATGCATTTACTTGAAACGATAAGGAGCGAAGACATCATGAACTTGAAGTACAAGCCAGCATCGGCCAGACGAAGCCGATTCAAACGCGTCCTGCTTGCGATCGTGTGTGTGGCGAGCGCGCTGTCTCTCTGTTTGATGGCCCTTCCGAGTCGAACCCAAGCAGAGAGTCCGGCGCCTCAGGTGAAGAAACCCAACATCCTAATTATCTGGGGTGACGACATCGGCCAGTTCAATATCAGCGCTTACAACATGGGCATGATGGGTTACAAGACGCCCAACATTGACCGCATTGCCAAGGAGGGCGCGCTGTTTACTGACTGGTACGGCCAGCAGAGCTGTACCGCCGGCCGCTCGGCCTTTATCACTGGTCAGTCGCCGATCCGCACTGGCCTCACCAAGGTCGGTCTGCCGGGCGCCAAGGAAGGTCTGACCAAGGCTGATCCGACTTTGGCTGAGTTGCTCAAGCCGCTCGGGTATACGACCGGGCAGTTCGGCAAGAACCACCTCGGCGACCGCAACGAGATGCTGCCCACCGTACACGGGTTCGATGAGTGGCTGGGCAACCTCTACCACCTGAATGCGGAAGAGGAGCCCGAGAATGTGGACTACCCAAAGAATCCGGCGTTCAAAGCAAAGTTCGGCCCACGCGGCGTCTTTCACTGCTTCGCGACGGACAAGGACGATCCCACGGATGACCCACGCTTCGGCAAGATGGGCAAACAGAAATGTGAAGACACCGGCCCGCTGACGCGCAAGCGCATGGAGACGATTGACGACGAAATTACCGCCGGGGCGATCAAGTTCATGGGCAAGGCAGCGCAGGCCAACACGCCGTTTTTCATGTGGTGGAACTCCTCCCGCATGCACACCTACACGCACCTCAGCCCGAAGTGGGAAGGCAAGACCGGCCTGGGGCTGGAGGCGGATGGCATGGTCGAGCACGATACCGATGTCGGCCTGTTGCTCGATGAATTGAAGAAGCTCGGAGTTGCAGACAACACCATCGTCGTGTATTCCAGCGACAATGGCGCGGAATTCTTCCTGTGGCCCGACGGCGGCACGACGATGTTCCGCGGCGAGAAGAACACGCAATGGGAAGGCGGCTACCGCGTCCCGTGCCTGATTCGCTGGCCCGGAGTCATCAAGCCCGGTACGGTTATCAACGACATTGCCGCGCACGAAGACGTGATGCCGACAGTGCTCGCGGCGGCGGGTGACACCACCGTCAAGGAAGACCTGTTGAAGGGCAGGACGATCGGCGACATGACCTACAAGGTCCACCTCGACGGCTACAACCTGATGCCGTTCCTGAAAGGCGACGTGACCGAATCGCCGCGTCACGAGTTCATTTACTGGACCGACGACGGCAGTGTGGCGGCGCTGCGCTACAACAATTGGAAGATGACCTTCCTGCGGCAAAACTCCAAAGGATTCAAGGTCTGGGAAACACCGTTCGAGGTGCTGCGCTGGCCGATGCTGACCAATCTGCGCATGGATCCGTTTGAGCGCGCCAATGATGAATCCGCCAGCTACATTGACTGGGTCGGGCCTCGCATGTTCATGCTGGCACCCTCAGGTGCTTTTGTCGCGCAGTGGTTGCAGAGCTTCCGCGAATTCCCGCCGCGTATGAAGCCCGGCAGCTTCAGCCTCGACCGCGTAATGGAAGCGGTAACCGCGCCCCCTAAACGCAGCAACTGACCTGCGCTTAGCGGAACGCTGAATCGATCCACCGGGCCGTACTCGTTGCGATGGCGAGTGCGGCCCTAGCGAAATGACCAGGAGAAGTGAAATGCTGTTCTTACAAGCCAGACCGCAAACTCTGCTGTTGCTGATAATGTTTGGTGTTTTGCTCATGGTTCCGGCCGTGGGTCAGGACAAGCCTGGGAGTGCTACCGATGAGGATCCCGCGGCCGAGCTCAACCCTGAGAAGCTGTTAGTCAAAAAGGAAGCAGCCAGGAAAACAACCACTTCCGCCGGTTCGGCAGACTCGAAGGATACAAACGCGTCTCTCGCGGCGTCACCTGAGAATGCTTTAGGCGCCAGTTCACCACACCCACAGCAATCGTCTGGCGGGGACCCCGCCGAGCTAGCTAAGAAACTCGCCAATCCGTTGGCGTCTTTGATCAGCTTTCCCATGCAGAACAACTTCGACTTTCGCATGGGTACCGGCTCAGGCTGGCGTTACTCGCTCAACCTCCAGCCGGTGATTCCGGTTGCGCTCAACCCGAATTGGAACATGATCTCGCGCACCATAATTCCGATTATTCATCAGGGGAACGTGACTGGTCCCGGCGCCAGCCAGAGCGGACTGGGCGACATTGTCCAAAGCATTTTCATATCGCCGAATAAGAGCGAGCCATTCATCTGGGGTGCCGGTCCAGTAGTGTTGGTGCCGACGGCAACCAACAAGTTCCTCGGCGGGAAGCAACTCGGATTGGGACCGACAGTGGTGGCCTTGAAGCAGCAGAACGGTTGGACCGCTGGCGTGCTTTGGAACCATATCTGGAGAGTCGCGGGTGGTAGTGGGCGGCCGAAAGTAAACTCCGACTTCGTGCAGCCGTTCCTCTCATACGCGACCAAAGACGGTTGGAGTTACACGCTGAATACCGAGTCCACTTACGATTGGACCGGCAATCACTGGTCAGTTCCTATTCATTTTCAAGTCGCGAAGGTTGTCAGGTTTGGCAAGCAGCCAATCAGCTTTGGCGGCGCGCTTCGGTGTTGGGCGACCACTCCCAGCGGCGGTCCCGAGGGCTGCGGACCGCGCATTGTTATCACTGGCATATTTCCGAAGAAGAAGTGAACCCAACAAGAAATGACGGAGACCAATCGCTTATGATGACCTCTCGCCCCGCTGCTATCGTCGCAGCCTGCTTGCTTGCCGCAGTGTGGATTGGTATGTGGTTGCGCAATCTGCTTCCGGAACATCAGCTGCTTGCCGACAGCAGGGATACGGTGAAGCTGGCCATGGGACTGGTCGCCACCATGACAGCCCTTCTCCTTGGGTTGCTCGTGAGTGCGGCCAAGGATGACTATAACGCCACTCGGAGTCGGGTGATTCAACTGGCGTCCAGGGTGGCCCTTCTCGACCGGATGCTTTCCATCTACGGGACAGAAGCCGCGGAGATCCGCGGTCAGCTTCCGCTCTTAATCGAGGAAGCGATCCGGCGCTTGTGGCCAGATGAGGTGACCTTGCCTGCCCAATGGGAGCCCGGAGCTGGCGATGCATTCTATCTTGCTCTCCTGCGTCTTGTTCCGGAGGACGACGCTCAGCGTGCTCTGAAGGCGCAAGCTACCGCAGTGACCGCGGAGGCGGCCCAGATTCGATCGATGATGCTGGCAGAATCGATCTCGTCCATTTCGAGGCCGATGCTGATCGTGGTGGTCCTCTGGCTCGTGGTGATTTTCCTCAGCTTCAGCCTGCTCGCACCGCCCATCGCCATCGCCAGCCTCGCCTTGATGGTCTCGGCCCTCTGCGTGGCTGGCGCCATTTTCTTAATTCTCGAACTGGATCGGCCCTTCGAGGGCCTCATTCGGATCTCCAGCGAGCCGCTGCTGAACGCGCTAGGCCAACTTGGGAAATGGGGGCTGTGAGTTGCTACCGACGGCAAGAGAAATAATAAGGTGAGGTGACAAGTGCGATCTAGAAGTTACACGCGTCAGTTGAGTGCCTGGGGAATACCCGCTTTGTATGCGGGAGTTGCAATCGCGGCTGGGATGACGTTTCCCCGAATTGAAAGCCGCCTCTTTCCGGACCTCGTGGCGCCGATGAGCATCTCCTCGGCAAGGGCGATTTACACGGCGATCGCGTCGGGGATGATTACGCTCACGGGAATTGTTTTCTCCTTGACCTTTGTGATGGTGCAGTTCAGCGCCACCGCCTACTCGCCGCGTCTGGTGCTCTTGATCGCTCGTGATCCCGTCATGTCACATGCCCTGGGGATGTTTACCGGCAACTTTCTTTATGCGATCGCCGCGCTGGTGGGAATCGACCGGAACGGTTCCGGGAAGGTTCCCTTCATCAGCGCCTGGGTCGTGGTTGTTCTGCTCCTCGGGAGCGTCACCATGTTTATTGTGCTGATCCACCGAATTGGGTTACTTCAGGTAAACCAGATGTTGATTTTCACCGGCGATCGAGGACGAGAGGTAATTAACACGCTTTATCCGCCGATGCCGGAGGCGGCTGCCGTAATCGCACCGGAAGATTTTCGTGCCTTGCCTTGCATCCAAACGCTGGTCCATTACGGAAAGCCCTGCTCAGTTCAAAGTGTTGACATGGCCAGGTTGGTGAAGCTGGCGAGTGCGGCCGACGCAGTCATCGAGATCGCGGTGTCGGTTGGTGATACGGCAGTTGAATCGATGCCTTTGCTGCACGTCTTTGGTGCAGAGCGTACTATTCATGAACCCGATTTGAGACAGGGAATTGAATTGGGCGGCGAACGAACGTTTGAGCAGGATCCCAAGTATGCGATAAGGCTTTTGGTAGACATAGCAATCAGAGCCCTTTCGCCGGCGGTTAACGATCCGACGACGGCTGTGCAGGCGCTTGATCAAATCGAAGACCTCCTGCTTCGTCTGGGTCAACGCCACCTGGAGATCGGAGCTTTTCGCGATCAAGACGGCAATTTGAGACTAGTGGTTTCATTTCCGGCCTGGGAAGATCTGCTGGGGCTAGCCTTTGATGAAATCTGTTTTTATGGCGCTACCAGCGTCCAAGTGATGCGGCGAATGAACGCGCTGATTGGTAATCTGATGCAGATGCTGCCGCAAGTACGACGTCCGGCGCTCGCCGTCTGGGAGGAGCGCTTGAAGGCCATGATCGCGCGTTCATTTACATCCGATGAAGAGAGGATTGAAGCTTCGAAGGAAGACCGGCAGGGCCTGGGTGTGCCTCGTCAGCGTTCCATTGGCGTGTAGCGGAGTCAAGACGAACTAAACATCGACCCTGGTGTCGGGTAGACAAGGGCCTGAGGAGTTTGACGTAAATCATGAACGAGCACGCATCGACTATGCGAGACCAGGGGCAAGACAGTACTGGCGCGAAGTTTCACACCCAAATCGCTCTGGATCGGACGATGCTCGCCTGGATCAGAACTACTGTCACAATGGCAACTTTTGGCTTCGGCATGGTTGGGTTTTTCCGTTCGCTCGAAGAAAGGAATCCGACTGATCGAAGTGCGTTTACATCAGGGGGCAATTAAGTTTGGTCTCGCCCTCGTGTTACTGCGGATTCTTTCCACGGTGTTAGCAGGCGCGACGCATTGGTTGACCCTCCGCAGGCTTCGTCGCGGCGACGACCTGGTCTTAACCCGTTGGCCACTCAGCATAACCATAGCTATGCTGGTTGCGGTTATGGGTCTTGCCGGACTCTGGTTCGCGATGACGAGTTAGTGGTCGCAGCTGTACGACGCAAAAGAACGGCGCGGCTGTATGACGAAATGCTATTCCAGCGCGCCTGCCAAGTTATCCCTGGGCACTGCCGGCCATTATTGGGGGACCGATGCAAGAGGGCTTCGGCGATCGCTCGCGCACAATACGCGCACATCGAGCAGCCGAAAACAGCCCAAACCATCCTAAGTCATCCTAGATCGCCTACAGCATAAGCCATTCACCTTCAGCGACATCCGTTGATTTCAAACCACTTCGGCGATTCGGTAGGCGGCCCTGAAAAGGCCGGCGTCGGCGGTTCGATCCCGTCCCTGGCCACCAATATTTTCAACAAATTAGCGTTAGCCAAAAACATACGAATTTGGTCGCGCGAACAATACGCGAACATCGCTCAGGCGATGTTCGTTTCGTCGCGGCTCGGTTCAAGTAACTTCCACAGTTCCCGCGCGGTGCTGTCGGTGTCGACGCCTCTTGGGACGTCGGTGATCGCAGGCTCTGCTTGCACTAGGTCAAAATAACTCAGAGAAAAAAGCTATAAGTGTGGTAGCGCACAGACAGAGTCCTTTCCTGGGTCTACCCTCCACCCCTCAAAAGCGAGCTAATTGGTCACCGTTGAACGCAGGAGTAGTACCAGCATCTAGGTGGCCATCAACCCACTAGAGTTCTCCAAGCCCCGCTCGAAAATCGTCGAAGCCTCGACTCCGAGCTGAAATACTCACATGGGTTCGTAGCCAAGTACGGCTATTGCGCTGAAGGACACGACTGTGACTTCCGAGTAATGATCGCAGTGAGGTAAATCCGTGAAACTCAAGGACATGAAGCGCAGCGGCAAGGACGCCGCACGGTACATCACAACTCTGTCGGATGATCAGGGCCAGGAGGACTACGAACTGACGGTCACCGGGCCACGTGTCCTAGTGGAGAAGGTGTTCGCAAAGTCCGACTTCGAGATCAGCATTAGCCCAAAGGCGACTGCGAAGGAGGCGGAGGCCCGGGCGAACGAGCTATGGGCGAAGTATTCAGCCACCACGAAGGAGATCGCGCCAGCGGAGGACCTCAAGAGCCTACTAAAGACCGCGCCCAAGGACGCTACCGCGAAGAGTGCGGTCGTCGTATCGCTGCGCCGTATACGCGGGGACGGTACGTTCTTTGCAATCTGGTTTCCGACGCTGTTGATACCGCGAGGTGTCAGCATATTCTTCGTAGGACCGCCGGCGATCTTCTGCCGGGGATCGGTTTTTCCCCTTCCCCTGGTGGGAGGGGATCCGGATCTCTTCTTGACCCTGAACGGCATCTCACCACCGGTTGTGAGTTCCAGCACTCTAGCCGGGCCAGCGATCGACACCGTCGCCTTCATGGTGCTGCCTACTCTTTTGATACCGCCACTGCCAGTTATACCTTTCTATCGAATCCTCGGCTTTTCGACGAGTCTCACCGGCTTTTTCTGCTGGAGTTTCTGAACCGACTACGGCTGGAATTCATTATTGCTCGATTCGTCCAATTCGAGGAAGGAAAGCAAAGATGGCTGCGGATACGATGCTCGTGAGGTGAGAGGCAAAGCCGACAAAACTTCACGACCTCAAGCTGTGATGACGTCAATAAAAGCGTAGAAGTATTTGATGCTTTCAAGCGGTTGCCCGGCCAGGGAAGAGCAGTGTTGCGGATAGCGAGGAACTCATGCCTATCAAAATTACCAAGATCACTGGAATTGGCGGTAATCCACCCACGCACATCACGGTTGATGGAACTGTTACTAACTGCGACGAAGTGTACGTAAAAGTTACCTGCACCGACGAAGAAGTGAAGTTGATAAAAACTCCTAAAGGGGGTCCATGGTCAGCCACTTTTAGCAACGACCGTGGTTGTGGCTGCGGAGAATCCGCCAGCGCCTCCGCTGCCTGTTCGCGCAACATGGCGGGGGCGGTGAAAGAAACTATGTTAATAGCTTGCGACCCGCCCCCACCAGTGTGCTGCGATAGGCTCTCCATCTCCATCGATACCAACCCTTTACCTTGCATTCCGACTGGAGGTGGCACGGTCTCTATCCGGTGTTCCGCGACACTCTGGCCGAAAGGGTGTACCGGGCCTTTCGAGTGGGAGGTTTCGAATAGCTCTACAGGAACCGTGATCCAACCGTTTACGCCCGGAAGTTCTACCTTCTCGTATGCCTACTCGGCTGCCGGGACGTACCAAGTTACTGTCAGGGTTAAGCAAGCCAATAGCTGCAGCGCCCCTATCCTCACAGACAAAATCAAGTTAACAATTATCGAGTGTGCGCCGTGCTTCGGTGGCGCATTTGTGGATGAGTGCCGAATTGATCTTCCAAAGAACGATGTTATTGAGGCAATTGAGTTCGAACGCTTTTTTCGATTAAATCTGCTGTTTGGACATCTACAGGACGCCAACACGACCCCGGGACTGATTGATATCAACTCGCTACCCGTCGCAATCTATCTCCCATTCCGACAAGAATGGAGGTTGTGCGGATACAGCCGCGGCAGACTAGTCAACTCCTTCACGCTCGGGCCCCAGGAAGAACAGACGATCGATATTTTTAAGTGGGACCGCATGACACGGAACATGGAGTCCTCGACGTCGTTCGAATCCGAGGAGACAACGGAGAGTTCAAGCACTCGCCGGGACACAAGCGACGTCGCGAGGGACATCAGCAGACAAGCCGGTTTTGAGCTCACTTCGCAAGGCAAAGTAGGCTTTAAAGTTGGGGTAGTTAACGCGGACATAACCGCAGGCAACAGCGCACGCGCGGGTATGAATGAGGCCGAGAAGGCAACCCGAACCTCCATTCTTGACGCAACGGCTCGATCCACTGGACGCGTCCGAACTAGTAGAACCCTGAAGATTGTGGAGGGTCGCGAATATGGTCAGGAGACGCGTATCACTCGTCGCCTTCGCAACACCAACCAATGCCACACGTTGACCATTGCCTTTCTCGAAATTCTCGCGAATTACACAGTCAGTACTTTTGTCCGAACCGATGATGTCCGACTCGTGGTTTTAATAGACCCCGCGACGCTCGGTGCCGTGAAGGTCTTTGATCGTACAACCCTCCGCTCGCATGAGACGTCATTGCGTCTTGCGCTGCTGGATTCAAGATTGGCGGATGGCTTCGCGGCGGCACGCTTTCTCGACGCGCGAGATCGCGCTTGCGCGGTTCTCTGCGAGGGCTGCTCTTGCGGGGAGTCGATAGGCGGGCGCAACACGCCTGAATGGGACACCTTAACAGCCGCCGCAGCTGCAGTAGGAATGGTGGTCAACGCCGTGCTCGGAAGAACTTTGTTTTACCCGTTATCGGTTCCGGGGTTGGCTGCCCCGGTTTATGTCCCGGCAATTCACGATCCGATGATAACGGATGTCAAACGGCTTCTGTTCTCCAGGTCGCTTAAAGCATATGCACCGCAACTTCTTAGTAACCTCGCGGCGCTCGGCCTGGGTGTCGCGACTACAGTGACTGTGACGCAAGTAGAGGGAATCGCGCGGGCTCTTGCCGGCATTCCATCTGACGTGCTTGCAAAGCTGGCCTACGACCAAGGCATAACGGACGGTGTTCAATGGGAAATCAGAGGGCTACTATTTCTGACATTTCCAGTCGATCCGGTGACCGCGTCCATCGCTGCGGCCGCAGCGACAGCAATCGTCATGGGGCGGCTTGGAGGCACTTACGATGACGGTGGACTCGTCGGCGCCATCACATTATTTCATGCTGCTTATGAAAGTTGGAAGAAATACGTACAGGCACAGATTGAGAAGGACGAAAATGCAGCCGCACTCCAAAAGATTGAAAAAGAAGAACGAGAAATGCGTGTTCTTGAGGCGTATCCGTTGCGTGAAACCGCAGATGCATTCGAGCGGCTTGACGCCTTGCTCCTCCATCTCAACGAACTGCCCAATCTAGACCATTACTCATTTGCCGTTTGGAATGAACGCTCCGGTGCAACCGATGCGAGGCTGATTGGTCTAGCATTGTCAGGTCTCATAGACCCGATACCGGTGGGAATGGTAGGGGACCAACTGGCAGTCCCTGTAAGGATGGCGCCCAACTCTAAGCGGGCTCAATTCCTTCTTGATAGTATCGCCGACCTTGTCGCACGAGATGATCGCGAGCATATCCTGCCAACACCTGCTTTATACGCTGAGGCGATTGTTGGTACGTGCTGCTCTTGCGAGAGCACTATCGAGCGCACGACGGAGTTGGATCTCGAGCGTAAGGGATTGGACAACAAGCTCGTGGAGCTCGAAACGGAGCGTCTGCGCGCGCGTCTGGATTCTAAATCTCCAAAGCTCGACGGCGAGATTGAAGCGCCAGCGATTCGGGTGGAATTAACTAACGCGTCTACGAAGCCCCACAAGGGATGACATGGCGACGAGCGCTATACTTACAGAGGACAATTGGGCCAAAGCGCATCCAGTCCCCGAGTCGTCCGTAAGCGACGACCTGCTGATGTTGTGGAACTACCCGGTGGCAAAGCCGGGTCTTTCCACTGTTCACAAGAACGCCATCCAACGGTTCCTAGCAACCGAATGGCTAAAAGGAGCTCAGAACTCTCCGGTTGAATTGACGGTGCACGGTCACGCCAGTGACACGGGGGATCCGAAACTCAACGAGTCTCTTGCACGTGAGCGTGCCGAGGATGTTGCACGATTCTTGCGGTCCCAGGGAGTGAGATCGAAATTGATCTTCGTGAGTTCCGCAGGTTCTGCCGAGCCCTTCGATAGTGAGTCATCGGGATTGGCGTTTGCCAAGAACCGCCGCGTCGACGTAACGAAGCACATGCCGGCGCGTCCGGAGGCCCCGTTACCGCCGCTTGATACGGGCCCACCAGGGCCCCCTTCCCCTGCGCCTCCACAACCATCACCGGCAGGCTCGGTATTACCGGGCCTGTCCTCAACGTGGATTGAATGGGTGATTCCCGCGCGGTTTCCTACCTATCCGACGGCGGAGGTGATCATTGACACCACGATTGAGTTCACCGTAAAGGTGAAGGCTGATGACAAAGGGGGCGGTTTGGGAGTCGGAGCGCCAATCAACGGAGGCATCTTAAAATTGGAGCAGCCTATCCGCGACTGGCTAATGAGCAAGATTACTTTTGAGCGGGAAATCGGAAAGCCTGCAACTCTTAAGTTTGGAGGTGAATTGAGTACCGTGACGCTCAAGCCGGAAATAGGAGGGTCAAACCCGGCGAATCCTTACGTCAAATTGACCTTTGGTGAAAGCCCTCCATTCGATACCGTGCTTAACGGCATTCATATCTCTTTGAAGGTCAGCGGCAAGATCAAG
Organism: Pyrinomonadaceae bacterium; assembly: GCA_023717565.1. Classification (GTDB taxonomy): domain Bacteria; phylum Acidobacteriota; class Blastocatellia; order Pyrinomonadales; family Pyrinomonadaceae; genus PSRF01. Next base: position 10,529 of record JAMQPI010000369.1, on the reverse strand, counting down.
TTCGACCTTCTTCCTGGGCCAGCAATGGTGGCGCGAGGTCTTAGATTAGCCGCAGCAATTAGGGCCGCGCCGCTGGCTGCAGGAACGGCAGCCGGCGCTGTTGCTGGTGCAGTTGTCGTCGCTGCGCTAATCAATGGCGGTATCATCTACCTTATTCACCAGGCAAAAGAAGAGGCGGATGCTTTTACACATCTTCTGGCTCAACGAGAAGGCGCCAGTTCGAGAGTTGCCAGGATAATTATCGGCATTGACGCCGAAGCTGCATTCCGCGAGCGGAGGGCTCGATGGGCGAATCCTCAGAGCAACTTAGTGCCCGCCTTCGACGACGGCCGCCAGCGCCTCGACGCCATGCTGGGAAAAGCTGATGAGCTTGCTGCGAGAGCAAAGGCTTGGAAGGCTCGCTTTGCGAACGATGGAACCGAGGATTTCACAATGATCCTGGAGCGTGTGTTCCGGGCTGTCGGTGCATATAATAACGAGCCAGACATCAGTGATGGATTGGCCGCCGCATTGTAGGAACCCCAACGCTGAAACTAATTCAGGCACAAAACCGGGACCTGGGTTTCGCCCTTATGCCATCGGATGAGAATTGAAATTAACGGTTACCACTTGTGCCTACTGAAAACCTCATCCACGTTGTAATGATTGAATTTAACAAATCGGACTATCTTTGCCCCGCTCGCAACGTCATCGAATGTTATGCTTACTTGCGATCCGCATCAAAGCCTTTCCCATATCTCAAACACCTCAGTCTGACGCGCGGCGTCTGCAGACGAACTCGAAACGGTTAACAGATTCTAAAAAAGACGGTTTACCGTTCAAACCTAGCATCGCAACGGTTACGCTAAGTTCGGCCTCGCCAAGTTTGCCAAGATCTTTCTTGATCCGCTCACGTTCCAGCCACCGGCGTTGATGCTTTATTAGCATAAACCTGCGCCATTGCTTCGTTATATCGTTGCGCCTGACCACTATAAACCCACTGTCTTTAAGCATCTGTGTCCACCGATCTGCAGCAACGCGCACATTGCCGTCACCTGTAGGCGGACGTTCTACATAAGCTGTAAACAATAGTGGGCCACCCAGAACCAGCAGGCGACGAATTTCAGCGAGAGCACTCACTGGATTCGTGGCTAGGTAGAGCGCATCCAACGAGATGACTGCGGAGATGTGTTGATCTTCGATCCCAGTCGCCGAAAAATCCGCCACTTCAAAGCGAGTTTCACCTTGCAGCTGTGTCTTACTGGCCGTCCGGGCTTGCGCGATCGCGACGCTTGAGAAATCGACCCCGATGAGGTCCAGACCCAAAACACTTGCCAGCTCACGACCAAGGCCACCAACTCCACAGCCCAGGTCCAACAACGTGCCTCGACGACAGGCGGGTGACATCTGGTTTAGGTAACGTGCGAGTATCGCTTGATAGCGCGAGAAGTCCCGGTTCGATAGAAACCCCGTCGATGTCAATGAGGCTCTTTGATCACCGAGAACTTCGCGATCGAGCTCATTCAGGAAATTGCGCTCGCCCCTTCGGGCATAGATATCGTCATATGAGGCAGGTGTGATCCTGGGGTTCAGAGGCATGCTCACACTCTCAAGGCAAAGGTGAAGCTCGTCTTGCGGTAACCCAGCCTTTCATAAAAGCCATGCACCCTCGTCCGGTCTATTCCGCTTGCAAGTCGAACGTAGTCACATTTTTCAGCGGCCGCAAGCTTCTCAGCAAATCTCATCAGGGCCTCGCCAATGCCAAGACACCGCTGCGTTTCATCGACCACCAGGTCATCGACATACAGGTTGTGCCCCCAGCAAAGATCGTCCTGGATTCGCAGGCCAATAGCACCAGTGATGCTTTCCTCGAAGTTCGCATAGAAAAGTCGGTATCCACAATGACGGGCTCTCTCGACGTGTGTGAGGTACTCGTCGAGAGAAAGACTGCTTCGAAGTTGGTGGACGATGGGAAAGAGCGCCCTGAATTCTTTCTCCGAATGACACTCGTGGATCTCAATACCTAGAGTCCGGGCCCACTCTGGAGATTCATCCGAATCAAGCGCCTTCAAAACTTAACTCCCCTACTTCGTCGAGCGTGATCTGATTGAATTCGTCCAGCCGTTTTCTCATCGTGTGACGCACAAAAGCTGACTCTTCCGCCATCGCTTTCTCGATTAGCCGGGCCGTATATTCTATGTGCCTGGTTTCGTCTCCTAGTAGCGAGTCAAGAATGCGTTGCAACTTAGAGCGACTTTCTGGAGGACAGTGAACCATTATCACGGGACGCAAAAGCAATTGGTGAATCCGAGTACGGATTTCCCCAATATTCATTTGTATGAGCTCGTCCAGTACTTGGGCCTCGGCGGCGGCCGGCAGCCTGTCCGGCTCATCGTCAGATGTGTAACCCGGTGATAACTTGTTAAGTTCCGCAATGATTTCTTTGTCGACCGCCTCGGGGAATGCGATGCCTAGCATGCTGATATACAGACGAGCGTGCCGCGCTTCGTCGATGGCATGCAGCCTGACTTGCTTTGACACTTCGGGCTGCGTCGCCCGACCGGCTAATGCCCAAAGCTTTTGGGAACCCTCGCCCTCCTTAGCGGCGTTGGCAATTAGCGAGTTCGCCAACCATGAAGGGTCGCAAGCTATCTCGCGATATTTCTCACCGTACCAAGCCATCCCATAGGGCGGGGGTGTCGCTTCGCAAGCTTCGCTCAAACTGGACGAGTACCCATCAAGGCGTTCAACCCCGCTCTCAGCCAGCGCCCGTATTGTTAATTCGGCAACAGTGTTCATGACATACACCTTCCGACAGGCCGCTCTGCCTGTTAGCGAATATCTACTCAGACATTCGAGCGCTATTCTTTTTTGAAGGCAGCGTTGCAGGCGTTGAAGGCCGCATTGCACGCGGTGAATGCCACGTTACAAGCGAGAAAAGGTGAATTGCACGCCACAAAGTCCACAATCACCCGCGAGCCTTGCACTCTCCCGGAGAGCCGGACTCTTCGACCCCCTGCCAATGACTCTATAGCTCGCCGGTGGTCATCATCGAGATCAAAACTAATCGCCTTCTTCTTACCTTTTTCGTTACTCATTGTAGTCTCCTTTGTCGAGAGTTAGAGCGTTGAATGAATGATGGATTACACACGTAATTCTCAGACCACTGCACAAGTCAAGTTTCGATTGATTCCTAGATAAGCCTGAGGGGAGGTGTGACGGATGTTCATTTGAACGCTCGATGACGTGAGGCTAACGAAGGCAACCCTTTCGTCAGCAAGAAGGTAAAAACGTCCACGAGGACGGACGCTTTAGGAATTCAGTCAGGCGGAGAATATTGCTATTGCCCGCTGATAGTCAAGGCTTTTTCAGAAACTCTTTCCCAATCCGGCAACAAGAGAAGTTAGATTTCGCATAGTGCTAAAGTTTAAGCGTTTCGTATTAAAATCAACCGCGGAGTAAGTTTTCTCACTTCAAGCGGTTCTCGGGCCATTCCTAAATTTGAATTCAATTGCAATCCAATGGGCGATGTTTGGAGGGAATCGCGCCAGATGAGCAGCCGCTGGCAATCAGGCAGATGGCGGCGCGAACAATACGCGCACATCGAGGAGGCTAAAACTGCCCAAAGCATCCTAAGCCATCCTAAATCAACTACGTCATAAACTCTGTATCCTCAGTGACATTCGTTGATTTCAAACCACTTCGGCGATTCGGTAGGCGGCCCTCGACCCCGTCCCTGGCCACCAATCCTTTCAATAACTTAACCTCACTCAGAAATCATGTAAAAATTTCTCGCGCGCACAATACGCGCACATCGATTGCTCTCGATTACACTCTTGGCGCACGTTCAAATAACTTTCCACCTTGTCGCCCCATGCTGGTCTGGCAATGTGTTGCCGCACTAGGTTCAAGTAGCGCTCCGTCAGCTTGATTTTCGAGCGGCCCCGAGTTCTCACCAACTCGAAAAGTCGCTGTCGTTCATCAGGTACATTGATGCAAACGGATGACGCAGATCCATGACACAGATCATGGAAGCGGAAGTCATTGATTCCGATTCCATCGAGCAAAGTCCTCGAATTGAAAAGGGAGTTCACGATGCTCTGTGAGTTTGAGGATCCAGGCAACGTCCGAGCCCTGCGGAACTTGATTTATGAGTTAACCAGCTACCTTGGTGAGTTTGCAAATGGAAATGAAAACCACTCTGGAGCCGACTGATGTAAAGTAGCCGTGAAGCATACAGTGCTGAGGTTCGGGCGATCAGGTTGGACGAATGGGAAAGGACTTGGTTCGATGAACAATGCAGAAGTCGATGGCTGCGACCTCTCGATGATTCATATCGCCCTCAGACAACCGGCGACAGCAGAAGGAAAGTTGAACAACACAGAGCGGGATGACAAATCAATTTTCTTAAAACTTCTTTGCGAGCACTGATATTGACTCTCTTCTTCTCCGTAACTGCAGCCGCACAGGCAGGTTCATCGCCGACTATCCACCACCGCCACCTCCTCAAGGTGATGACTCTGAGCCGACCAGCCCCGTCGTTTGGAGTTTCCGTCAGGAGTACTACAACTTGCCCTGGGGTCAAGTTAGGCCCAGCTAGCCTGTCAATATTGACAGTTTTTCTGTGGCCACGCCTTTTATATGATCTATGGTGGGAACGTAGGTCCGCGCGTAAGAGTCTATTCTCGTGATAATTGATGCACTGGGCTGACTATTGCGTATTCAATGACTGCCGCCGGCGTGCCTGACACTAGCAGCGGCCGTTGATGCGACATAAATATTAAGGAGAAAGGTGTAATGAAACGCACATTAGTGATTATCACCGTTGGTCTGTTGCTGGTCGTCAGCCTCGCATTGCGGCCTTCGACGGCCCAGGACACTGGCTCCGCAGACAAGGAAAAACTCGGCAAGGGTTTTCCCAGCAAGCCACCCTATTCGCCGTATGTTGGTCGCAACTATCCCACGCGACCATTCTTTGGCGACACTCATTTACACACCTCTTTTTCGTTCGATGCGGGAGCGTTCGGCGCGCGCTTGACGCCGCGGGACGCGTATCTCTTTGCCAAAGGCAACGAGGTCACGGCCTCCAGCGGTCAGCCCGCGAAGCTTTCGCGGCCGCTTGATTTTCTTGTCGTATCAGATCATTCCGACAACATGGGATTCTTTCCTGATCTGTTTTCCGGAAAGCCATCAATCGTGGCCGACCCGACCGGAAAAAGATGGAACGAAATGATCCATAACGGCAAGGGTAACGAGGCGGCGATGGAAATTATCATTGCTTTCTCGCACGGCACGTTTCCTAAAGATCTTACTTACTTCCCCGGAACGCCCGCGTATCGCAACGCTTGGCAGGAGACCATCAAGGCTGCCGAGGAAGCCAACGAACCCGGTCGATTCACCGCCTTCATAGGTTACGAGTGGACCTCGAATACTGGCGCCAACAACCTGCACCGCAACGTGATTTTCCGTGATAACGGCGACAAGGCCACACAGGTTGAGCCATACACAACCATGAAGCCGCTCGGCAGCGACAACCCGGCTGATTTGTGGAAGTGGATGAGTGCTTACGAACAGAAGACCGGGGGTAATGTTCTGGCGATTGCGCATAACGGCAACCTTTCAAATGGTCTAATGTTTCCGACCGTCGAGACTTTCGGCAAAAAGGTGGACCGCGATTACGCCGAAACACGGATGAAGTGGGAACGTCTGTACGAAGTGACGCAGACCAAAGGCACTGGCGAAGCGCATCCGTATCTTTCTCCCAATGACGAGTTCGCCGACTTTGAAATTTGGGACAAGGCCAATCTCGATGGCAGTGTGCCGAAGAAAAAGGAGATGCTCGAATTCGAATACGCGCGTTCGGCTTACAAGAACGGTTTGAAGCTGGAAGAGTTGCTCGGCGTCAATCCATACAAGTTTGGTCTGGTCGCCGGCAGCGACTCTCATACCGGCCTCACGGCAATGGAAGAAGACAATTTTTTCGGCAAGACCACTCCGCAGGAACCCAGTCCAGAGCGGCTGACCAAAGCATTTATTCATGACGAAAAGACTGGCGTAACCGTGATGGACTGGGAGGTAGGAGCTTCCGGCTATGCGGCAGTGTGGGCCACCGAAAACACCCGCACCGCGATCTGGGACGCGATGGAGCGGCGAGAAACCTATGGCACGACCGGCACTCGCATGATTGTGCGCTTTTTTGGTGGTTGGAACTTCGAGCCAGTTGACGCCAACAATCGCATGCCGGCGGCAGTCGGCTACTCGAAAGGTGTGCCGATGGGTGGGGATCTCAGAAATGCTCCGGCTGGATCGGCGCCCACGTTTTTGGTAGCGGCGCTCAAAGATCCGATGGGAGCAAATCTCGATCGCATCCAGATCGTAAAGGGCTGGCTCGACGCCAACGGCCAGGCTCAGGAGAAAGTCTATGACGTGGTTTGGGGTGACGCCGACAAGCGCAAAACCGGCGCGGACGGCAAGGTCCCGGCCGTAGGAAGCACCGTTGACATGGAAAACGCAACTTGGACCAACACCATCGGCGACCCGGAATTGATAACGGTGTGGAGGGATCCGAATTTTGATCCAAAACAACGAGCCTTTTACTACGCTCGGGTCATGGAGATTCCTACGCCGCGTTGGACGGCTTACGACGCCAAACGCTTTGGAATAAAGGCGCTTGCCGGGACCCGGATGACCATTCAAGAGCGCGGGTACACCTCGCCAATCTGGTACACGCCTGGGAGGTAGCGCGATGAAAAAATTGTTGCACGAGCCACTGGTACACTTTCTGTTGCTTGGACTTCTGGTGTTCGCCGGCTTCAGGTTCACCTCACGGAATGAAGCCGGCGAACCCGGAAAGATCGTCGTTACCCAGGGGCAGGTTGAATCGCTCGTCACTGGGTTCACCCGCACCTGGCAGCGGCCCCCGACAAATCTCGAGTTGGAAGGATTGATTCGGGAGTACATTCGCGAAGAGGTCTGCACACGTGAAGCGCTGGCCCTGGGGCTGGACAAAGACGATTCAGTCATTCGCCGACGGCTGCGGCAGAAACTCGAATTCATTTCTGACAGCGTCGCTTCACAGGCTGACCCAACCGATGAAGAGTTACAGAAGTATCTGCTGGCCCACGCCGACAGCTTTCGCGCCGAGCGCCAATTCAGCTTCAGTCAGGTCTACCTTGATCCGCAAAAGCACGGTGAGAGTCTGACTCGCGACGTCAATCGGCTGCTGGCGCAATTGCGGCTCGCGGGAAGCAAGCCGGATCTGTCGGAGCTGGGCGATTCGCTCTTGCTCGAACAGAATTTTGAGGCCGTTCCGGTTGGCGAAGTTTCAAAACAGTTTGGGGAAAAGTTTGCCGCGAAGCTTGTCGAACTACCGGTAGCAGAATGGAGCGGGCCAATTGAATCTGGTTACGGACTGCATCTCGTTCTGGTCTCGGCGCGCGCGGACGGATCGTTGCCGGCCCTGGCTGATGTCCGCGAGACAGTGAAGCGCGACTGGGTGAACGCCCAGCGTTCAGAAACCAACGAGAAGTTTTATCAGGCACTGCTAAAACGTTACACCGTCTCGATTGAAGATCCGCTGCTGGCGTTGGCTAAAAGCAATCAGAAATGAACAATCCTTCCGCCATCTGGTACCCGCGCCGAACAATTTGCTGTGGGATGATCTTGGCTTCGCTGCTGGCGTTGGCTTCCGCGGTCAGCGGGCACGAAGTCCGTCCCGCCTATCTTCAACTGCATCAAACGGGCGCTGAAACTTACGACGTATTCTGGAAAGTTCCGGGGCGCGGCGACAACATGCGGCTGAGTCTCTATGTTGAAATGCCGACGAATTGCAGCGACGCTTCCCAGCACCGGGGAACCTTTGGTGACAACACCTTCATTGAAGAATGGAGCGTTAGATGCGCAGGCGGATTGACCGGCGGCTCAATCCAAATTGCCGGCCTGAATGCGACTATGACTGACGTGTTGGTGCGTCTCGAACGATTGGATGGCACCAGTCAGGTTACGCGACTCACTCGTTCGGCTGCTTCATTCACGGTCGAGGCGGCGCCGCGAGCCACGCAGATCGCCGCCACTTACCTGCGCCTCGGCGTCGAACACATCCTCACCGGATGGGACCATTTGCTTTACATCCTGGCGATGCTCTTGCTTGTCAGAGGCTGGCGGCGGGTCATCTTAACGATGAGTGCATTCACCGCGACACACAGTTTGACGCTTACGGCGGCTACGCTGGGCTGGGTTCACGTGCCGCAGCGGCCGGTGGAAGCTTGCATCGCCCTTAGCATCTTGTTTGTCGCCAGTGAAATCGTACGCGCGCGCAGGGGGCAGTCGGGTCTAACAGAGCGCTGGCCCTGGGCGATCTCATTCACCTTTGGGTTGCTGCATGGTTTTGGTTTCGCTGGCGCGCTCAGTGAAGTGGGGCTGCCGCAAAAAGCGATTCCCGTGGCACTGCTTTTCTTCAACGCCGGGGTCGAGGTTGGTCAACTAATTTTCATTGGTTCAATGCTTGCGATTGCGATCCTGGGGCGAAACGCGGCGCGAAAGATGACGCTGCCGCATCCGGCCTGGGCCGGACGCATCCCGCCCTACGCTATCGGCGGTATCGCGGCCTTCTGGTTCATTCAACGCATCTCTCAAATCTAAGATGACCACGTTGATGTCGAAGCTTCCGTCGTTCTTCTAGTGTCCTGCTGCTCAACTGTGATAAGGACGCCGAGCTGGGTCGACACGCAAGTGAAGTTCATTTCATAACGAGCCGGCAGGAGCTTTATGCCTAGGAATTGTTTTCCAGTCGTTGATTACTTGCTTTGATGAACCGAGATGATTTACATGAGTAAGGACTGTTTCTAGGGCTCGTTATTGAAGGTAAAGACTGGTAAGATATGGGCACACAGTTTGGCACACAAAAAAGTGCTGAACGAGCAGTTGGAGCAGTGGATGCAGTAAGTGCAGTGCGAATTTTATTGGGCAAGATTAGTGCTTGTTGATTTCAAAAAGACTTCGCCAGGGGTAGAGCACTCCTTGACACGGTAATGGTGCCCTGGTGCAAGAGGGCTTGGGCCATCGCGCGCACAATACGCGAACATCGAGGAGCCGAAAACAGCCCAAGTCACCCTAAGCTATCCTAATTCACCTACGACATAGGCTATTTATCTTCAGTGACATCCGTTGATCTCAAACCACTTCGGCGATTCGGTAAGCGGCCCTGAAAAGGCCGGCGTCGGCGGTTCGATCCCGTCCCTGGCCACCATTCCTTTCAATTAATTAGCGACAGTCAAAGAGCGTGTAAGAATTTCTCGCGTGTACAATACGCGTACATCGGTTTTCCAAAAATAGCCTCGCAGGTTGGTTTCACACCACCGGCGTGTTGCTGGTTCTAGCGATTTGCTTTCGCGCCAACCTGCATTGCGCTCCGTCATCTTGATAAAGGGCGGTACTTGGAGCCGCGACCGGTTGGGCGGTATCATCTTCGAGACTTCTGCGCGATTTCTTAGCTTCTTCGTCGTAAACACATTTCGTCTGTGTGGGATCACGTTTCGAGTTTGACCCGAAGTGATCCGGTAGTTAGACCATCACCACTGAGTGGCGAGCTTTTCTGGGCTATTGCCAGGAGGTTTTGTTGCTTTGCCCGAACCCCTACACTCGATTTGATGAAGGCCTTGCGCACGCCACCTGCCCGATGAGAGTTTTGTTGCGACGCGCGGCGTAAGCCAGGCGTCGCATATCTTCGTGGATGACCACGATTTCCCCGGTGGCATCCGTCCGACCGGCACCTAAACGATTGGTGGTCTGTAGTGTCTGGCGAGCAGTAAGCTCTAAAAGGAGCCTAATATATGCATCGTAAAAGCCTGCTGGAAGACAGGGTATGCCTCCTGTTTCTGTCGGTCTGTTTATCCGTAACGATCAGTTTCTCGCGTGACGTTAAACCTGGCGCCGTTCAGGCTTCAGATGGGAACGGTCAGCAATTACTTGAGCAAGGCGAGCCCTTAGTCCGTGAGGTAGCTGAAGGCGAGATACATTCATACCGAGTTGACCTGAAGGTGGGCGAGTTCCTTCATGTCGTCATCCGTCAGCTTGGCGTTAACGTGGCGGCGACGCTGATCGCTCCGGACGGACAGAAGCTTCTTGAAGCCGATACTCCTCGAAGCACACAGGAAGCCGAATGGTTAACTTGCGTGGCAGAGCGATCAGGAACGTACTCGATCGAAGTGCGAACAGTGGACAAAGGAGCGCCTCGGGGTCGATTTGAGATAAAGATAGAAGAGCAGCGCAAGTCTACTGCGAGTGACGAGGCTCGGGTGTCTGCACAAAAAGCGTCAACCGAAGCGACGCGGCTCTTCGGTGAGAAGAACTATAGCAGCGCTATCGGGAAGTACCTGGAGGCGCTCGCGATGTACCGGCAGTCGAGAAGGCAAGTCGAAGAAGCAGTAACGCTCAACTGTATAGCTCGATCAAGCGTGTCAGTTTACGATTATCAGGTAGCAATCGAGCGACATAAAGAGGCTCTCTCAATTTACCGTGGGTTAAGCGACGTGAACGGTGAAGGAACCACG
>JAMQPI010000648.1 GCA_023717565.1 Pyrinomonadaceae bacterium | reverse complement strand
GCGGGACAGCTCGCGCTGATCAAGAAAAGCACCGAGCAGGTAAAGGAAGAGGTAATCGAAAACACCACGGACCCAAAAACAACCGCGGCCTGGGCCCAACTCTCTTCGAGGAAAGCAGACCTCGAAGCACAAATGCAGCGCCTGCTGACTGAACTGAAGCCCAAACACCCGGATGTGCTGTCCAAACAGGCAGAGATCGACTCGGTCAAACGGTCAATGGACGAAATGGTTAGTGAGTGGAAGCAGAAGATCAAGGACAAGCAGGAAAAGCTTAAGGATCGTCCGGATCTACAGGTCGCGAGTATTGAAGCCGAATTAAGATTGATGGACAGTGAAATCAGACGTGGTCAGTCGACCCTTGCGGACATTGAAAGACAGATCGGCGACCTGATGCAGCGCATAAACACCGTTCCCGGTGTTGAAGTGGCTTTAGGAAAGCTCGATCGCGACTACCAGACAAAACAGGCTGCTTACAATGCACTGCTGGCAACTCAACAGAGAATTGACCTCGGTGCTCAGGCAGCTAATCAGCAGCAGGGCGAAAGCATTCAGGTCATCGACTCTGCATACCTACCTTCACAACCGGTGGCGCCGAAACGACCTCTACTCTTTGCGTTGGGGCTGGCAATGGGACTTGGTTTGGGGATATTGCTTGCAGCGGTGGTTGAAATTCCCAAGTTGCTGACCATTCAGAACCGGGAAGACGCGGCGCACTACACCGGTCTGCCAGTGCTGGCGACAGTGCCGGACTTGCTGACGCCTCAGGAAGCTCGGGCGATTCCCAGACGGCGCAGGTTGCTGTTGGCGGCCGGAGTCGCCGCGACAATAGTGAGTATTCCCTTGCTGGCGCTGGCTCTCAGGGCTACGCACGTTTTCGAGTTCTTCTCGTCAGGACGCGCCTGATCGACCGCAGCGGGATTGTTGTTTATCCCTGACATGGAGGCCCAACAGAGTGTACGCAGAATTTTACGGACTGAAAGAGTTGCCCTTCGCGCTAACGCCCGATCCGCGTTTTATCTACTTCACTCCCTCGCATACCGAAGTGATGGCCAACCTTCACTACGGTATCGAAAGCGGCAAGGGTTTGGTGGTAGTTACAGGTGAAGTGGGAACCGGCAAGACAACAATCCTGCGTTGGATGATGCAGCGGCTGGATCGCACAGTTCTGGTAGCTTACATCTTCAATCCGCGGCTCTCAGTGCCTGAGTTTTACCAGCACGTCGCGACACTGCTCGACGTGCAGAAGTGGGAAACCAAGTCGGAGCTACTGATGGAGCTGGGACGCGCGCTCGAATCGCGGCACTCCCGAGGGTTGCGTACGGTACTGATCATCGACGAGGCCCAGGGACTCTCGCCGCATGTGCTGGAAGAGATCCGGCTGCTATCTAACTTTGAGTCTGACACGGCCAAGCAACTGCAAATCGTCTTGACTGGACAGCCTGAACTGCGCGAGGTCATCAATAACCCGGACCTTCGTCAGCTCAAACAACGGGTCGCCCTGCGTTGCATAATCAAACCGCTGCCGAACATTGAGGAAACCGATCGCTACATTACTTCGCGTTTGTTGGTAGCCGGCGCCGAACGTACCGACATCTTTTCCGCAAGCGCAGTCGACTTTATCTTTCGTTGTTCTGAGGGAATTCCCCGCAACATCAATAATCTCTGCGACAACGCTCTACTGGCGGGTTACGCGGCGGGCGAGCTCAGCATCGATCGGGCAGTTATTGAAGAGGTGGCCGAGACGTTCGATATGCTTCCTTCTGGTAGTCGCGGTATCCAACCCGGCGCGGAAAGAGAATCGCCCGCCAGTGTCTTCTCGACAGCCGGCCGCGCCGAACTCTGGGCGGCAGGCACCGGGAAATCGGAGGCGGAAACAGAGACCGTTGCGCCAGTACCGGTGGAACAAGGATAGGACCGAAGTTGGCTAAACATTAGTCATGGCAAAGGCAATTTGAGAGGTAAACCTGATGGGAAGAGTTTTCGAAGCACTAAGGCGCTCCAGCACCACTCCTAAGAGTGAATCGGCTAAGCAGCGACCATCACAAAATTCTGAGCACCGCAACGGGGCCGATCGGGGTCTCACGTCAGCGAAGCAGGTTGAAGAACAGTTGTTGAGCGGTTCTTCAATTATGAGCCCGGCTGATGCGGTGCATAGTTCAGCGTCCACTGCGCACACTGCGGATGCACCCGGCGGGTCGGCACTCCCCGGCGGAATGGCTTCGCGTGCTGTTGGGGCAACTTTGGGCGCTGCCGGCGCGACGCGTACCGCGGGATTCGTCTCTTATGACGTTTCCGCGGAACGCGTCGAGCCTCATCT
>JAMQPI010000363.1 GCA_023717565.1 Pyrinomonadaceae bacterium | reverse complement strand
CGAGGAACATGTTCGCGAATTGCTCCGCGACCTTCTCGAGAGCGAACGATGTAAGGTTGTGACAGCTCCCGACGGACATGAGGCACTGGCACTCTTTGAGTCCAGGGAATTTGACGCTGTCCTCACCGATCTGGGAATGCCCGGCATGAGTGGGTGGGAATTGGCCGGTACTCTTCGGCATCGAAGTAAGGAGATTCCGATAGCAGTTATCACTGGATGGGGTAAAGCCGTCACAGCAAATGAACAGCAGGAAGCAGGTGTGAACTGGGTAATCGCGAAGCCATTTACCGCAGATCGAATTTTCGAACTGGTTCGCGAGATAGTGGCCCACCGGGAAATTGAAGACACGAGACGCAAATTGTCTATTGTGGCTGCCTAGCCTTTGCTCTCGGGTGATCAGTTACGTGTATCCCTCATTTGGTGTCTATGTTATTATTCTCGCCTCCCAGAGATCCTCACTCGTTCCAAAGAATTGATTTTCAAAAGACTCGTCGCGCATTTGGTGTCAGTTGTCTGCAAGAACATTACGTGGGAGGGTGGAAGGATGTCCCTGGTGCTGGTGGTCGATGATGATGAAAATATTCGCGACACGCTTTATGAACTCCTCTCGGAAGAGCACCGATGCCAGACGGCCGAGACTGCCGAAAAAGCCCTGGCGAGATTAGATGTTGAGTCTTACGACGTGGTCCTTACCGATATCTCAATGCCTGGCTTGAGCGGCCTTGAGCTCCTGGGACACATAAGGCAGAAGTATCCAGACACAAGTGTGATCGTGATCTCGGGAATAAGCGATCAAGAATATGCCCAGGGATTGATCAGACTAGGAGCTTTTGACTATTTGCTAAAGCCGTTTAGTCTCGAAGCAATCATGAAGAGCGTAAAGCGAGCGTTAGACCATCGCGAACCGCTGCTCCCCGCACAGTCTCAATTCTCGCCGGTCGCAGATCAGGGGCAGAGTGCCCAGGACGAGGCCACCGACTGGAACATCGTGAAAGACAGACCCTGACAAAGGGGAAAGAGGTAAGAGAGGCAACGCTTGGTTCGTGCCTTCCCTTTTCCCATTTCCCCCTCTTACCCCTTTTCCCTCTTAGGTGATTAACTACCTTGGTCCCGAAGACTGAATCGTCAGTTCCGTGCCAGGATTCAGATCGAGATCTTCGCGACCCTGAACATAAACAGAACCAGCACCACCACCAGCCCCGAGGACCGCACCGATTGCCGCGCCCTTGCCCCCACCGGCGATGGCTCCGATTATGGCTCCTACTGCGGTGCCAATAGCAGCTCGCTGGGCAGTCTTGGTGGTTTGATTCTCGTCCTTAACTGAGCCTTCATTGTCCACCTTCACCACTTCTCCCTCAGTGGTGCGCACCGACTGGAGGATTCCCGCGAACCGGTAAGTCCTACCGTCACGAACGCGAATACTGTCAAAGGTAAGCGTCATCTCCGATCTTCCAGTGATACGACCGCTGCGCTTGAGATTTGATACGCGCCCCGTGATCGTCGCACCCTGGAACCTGGACGGCTGCTGGACGGTCGCGGTAAACGCTTGACCATCCCGCGCGTTCCTCGTTGACAGCCCCTCATTCAGGACTGCCACGATTGTTTCCCCACTAGGCACGATGAAATCGCCGCTGGTACTGCCCGTTGCGGCGGACGAATCGCTACCAGTCTGGATATCGAAGCGAGCAATGTCTGCCGTTCTGTCATAGGTACTCTGCACCACGACCGGTCTCTCCAGACCCTGTACGTAAACACGCCGGGTCACACTCAGCCGGCGACCATTGTCAATCGGATCAAACGTGACATTGAAATCGGTCTGGCGGTCGCCAGAAGAGTTGACTATGAGCTGGTTGCCAGTCAGGGTGGCACGCGCCCGTGTCGTGCGCCCATCTCGAGTAGCCTCCAACTTCTCAGATCCATCAGCTTCAAAACTGATCTGCGGCGCGCGCGAGGAAGCTATCATCACAGTTCGTCCTCGCACTTCGATTGCCAGCTGATCCGGTGATTCCAGTCGTGATGTCAGCTCGTCACTAATGCGTTGTCTATCGTAGTAAGGCAGACTTTGCGTGGCCCTCTCAGCAGCATCACGCGGGTCGTCGCTCCTGGTCGGATCGAGACGATAGGTCCCGGTTAGGCGGCTGGCGGTTAAAGGTACCGTACCTGGGCTTACGCGGCTGCGTGCCGGCCAAGTGACCCTGTAAGCGCTGGCCAGCTGATTAAGTTGCAAGCGAAGGTTGGACCAGGTTCGTTGTGTGCGGGAATCTACCGGACGGCGCCTAAGGAAATCATCAATCACAACTGCGCGGTTGAGCACTTCCTGCGCATCCACAGCAGTCGACTGTCGCCGGTCAAAGCGCTCCCGCAACCGACTCGTCGCAGCGTCAAAATCTCTGACAAAAAGATTTATGTTGTCCTCAGCGTTACTCCCGTCAAGAGTGCTTTGATCGAGCGCAGCGTCCAGGCTGTTACGGAATAGGTCAGTACGATCTTCGATTCGGTGTATTAGCTGCAGAACTGATTGGTAAGTCCCGCGGTAACTCCGTTGCTGCGCAACTGCCGTAAAACTGAAGCAAAGTAGGCCAATAACAACAATCGCACCGCTTCTTGCTCTAATCATCTCGAGTTCCTCCATCTGCAGACTTGCATGAGCGCTCACTGAAAACACGCGCCTGGGAACCATCTTGACAAGGCTTGTGCCACACACTTCTGGGCGAGCATTCTACCACCCGGATTCGTGGATTTCACCTTACTCTCCTTTGCGTCTTTGCCCCCTTTGCGTCTTGGCGTGAACTCCTGGTACACAGCTGTTGCTCAGATGAGGCTCAGAGGTTCACGCCAAGACGCAAAGGGGGCAAAGACGCAAAGGAGAACCTAGTCGAACCAGGAAAAGGCGTTGTGTTATGCTGCCTCCCGGAGGTTCTAGAATGAGTTTGCATGACCCCAAGGCAGTTGTTCATCTTGCCGGGCGCGATCTTTTCGTCGGTATCACTCCATCCAAACACGCGGTGACGCTGGACACAGATCACAACCGGAGCTTCGCTCCCACACCGATGGAACTTCTGCTCGTCGCCCTGGGGAGCTGCACGGCGGTCGATGTAATTGGCATCCTGCAAAAGAAGCGCGAGAACGTTACTGAATACCGCGTCGAGGTGCACGGCGAGCGACGAGACGAGCATCCACGAAGTTTTTCCAGGATGGAAGTTCATCACGTGGTCACCGGTCGAAATATCTCGGAGAAGTCGGTGGCCCATGCAATTGAGCTTTCCGAAACCAAATACTGCAGCGTCGCCGCGACACTACGGCCGACTGCGGAAATCGTTTCTAGTTTTGAGATCATCGAAGCATAGGCTGACACGAGGAAAGGGTAAGAACCAGCAAAATGAATATCAGGCAACTTCTTTCATCCTTGTCTCTTTTAGTGACCCTGGGCGCTGGACAGGCCAATCCCGCGAACCCTGCGGTGAATAGCGCCCGGCCTCTGACTGGATCAGTTCAATCGGCCAATGATGGCACGCTAGCTTCGGTGCGTCGGAGCGATGACAACTCGCGTGGTGCTGATAAGAAACTTTTACGCTTGAGTCCGGCAGAACATCTACGTCGCGCCAATGTCTACATGACTAACCGCGCTTTCGAAGAGGCTCGCGAACACTGGAGAGCTTTTATTGACTACTACCCGCAGGACGGCAGAGTGCCGGAAGCACTGCTGGGCATCGGAAGGTCATATCTTCAGTCGCGTCGCAATGCCGAGGCCCTATCCACTTTCGATCAGCTCGTACGCGACCACGGCTCAACCGAAGAGGGCCGCGAGGGACTCAATTTCAGCGCCGCTGCCCTGTTACGGATGGGCAACCCTTCAGACGCCGCCGAGAGATATGCCCAGTACATCGATCGCTTCCCGCAGGGCGAGCGCATCGACACCGCTCATTTGAATATTATCGATACCCTCCGCGAAGCAGGTCGCTCTCGAGAAGCCATTGCGTGGATCGGGCGCACCAGACTGCGATTTGCCGGCACGCCAACTGAAACCAATGCGTTGTTTGCGAGACTTCGTCTGGACGTTGCCGAGGGAGACTGGCAGCAAGCAGCGGTGACTGCGGATGAACTCAGTCGAAAGCGGTTCCAAAAAGGAGTGCTGACAACTCCTTCCGAGGCTGCTTACTTGAAAGCTTATAGTCTGGACCGGGCCGGAAAACAACGCGAAGCTTTGAACGCCTACCTGGCCATCCCGGATGCTCCCGGCTCTTACTATGGTTGGCTGGCAACCGAGCGACTCGACGTGCTCGCTGCCGGTCCAACACGCAATTTAGTTAGTGACCGAAGCGAAGGCATCCACTCTCAAATCGTTGCCGCTGTCGCCCAATATCCTGCGCCCTATCGCCAGTCGATTCTCAAAACCGCAAAAGCGCACAAACTCGATCCGCGCTTCATCCTTGCGATTATCCGTCAGGAGAGTGTGTTCCGCCCCACGGCGAAATCACCTGCGGGAGCGCGAGGCCTGCTACAGCTGACTATTGACGCTGCACGCAAGTACGCACCTGGAGCAGGACTGAACGGACTCGGCGAAAATGAGCTCTACCGGCCGGAAACTTCAATTCTCGTGGGCGGTGAGTATCTGGCGGACCTGGCGAAGATGTTTCCCAATATGCTCGAAGCAGTGGCTGCGTCATACAACGGTGGCGAAGATAATGTGGCGCGCTGGGTGAAACGCGCCAAACACAAAGATCCTGGAGTATTCACGGCCGAGATTGGCTTCGAAGAAACTAAGGGTTACGTTCAGAAAGTCATGGCTAACTATCGCGCCTACCGGCAACTCTACACCGCCGAACTCGTCCGAAAATGAGCGGGGGGGGGAATTGCGGATTGCGGATTGCGGATTTGGAATTTGAAAAATATTAGCCGCCGGCAAATGTTCTTCAAATCCGAAATCCGAAATCCGCAATTCTTGTTAGGGTTCGGGGCTGAACCGGCGATCTTCGAAACCGGTCGCGCTTTCACGTCTGCGCAGGGAATCATACCGATCGTATTGACGCGGCAGGATGCCCAAGCGCACCAGCGTCGGATAGTACTCATATCGCAGAGTCACTTCCGCCGCCGGACGTGAATCCAGATCCATACTCGTCCAGCGAACGTCGTTCCTGACGGATCGGCCAATCCCTGTTGCCGCGGATTCGTCGTCCGGCATTGGGGCTATCGAGTCGCTGCGACTCTTCGCCGCACCTTGTGTCTCCGCAGAAGCACTCGGAGCTTCGGCTTTGTTTTGGCGTCTGGCGCCGTCATCTTCATAGCGCGGATAGGGACGCGGTGGGGGAGTAACAGGAACCGGAATCGGCCTTATCTCACGGAAGAAAACTGCTGAGATCAACCCTAGATTAGAAGTCTGACCCAACTTGGCTCCATACGAATCGCGCTCGCTGGTGAAGTAGAATCGACGCGCCCGTTCGGAGCTCATCTGCCAGCCACCAATTTGAATAGTCCCATACGGTTCAATCACCCATTTGCTGGCGTTCCATGCCGATGTTCGTCGCGCATCAATTGAGTTGAGCCCGTCCACCGACAAGGCAACCGCTACTCGATAAGGTAGTGGGTTGCGGATCCTAACTTCGTACTCGGCTCCGGCGATTGCCTCTACGTAGGATTTACCCCGGGCGTGATACTCGTCCAGGGGTCTACCATTGACCACCAAATCGACCTCGAAGCGACGGTCGGCCACTATCCGACGATACTGTTCCGACTGCTGATATTGTTCGGTCTGGGGTAATGTAGACTTGTAGTCCGCAACGGCGGCTTCGCTCGGGTTCCTGGAAAGCAGAAAGGCCCCGGCGGCAATGACGCCCAGCAAGGCGCAGCACGTTTTTAATGCAGTTTTCATCATGTTTTTCTCCTGGCGGTACTAAATACCCGGTTAGCCTGTCTGGAGAACGGCCCAAGGCCTCAAATCTTGCGAGTTCCTCCGGCCCGGCCCCAAAAATGCACTGAGCATAAGGTGGAACCCCTGGGCAGGAGTTGTTTTGCCATATTGAGTAAAGGCGTCGGGAAAGCTACAATGGCGCGCGCTGACTTACCCCATGAAATTAAACGCCCGGAGCAGTACCCGAATCCAGCGGCTGAGTGTGTAAGGAGAGTCTGAATGGAGTATGTACTGACCGCGACTAAGAATGAGGCCAAGGCGGGCTCGTATTACGACAAGATTGCCCGCCTCTACGACCTCACGTTTAAGCTCAATGGCTACGGCCGGTCGCTCGACCAGTATTTCGCACTTAATCCCCTTTCGCTCACCCGCGGAGCTCGCATACTCGACGCAGGTTGCGGCACCGGACTGCTAACTCTGGCACTCCTCAGGGCAATACGCTTTCCGGTAAGGGTTACCGCGCTGGATCTCTCCGCAACATCCATTGTCGAAGCTAAGAAAGCTGTTTCGCAGAGTGCCGATCGCCCACGCGATGTAAACTACACCCAAGCCAACGTTCTCTCACTACCGTTCGCCGATAACTCCTTCGATCTCGTGGTCACGAGCGGTGCCCTTGAATATGTTCCCCTCCAGGAGGGGTTAGATGAACTTGCGCGGGTGATCGCACCGGATGGTCATCTACTTCATCTTCCGTGCCGGCCGACACCGGCGAGTGCGTTCCTGGAAATCCTTTTTCGCTTCAAATCACATTCACCGCGGGCCGTCCTGCAACACACCGAACGCCACTTTCGCGTGGTCCATCATTACCGCTTTCGGCCCCTCGAGGTGATCGGCTGGAGCAAGTCCGCAATTCTCGCTCAAAAGACCCTGGCGACACTCACTTTACCGGCGACAGTCGAATAATCCGATCATCATCCCGGGCCGGTTTACCTCGCCCATCCTGATTTGAGGTTGAAAAGTACATCGCGCCGTCAGGACCCTCAGCCACATCACGAATCCGTCCGTACTTTCCCTGGAGCAAGTGTTCCTGACTTACCACGCGGCGTCCGTCGAGGACTACTCGAATAATCCGCTCCCCCTTCAAGCAGCCGAAAAAGAAGTTGCCTCGAAACTGTGGAAAAGCTGATCCGCGATAGAAAGTCCCACTAGCGGGCGCAACCGCCGGCGTATACTCCAGTAAGGGCGACTCGAGTCCCGCACGGCTTTCGTTGTGATGAATCAACGGCCAGCCGTAATTCTTGCCTCGTTCGACGATGTTGACTTCGTCGCCGCCACCCGGCCCGTCAAACCCTGAAGGGCCATGCTCGGTTTGAAACATCAGATTGGTCCCCGGCTGCCAGTCCATCCCCTGAGCATTACGATGACCGAGCGACCAGATTTCCGGACGCGCGTTCGATTGTCCCACGAACGGGTTATCGGTCGGGACAGTTCCATCGTCGTTCAGTCGCAAAGTCTTGCCCGCCAGTGAGTCTAACTTCTGGGCAAGTTCGCGATCGGTGGCATCTCCGGTAGTGATATACAGTTTGCCGTCCGGGCCAAAGCCAAGCCTACATCCGGCGTGATACTTGGCGGCAGGAATATCCTCAATTATGACTTGCCGATCTGTAAGCCCGGATTCGGATTCACGGTAACGAACTACTCGCACGAGTTGGCTCGCACTTTTGTAGGCGTAGGACAGGTAAATGAAATGATTGGTTGCAAATTGAGGATGGAGTGCGAGACTCATCAGACCACTTTCACCTGATGGCTCAACGTCGGTGAGGGTGATTAGGGGTTGCGAGCGCAATTGGCCATTCAGCACCACTCGTATTCGGCCGGCCCGCTCGGTGAAGAACATCCGCCCGTCAGGCGCCCAGGCGATGGACCAGGGCACCTGCAGACCCGACACCACCGTCTCGACCTTAAAACTGACCTGGTCGGCTGCTGAGCGTTCAATCTCACCCGCTCCTTGACCCGGTGGAGGTTGCCCGCAGGCCAGGGCGAGCAAGATTAGTAGGCCCACTCCTAAGTACACGCTTAGTCTACGTCGCTGAGAAAAGCGGCACTCAGTGTTGAATGTACTCATGTAACAGTTTGATTTCATCCCCTTGCTCGCTCAATTCCACTCTCATCAGATCGCGCATTGAGAGCATCCCCACCCAACGCTCGCCATCCACCACGGGCAGGTGGCGGGTCCCGATCAATTCCATGCGTTCGAGCGCTTGATGCGGTGTTTCATCACAGCGGATGACCGCTCGCAGCTCGCTAGTCACGTCTCCAACTTTCAGCGACACAGGATCGCGCTTTTGGAGCACGACCCGCTTAACTACATCTCGTTCGGAAAATACCCCCATCAGCTTTCCACCCTCATCGACCACGCAAACAGCACCAACATTTCGTGCCGCCATGAACTCCGCCGCATCCTGAACTGACGCTGAAGACTTCATCGAGTAGGGCTCTCGGTTCCGAATGACATCTCTAATCAACATCATAACGGGCCTCCTGAATGTCTGGGGTTGTGGGCGCGCAGATATTATAGGAAAACTTGACGCGTCTGTCAGGTTACCGGAAATAAATCTCTGCTTTGCGCCTCATTGTAAGGCGTCCCTCCGTGGGTGCGCCCCCCCCCAACGGTTGTGATGTTGACGAGATATCGATAGAGGTGAGTGGCGGAAAAGACGGGTGCCACGGGGATGCCCCTACAATGGGGGCCAGAGGTGACTCTAGCTAAAGAGGTTTCCCTGTGCCGAAGGTCGACGAAATGTGGTTTGAGGCCAGGACACATGCTCACGCTTCTTATTAAAGCCCAGTCTTTCACAGTGAATCCTAAACAGCCGCTCGGTGGCCTCCCAGTATTGGCCTTTCCCCCGCATTCGTTCGCCGAATGCACTGGAGTTCAGCTTACCGCCGCGCGCGTCGCGGATTCGGTTCAGTATGCGTTCTGCCTTGGTGGGGAGCTTTTCGCGCAGGCGCTCCTCAAAGTAAGGCGCTACACTTCCCGGTAATCGAAGCATGTTGATGAAAGCCTGGGTTGCACCCGCTTCCCTCGCCCGCCTGAGCAGTTCAGGAATGTCACTACTCAGTCCAGGAATCACCGGGGCTATTCCGATACCGACCTTGATTCCCGCTGCGGCCAGGTCCGCCATGGCATGGAAGCGGGCATCGGGCAGGGGCGCAAAGGGCTCAACCGCTCTGGCCGACTCTCGGTCCGTAAATGGAATGGTGAAAAACACTCCGAGGCTCGCTTCCCGCGTAAGCTCCTGGAGCACATCAATGTCTCTGCGAATTAACGCAGACTTGGTAATGACACCTACTGGATTCCGAAACTCCGCGCACACTTGGAGACACTGCCTGGTCAGCTTGTAATGAGACTCCAGGGGGACGTAAGGATCGGACGTGAACGAGAACACAATCTCGTCACCTTTCCACGAAGGCTTCATCAGTTCTTTCCGCAGCAATTCAGGGGCTCTAACCTTTACGACAATCTTGCGATCAAAGTCGGTGCCGGCGCCATATCCGAGGTATTCATGGGTTGGGCGACTAAAGCAGTAGGTGCATCCGTGAATGCACCCTCGATAACAATTGACAGTGTAGTCGAAGGCTACATCAGGGCTGTCATTATGCGTAATGATTGCCCGGGTCTCGGTCTCTTCAAAGACTTCGAGCTTCGCTTCGGGTGGCTCGCCCAACCATTCCACTGAATGGGTCAACCACGGATTTGGAGGATTCTCGACGTAATGCATGTCTGCAAGTGTGTTTTACCGATGCAACGCAGCTTATCATTTCTCATCCCAGGTGACAAAGAAGAAGCGGTATTTGTCAGGGTCCTGCAACGTGACGAACCGCCCTCCCCAACCTTCCTCGATCGGCGGCTTTAACTCCACTCCACGTTCTCGGAGTCGCTGGTAATAGTTGTCGACATCGTCGACACCTAGAAAGAAATGAGCGCCGCGGCCCCGTCGCAGCATCGTCTCCAGATTTTGCGCCAGAGTGATTCTCAGCCGGCCCGCTCGTAAGGTAGCCATTGGCGGATCGTTTTCAGGAGTATGGGATTCGGTTTCGAAACCCAGGTCGTCGTGGTAAAACGCCAGCGACTCCTCCAGGTTGTTCACTTCGAGAAAGAGTAAATCAAGTCCGGTTACATTCATATGCTGTTCGCCAAGTTGCACTGTTAGACACTGGTGAAGAGAAGATAGATACCGTAGCCACCGCCCGTCACCGCAATCCAAAACACCGCCTCCTGCACCAGCGTATGACGACGAAAGGGGTTGGTAACTGGCAGAGACGCGTTAACCGCGACCATAGCACTGCGCGCCATCATTATTCCGAAGATAATTACCAAGACAGCGAGAATTGCCAGGGGCCATAAGAACCAGATCCACTGAGAGCGAACCAAAAACAACAGGAACAGTCCAACCAACACGCAAAGGAAGGCACTCAAACAATGACCATACAGTCCGACATCTCGAGCAGGGGGAGCTGAGGCCGGACGAAAGACTGCTGTCGGCGGCTGGCGTCGTTGGGCATCGTAGTCGCGACGGATCGTTTCATCCTTCAGTACTCCGTAGGCCTCGTTCAGAGATTTCATTTTCTCTTCGCTACCGCCGCGATCCGGATGGAGGTGCGCGGCCAGACGCTTGTAGAGTCGATCAATATCGGGACGTGATGCGCCTTCATCTGCGCCCAGTACGGCGTAGTAATCTTTGCTTGAATCGAATTGGCTCATTGATGGCGGCCAATTCTAGCAAACTGCCGAGAAACAAACACGATCCACCGGAGTTACGCGAATCCCCCACGAGCTGACCAACCTCAAGCAGAATGAAGGGTTGCGATTCGGAAGACTCGAAGACACTGGTCTCCTGATGGCCCCGGCAGTTATCCTAGGTCTTGAGTTAATCTGATGGGGAGGTGGCATGGCACAATCGTTCGCCCCCGGCGATGATCTAGTTTTTCAACTTGAGAGCGGCTTTGGCTTGCTACGCGTGCTGGCGGTTGATGGCCAGGGTCCGGAAACCGTCTGGCATCTACTGGCCTATGAAGATTTTTATCCCAACATCGAAGCCGCCGAAGCAGCTCTGACCAAACCTGATTTCCTTGCCGTGCGGAAAGCGCATTTTGCGCTGACCGACAGGGCGTTCGAGCGTACGCCAGCTGCGCTCTTGGGCAATCACCCTGTGACTGAGCAAGAGCTCGTGCCCTATAGAGAATGGCTTGGCTCGGAAGCAAAGGACGTATCCGATCGCTCGGCGCTCTTAATACTTGGAATACGCTGAACCCGATTTGTATGAAACTCATTAGATCAATATTCGCCACCGCCGTCTTTTGTTCAGCGACGATATGGGCGTTCGGCGCTCGCCAGGAACGCCTGGTTGACGGTTGGCGGCCGCTGCACTATTCAGTAGACATCGCCTTAGACGATCAACTAACAGCCATTACCAGTGCGCGAGCGGAAATCACGATTCTGATTCTTAAGGAACACCTGGCGATGATCGATCTCGATTTTGGCGAGATGACGATCAAGACCGTGAGTCTGAACACGAGTCCGGTCGTATTCGAACGCGCTGCAGGCAAGATCAACCTGAGACTTCCGCGCGCGTTTCCTAAAGATACCCGCGTTCTTGTGTCAGTCGAATACCATGGAAAACCCAAAGACGGCCTCATTCTCACGGCCGACAGGGACGGAAGGCCCTCTGCCGTTGGAGACAACTGGCCAGATCGCGTCCACCATTGGATTCCAACTCTGGATCATCCTTCAGCGAAAGCTACGGTCAGTTTTAAGGTGACGGCACCGGAGCGAAATGTGGTGGTAGCGAACGGGTGCCTGGAGCAAGTTCGAACACTATCGCCGGGCACGCGGACGTGGACTTACACCGAGAGCGTGCCCATTCCGCCATACTGCATGATCATAGCCGCCGGGCAGTTCGCCAAAATCGAACCGTCGAAGCCCGCTTCAACGTCGCTTTCCTACTACGTGCCACAGTCTAATAGAGAATTCGCTATGCAGGGATTTGCACCGGCAGATCCATCGCTCAAATTCTTTAGCGAGACAATTGCCCCTTACCCTTACCAGAAGCTGGCGCTGATTGTTGGTTCCACTCGTTTCGGAGGAATGGAGAACTCAAGCGCAATTGTGTTCAGCAGCACACTCTTCGATACGAAACCGGGTACTCAACCGATCAGTACCGTTTTCAATCTTCGCCGCGGATTGGTCACACTGGTGGCACACGAAATTGCCCATCAGTGGTTTGGAGATTCCGTAACTGAATCAACCTGGGCCGACCTCTGGTTAAGTGAGGGTTTTGCGACCTATTTCTCCGCGCTGTTCGTTGAAAGACATGAGGGTCAGCAAGCCTTTCAAGACTATATGAGGCAAGCAGCCGAAGAGTATTTTCGCTACGCGGAGAAGACTCGCACGCCAATCTTCGACAACGAAACTGAAGACCTGTTCAAGTTGCTCAATGCCAATAACTATCAAAAAGGCGCATGGGTCCTGCACATGCTCCGTTCATCGATTGGCGACAAAGCTTTTTTTGAGGGCGTGAAGATTTACTACGCGAAGCACAAGAACTCAACCGCCACTACCGAGGATCTTCGTGCCGCGCTGGAGGAATCATCTCGGAGAGATCTCCGTGCGTTTTTCCAGAGTTGGATCTATGGAAAGGGACATCCCCAATACGAGTTTTCCTGGCGGTGGGATAAGGAGAGTCGACATCTAAGGCTCGACGCGAAACAGTTACAACCGGAACCACTTTTCCCCAATTCAATTCCTGTCAACATCATCACAACCAACGGAAAACGGCGAGTCGTCATCAAGCCGATCGGTAAGGAAACGATTCAGGAGGTGATGCTCGACGCCGCGCCCGTATCGGTTCAATTAGATCCCGACAACACAATTCTGAAAGAAGTGCGGTTGAGATCTTCTAATTGAAGTGATTGGAATTGGCGACCGGTCTGAGCGCACCTTAGTGTGCTAAGAGCGGTCGAGACATGGTGGTGGACGAAGGGTCTGACGGTTGAGTTGCCGCTTCCCCTCCTTCACTCTGGCTGAAACTTGTGCCTCTCGTCTTCACTGCCCAAAGCGTTGGCGATACTCACCGGAGATGATGAACGCTTTGACCATTTCGGCATTGACAAAGTTGCCGCCAAACTCGTTCAACTTATTGAGCCAGAACTCATAACCAGTGTGGTTCGTATCGGGCGCGTTATCGGGATTTCGCTGCATATAGCCAAAGTACTGCATCAAGACGAACGCCCGGTTCTTTTCGGTGATCACCAGGTCTGAGTCTTCCGCAATCGTGCGCACTACCTGCGCACGCGTTTTGGCACCACTTGCCAATTCGTTGATCAACTGAATCCGCTCAGCTGGTAATAACACCCCGCCGGCATTTGTGTTCAGCCCGTCAACAAATTGACTCTCAGTCAGGGTCGTAGGGAAAGCAGTAGTGAAGCGGGCGCGCTGTACAAACTTCTCCGTGAATGCCTGTTTGTTGTTCTCCAGCGCCAACTCCCACCCAGATTGTCCTACTACGATATCCCGGCCAATCTCTTGCGTGTCCGGGAGAAACTCGTGGTAACGAATTATAGGTACGGGAAACTGATGGAAACCGCCCAGGCTGGAAGTGCCCACACCGTTTCCAAACGCGACCTTGTACAGGCGTTCCACCAGATACCCGGTTTCCTGAAACTCAATCGACAGGTAAAAGGCGGCTGAGACGTTGATCCGTTTGATCTCGATGCATTGCGCATCAGCTCCGCAGGAAACAATCTGATCCTTCCAAAATGCCAGACCAGCCGGATCTGCTTCACGGTACAGAAAATCATGGTAGTGCTGACGAACAAAATTCTCAGCGTCATCGTTCGGGTTGGCCGCCGGTTCAGTCACGTCGTCGACGATGGTCAGACTTCCGGAAATCCCGTTACCGGATCCGCCGAAGACGGCGCCGCCAGTTGCATTGAAGATCGAAACCAATAGGCTCTCCGGACCTTCAACAAAATTGTCCTGATTGACCAGAACAAAGAAACTCTTTGAAACATCGCCAGCTGCGAATCGAAGCGTGCCCAAGGCAGTCGTAAAATCGCAACGAGCTGAGGCAAGCCCATTAGTAGTTGCGCAGGGAGCTGTAAAGGCCAGGTTGTCAAACGTTCCGTAATCCACTGTGACAGCCGCAGAGGTATTGCCGGTGCGATTTACTACCACGGTTGCAAAACCGGCACCCTCATTGACGTTGCTGTGGAGGACGTTGAACGTGAATGCGCCACCCGGAGCATCGTCACTGAGTATGGTCCCGATGGCCTGGGAGTCAGAAATGAAGGCGGAGCCAGTTACCCCACTCAGATTAACGAAGAAGGTCTCGTTTGCCTCAGGAACGGAATCACCGTTGACAGTAACGCTAACAGTTTTTGTGAGGTCGCCAGGACTAAATACTAATTGTCCGTTGGTTGCCTGATAATCTGTGGGTGAGCTGGCTGAGCCATCGGCGGTGGTGAAGTTCACCGCTGCCGTGAAGACACTGGCCCCGGAAAGCGTGACAGTGAATACCGCATTGACGGTGCCGCTATCTCCCTCCGTAACCGACAGGTTTTCAATTGTGAGTCCGGGAGTTTGTTCGTTGTCGACGATTTGCAAGGTGCTCTCCGTAGACGATCCCCCGAGGCTGCCGCTTCCGGCCGCATTTGTCAGTTGTAAATTAACCGATTGCGTACCCTCAAATATCGTGTCGTTAATGATCGGTACTGTGAAAGTTCGCGACGTTACGCCATTCGGGAAGATCAATGTGCCGGAGGTGGCAATGTAATCTGCGCCTGCCACTGCTGTACCATCGCTGGTTGCAAAATCGACCCGCGCCTCCCCAGCAAAGCCCCCGGTGCGAATCACAGTGATGACGGCGTTTGGGTTAGCTTCGAACCCTGTAAACCCACCGAAATCGAAGCGCAGCGAGCCTCCTTCCAGCACGTTAATGTTGAAGGTCTGCGCGGGGGACGTGTCACTGCCGCCGTTGCTGGTGCCCCCACTATCTGCAAGGACAACAGTAAGCAAAGCTGAGCCGCTCACACCTGGGGCAGGTGTATATGTCAGGGTTCCGCTGGAACTAATCGCCGGAGCCACGGAGAACAACCCGGGGTTACTGTTACCAGTCACCTGAAAGCTCAGGGTCTGTCCCGACTCATTCGCCGGTCCCGCCAAAATGTTGGTTGCCCAATTGTTGATCGTTTGCGCTGCGCTGTTCTCAACCACCGATTGGTCCATGCCTTTGGTGAATGATGGCACGTCATTAACAGAATTGACCGTCAGCGTAAACGTAACACTCTCGGAACCGCCTGTACGATTGACTGTGACAGTGATGTCCGATGTCCCAAAAAGACTGGGCGCTGGGATGATCGTCAACACGCGAGTTGAGCCTGTTCCAATGACGGCGATATTGGCTGGATTGTTTGGCACCAGCGTGGTGTTACTGGACGTCGCAGTTATTGAGGTAATCGACGCGCTGTCGGTAACCTCGAAACCTAATGCAAACGTCGTATCCTCATTCGTGGTTGAGTCCACCAGGTTAGGAAAGACGGCCTGTGTTTCATAGGCGCCTATGTCAACTGTGGCGGTTGTATTTCCATCAGGGCCGTCAACGATACGATTGAAGCCTGCCCCACGCTGATCGGTGAATGGTGGACCATCGAATGGCGGGCTGGTTACCAACGCATTGTTGCCAGCGTCAGAAGCGGGACTACCTGCTAAGAGTGCGTGTGTCTGTGTGAGACCGCCGTTATTGGCCAGCGGGCCAAGCAGCGCGTTGAGCGGTGAAGCGGTCGTGCCAACCTGATCTCCGTTAGTACCATTGGTAAATCCAGAGCTGTCGGAATCCGTTGCCCCAATTAGGTTGTTGCCTTGCGAGGTGTAATTGCCGCTTACGTCCGGTCCAGTTCCGTTGCCCGCGACGATAGTGTTTTTGATATTGGCTGTCCCACCGTTGTGAATTCCGCGCCCGGTCTGGAACAGCTGATTGGATGAATTTCCTGTAACTGTACAGTTCGTGAGCGTGATCGTACCGCCATTGTTATAGATGCCGCCCACGCGTCCTAAGTTCAGGTCGGTCCGATTACCGCTCACCGTGGAGTTAATCATCGTGAGGATGTTGTTGTTGAAAATCCCGCCTCCGCCGCTGCCTCCTCCTACGTTGCTCGGTCCCCTGGCAAAGTTGCCACTGATAGCAGATCCGATCAGAGTCATTGTACCGAAGTTATTGATGCCACCGCCCGTGCCTCCCTCCGAGAGAAAAACGGTGCCGCCCTGGCCCGAACCGTTGTTGATCACGGAGCAGTTCCTCATGGTGCTTGTTACGGCTGGAAACGTGAGCATGCCGCCGCCGTTACCACCGGTGCTGACAATAATCGACGGAGCTCCTGCACCCGCATGATTGTCGTTAATGACAACTCTCGTGAGGAGGAGAGTACCGGATTCAGCCAAAATGCCTCCTCCGTCTCCACCGCTGCCAGACGAGCCTCCGCTGGTCCCGTTTATGCCATTTCCTGCTACGTTGCCGCTGACCACGCAATCGGTCATAGTCAGCGTCGTGCCTGCAAAATAAATGCCCGCACCTCTACCGCCGCTTCCGCCAAAGAAACCCACGGCTCCGTTTCCGGTCGTGTTGTTGCTCACCGTGACATTGGTCATCGTCAGTGATCCCGTGCTGTTGATGCCACCGCCAAAACCGCCAAAGCCACCAGTGTTACTGCCGCCGCTGGTTCCGCCATCACCGGTACGATTACCGGTTATGACCATATCGTTGAGAGTCAGCGAGCCGGCATTTAGAATACCGCCGCCGAATTCCCCCGATCCGCCGAGGCCCGAGGCTGGAACACCATCGGCCGTCCGACCGTTGGTTATAGTCAATCCAGAAATTGAAACAGTCTGACCATTATTGATTCGGAAGATTCGGAAGTTAGGCGTTCCGCCGGCGCTGCTTCGCCGGACGGTTAGCTGCGCTGCACCTGGGCCCGTGATCGTGAGAGTGCCGCTAAGGATATCTAACGCACTATTGAGAGTGATGGTACTGCCAGCCGGAAGACTGAACGTAATGGTGTCGCTGCCAAACACCGCATTAGCCTCCTGGATTGCGGCGCGCAGAGTGCATTGATCGCCCGCGGCAGCGTTCGTATCGCAGATGCCGTTACCGAGATTGTTATCAGCTGCATCTCCGTTGTCGTTAACAGCGAAGGTGGCTTCGGGACTGGCGGGCGAACCTTGCGATGCGATGAAAGACGGGGCTCGCAAATCCATGGAGGAGTGGCGGTTTTCTACCGCCGCTACTTCTTGGAGCCTGTTAGCGACTGGCAAATCGCCGTTCACACCCTTTATCCGGGCCGATGTTGGCTGGAGAAGGAATCCGGCAACTGCGATTAAGAAACTGAGGCAGGCGATCAGTATTTTAAGACTTCTCAAAAAACGCAGTTTGGATACAAGCATAATTGTTCCTCCGTAAACTCTTACTCCAAGACGGGAGCACTCGGCATTGCCGCTTGATTGGAGACTCCAGGGATGTTCAGTCTCATCTGGGCAGGCCAGTAGAAAACGACAGCAGGGAGACCGGCATGCATGATTTCGCACGGATAGAGCGGTCCGGGCACTGAGGCATAGTATCTTCTCCTGTGAGTGCGGGCAGGTGGAGTGCGCGGAGTATTGGGAGGCAGACCCAAAGACCGCGCGTTGCCTACCGGATCAGCATCCTACCAAAGCAGATGAACAGTCAACGAAGCTGGCCCGGAGTTAGTCTGAAACGTTTACTATTGACCGAATCTTTGTCGATACTCGCCGGAGATAATGAACGCTTTCACCATTTCCGCGTTGACAAAGTTGCCCCCAAACTCATTCAGCTTCGTCAGCCAGAACTCGTAGCCGGTGTGGTCTGAGTCTGGTGCGCTGTTGGGAGCCCGACGCAGATAACCAAAATACTGCATTAAGACAAACGCTTTATTGCTTTCCTGATTCACGAAGCTTGAGTTCTCCGCCACTCGCCGCAGAGCGCGCGCACGGGCTGCATTGTCAGCGCTGGTACCTGCTCCACCAAACTCGTTGATGGCCGACGTCCGCACTGATGCTGACGGTGTCACGCCGGTATTCGTGAACAGGGTGTCAACAAACTGCTCCGGCGTCAGCGTCGTGGCATAGGCTGTCGTAAACCGTGAGCGTTGCACAAAACCGGCGATGAAGGCTTGCTTGTTGTTCTCCAGCACCTGATCCGCGCCGGGAGCCCCAACTACAAAGCCCCGTCCGATCTCTTGCGTGTCCGGCAGAAACTCTGTGAACTGGACGATTGGAACCGGAAGCTGATGAACCCCACCAATAGTTGA
>JAMQPI010000636.1 GCA_023717565.1 Pyrinomonadaceae bacterium | reverse complement strand
CAACGCCGACCCGGACTCACTGGCGGGCGCCATTCGCAACGAAACTCGCCTGCTGGAACCAGACGTGGCGCTGTTCAATGTGCGCGCGATGGAGAAATTGATCTCTGATTCGCCCGCGGCTTCCATGCGTCGCTTCCCGGCGGTGCTGATCGGAATCTTTGCGGGCGTGGCATTGCTACTCGCGTCCATCGGCATCTACGGAGTCGTTTCCTACTCGGTCAGCCAACAGACACATTACATTGGAGTGCGAATGGCTCTGGGTGCGCAGGCTTCCGACATTCTGAAGATGGTTCTCAAACAGGGACTCGGGGTGTCACTGGCAGGCATGGCAATTGGAGCGTTGGCGGCACTCGGACTGATGCGGTTGTTGAGGAGCCTGCTTTATGAAGTTGCGACCAGTGACCTGAGCACGTTCGCGATCGTGCTGAGCACACTGTTCGTGGTTGCGTTGTTGGCTTCGTACATTCCGGCGCGGCGGGCGACGAAAGTCGATCCGCTGGTAGCGCTACGATACGAGTAAGAATTTCGGATTTCGGATTGCGGATTTCCAAAGCAACCGAAGTTGGATGGCCAACCAGAGTCAAATCCGAAATCCGCAATTCAGTTGAGGAGAAACACAAGATGCACACACTCTGGCAGGACCTAGTCTACGGCGTACGAATGTTGCTCAAGCAACCCGGCTTCACGCTGGTTATTGTGATCACCCTGGCGCTGGGAATTGGTGCGAACACCGCGATCTTCAGTTTGCTGGATGCAGTGTTGCTTAAGTCGCTGCCCGTGCAGAATCCGGAGAGGTTAGTTCTCTTCGGCAAAGGGCAGGACGGAGGCTTGACCAATGGCTTTCCGAACCGGAGTTGTGATCTCTTCTCCTATCCTTTCTATCAACAGGCGCGGCAGAACAAGGAAGTCTTTGCTGATGTTGCGTCGCTCCTGAGCATCCCCTGGCGCGTGCACGGCACGGTTAACACCAATGGCTCACGCGGTGAAATAGAGCAATTGGATACTCAATTGGTGTCCGGCAATTATTTCTCGGTCTTGGGAGTGAACTCCGTCCTCGGGCGGACGTTTACCGAGGCCGATGATCAGACTCCGGGTGGGCATCCGGTCGCCATGGTGAGCCACGCATGGTGGGAGCGCCGACTCGGTGGTGATCCGTCGGCAATCGGCAAAACCATCACCATTGACCAGACGACTTACACGATCATTGGCGTCGCTCCCAAGGAGTTTTTCGGCACGAATGTTGGCCAGGCGCCAGACATCTGGGTGCCACTGGCAATGGAAGCGCAGCTGCCGCCGGCGCATTGGAATGAACGAAACGACAAAGAGTCTCAGTCCCTCTATATTATCGCCCGGCTGAAAAATGGCGTGAGCACGGAACAGGCCGGCGCAGCAGTAAGCCTGCTGTTCAAGCAATTCTGGCAAGAGCAACTGGGGGCGCAGCCTTCTGCGGAGCGGTTGCAAGACCTTCAGAGAGCGAGCGTTGAACTGACGCCTGCGGGCAGAGGGCTGTCGGAAATTCGCCGTGAATTCTCGCTGTCACTGAAAATCTTGATGGCTGTTGTTGTGGTCGTGCTGCTGATCGCTTGCGCCAACATAGCTAACCTGTTGTTGACACGCGCCGCGGCCCGGCAAAAGGAGTTTGCCGTGCGGCTGGCGATAGGCGCTGGCCGCA
The DNA here is from genome assembly GCA_023717565.1 of Pyrinomonadaceae bacterium. Taxonomy (GTDB): domain Bacteria; phylum Acidobacteriota; class Blastocatellia; order Pyrinomonadales; family Pyrinomonadaceae; genus PSRF01. Next base: position 5,513 of record JAMQPI010000636.1, on the reverse strand, counting down.
TACGTCTGATTCGCCAGTTACTCACGGAGAGCGTATTGCTCGCCGGCCTCGGCGGGATTGCGGGAGTTTTTCTCGCCTGGTGGGGCAGCCGCCTGCTCCTTCTCCTGGCCTCCACTGGTTCAGAGTCACTGCCTCTTGATGTCACGCCTAATGCCCGCATCCTGGGCTTCACGCTGCTTGCTTCATTGCTCTCTGCGGTCATCTTTGGAACTGCTCCCGCTTTGCGTGCGGCCCGGATTGAACCGAACTCTGCGCTCAAGGGCGGGAGAGGTGCAGTGCAGGCTACCTCTCAGAGTTTGCTGGGTAAGACCCTTGTGGTTGTGCAAGTGTCACTCTCACTCCTGCTGCTGGTCGGGGCCGGACTTTTTGTGCGCACCTTGATCAACCTGCAAAACGTTCCCACCGGCTTCAACCCGCGGCACGTCATGCTTTTTAGCATTGATACAGCCGCTACCGGTTACAAAGACGAGCAAATGCCGCCGTTGCTGCACGAGGTGGAAGAAAGGGTGAAGGCCGTGCCCGGTGTTGAGGCAGCTTCCTTTTCATTCTTCATCTTCAATCAAGGAGGATGGACCAGTCGGGCCTTTACTTCTGAGCCGGATCTGCCGCCTGGAGTGTCACGGACTGTCAGGCAAAACGTTGTCGGCCCGGACTATTTCACCACGATGGGAATCCCACTTGTTTTAGGCCGTGGCTTTGGCCCACAAGATACCGACAAGTCTCAGAAGGTCGCGGTCATTAGTGAAGCAATGGCGCAACGATTCTTTCCGAACAGCTCTCCGATCGGCAAACGCTTCGGCACCGGCGGGCCCGAATCCCGGGGGCAGGTCGAAATCATCGGTGTCGTGAAAGATGCACGTTATCAGAGCGTGACCGAGCAGTGGCAACCGATGGCCTATTACCCGCATGCGCAGCGCTCGCAACCACTCGACAACTTTGTCGTGCGTTTCTCCGGCCCGCCGGATGCCGTCATCCCACAGGTACGTCAGGTAATCAAGCAAGTCAACGGCAGTCTGCCGGTTGATGAAGTCGTGAGCCTGTCCGAACACATTGGTCGGTCGCTGGTCCCGCAAAAATTGATAGCCCGGCTCGCTTCCTTTTTCGGATTACTGGCGCTGTTGCTCGCATGTGTGGGGCTTTACGGCGTCTTGTCCTACGCGGTGGAACGACGGACCAACGAGATTGGTATTCGAATGGCCCTCGGCGCGCAATCACGGAATGTGCTCTTACTGATCTTGCGCGAAGCAATGCTGTTGGTAGCGCTGGGTCTGATCGTTGGCTTGCCGGCTGTCTTCGCAACGACGCGATTTGCCTCAACGCTGCTATTCGGATTGTCACCGACTGATCCGCTTTCGGTGAGTGTCGCGGCGATATTGCTTCTGGTGGTGGCGATGGTCGCAGGTTACATCCCGGCGCGGCGGGCGACGAAAGTCAATCCGCTGGTGGCGCTGAGATACGACTAGGAATTTCGGATTGCGGATTGCGGATTTCGGATTTCAAGAACCGAGGGACTCGGCAACTATAACTAGAGTCAAATCCGTAATTCGCAATCCGAAATCCGCAATCCGAAATTTTATCGGCAAGGAGACTACAGGCTGTGCACACATTCATTCAGGACCTTCGTTACGGAATCCGCATGCTGGCGAAAACACCGGCTACGACCATCGTCGCGGTTTTTGCACTCGCTTTGGGTATTGGCGCAAATGCGGCGATCTTCAGCGGTGTCAGCGCGTTTATTTTCCGCCCTTTGCCCGTTCCCGAACCTGATCAGTTGGTTAGGCCTGTCGAGGCGGCGGATCACGGCTCGTCGGACAGTTTTTCCTATCCGGACTTTGAGGACTATCGCAATCAAAGCACAGTCTTTGAAGGTTTGGTGGCAGAGGATCTCGTGCAGGCGGCGATCGGCACTCAAAACCAGAACGATGTTATTTGGGGTCAGGTAGTTAGCGGTAACTACTTCGACGTCCTGCGGGTCAGACCGATCCTGGGGAGGGGATTTGCACCTGACGAGGACAAGACGTTAGGCGCATCACCGGTCGTGGTAGTGAGTCACAACTTGTGGCAGCAACGGCTCGGCTCTGATCCGCAAATAGTTGGCAAGACGGTGGAGCTAAATAGTCGCACATACAGCGTCATCGGTGTCGCACCTGAGTCGTTCAAGGGCTCGAAGTTTGGTCTGGCGCTCGATTTCTGGGTGCCGATGATGATGGCCGCAGAACTCAGGCACGATCCCGAGATATTGAGCGAGCGTGGCAGCCACTGGATGAATGTGCTCGGCCGGTTAAAGCCGGGCGTAACTCGCGCGCAGGCCTCGGCCGAGATGTCTGGAATTGCTCAACGCTTGAACCAGGCCTATCCGACTGATCGCGCGAGCAATCTCCGGGTCCTGGTTCAGACGGAGATCGACGGACGTTGGGATGAGGCCGCGACCGTCATCAAGAGCAGCGCGGCTATCGCAATGGCGATCGTCGGTCTCATTCTCCTGATTGCCTGTGCGAACGTTGCGAATCTGCTGCTGGCTCGGGCGGCCTCGCGCCGCAAAGAGATAGGGGTCCGTCTTGCGTTGGGGGCCAGTCGGGGGCGTTTAATCCGCCAACTGCTAACCGAGAGTTTTTTGCTGTCTTTGCTTGGTGGTGGATTCGGGCTCCTGCTGGCGTATTGGGTGACCGGTCTCATGCAAGGCTTCATTCCCGTGTTGCCTTACAACCTGATTAACGATTTTTTCGCGCTGGATCGCGGAGCTCTTCTTTTTACCCTCGTTGTTTCCCTCTCTACCGGACTGATCTTCGGACTGGCGCCGGCATGGCATGCTTCGAACCCCGAAATTGTGCCGGTGCTGAAGGGTGATGCGAATGCCGGGCAAGCCGGAAAAAGGCGCAGGTTCACCTTGCGCAACTCGCTGGTCGTAGCACAGATGGCCCTGTCATTGGTCGTGCTGGTCTGTGGCGGACTCTTTATCAAGAGTTTTCGGAATGCTCAAAAGATGGATCCGGGGTTCGAGCCTAAAGGAGTGTTGCTGGTTTCCCTGAACCCGGAGCTGGTCGGTTATGACGAAGAACGCACGAAGGATTTCTTTAACCGCATTGTCGAACGCGCCAGCGGATTACCCGGCGTGCAAGCAGCCAGCGTCGCCCGACTGATTCCGTTGGGCGACAACTCGAATTCAAGTCGGCCAATCCTCAAAGAGGGCGAGACTCTGGCGCCGGGCAGCGCCGGTCGCGACATCTTGAACAACGTCGTGAGTCCTGGTTCCTTTAAGACCTTACAGATTCCCATCCTCGCCGGCCGCGACTTTGATGAGCGCGATCGTAAAGGAGTGCCGCGCGTGGTGATCGTCAATGAGAGGATGGCCCAGATGCTTTGGCCGGGAGAGAGCGCCATCGGTAAGCGCATCTTTGTTGGCGCCAACAGTCCTGATGCAATTGAAGTGGTCGGCGTAGTGAAGACCGGTAAGTATCGCTCACTCGCCGAAGATCCTCGGCCGTACTACTACTCCCCGATGGCTCAGCGAGGTTCGAGCGGCATGACCCTGATGGTTCGTACTAGCGGAGATCCCAGTGCTTTGGTCGGTGCCATTCGCAGCGAAGCACAGGCGATTGATCGACGCATCCCGCTATTTGCGATCAAAACGATGAGCGAGCACATGACCTGGGCACTATGGGCGCCGAACATGGCCGCGACGCTCGCGCTGGCTTTTGGCGTAGTGGCGTTGTTGCTTTCAGCAGTCGGTCTCTACAGCGTCATGGCCTACATCGTTTCGCAACGCACTCGAGAAGTCGGCATACGCATGGCCCTCGGCGCCAAGCGAGGCGACGTGCTCAGGTTGATCACAAGTGAAGGGATGAAGATGGCGGCCATCGGCGTAGTGATCGGGTTTGGGTTGTCGCTGGCGTTGGCCCGCGTGTTGTCGTCCGTCCTGATCGGAATCAGCGCCTACGACCTGACGACTTTCATTCTCGTTCCTTTGCTGCTGGCGGTGGTTGCCTTCGTAGCCTGTCTGGTTCCGGCTCGACGGGCGGCAAAGGTCAACCCGCTGGTGGCGCTGAGATACGAATGAAAGAATTTGTGATTTGCGATTTTTAATTTTTGATTTCTGTGTGGATTGTTGAATTGTGTTCTTGAATCTGAGATCTGAAATTTGAGATCTCAGATGCTAAGAATTCAGGAGCTGACAGCGCAAACAATCAAAAATCAAAACTCGCAAATCAAAAATCCCAAGAGAGGTGATTATGCAAACACTTTGGCAGGATCTTCGCTATGGCTTTCATAAACTATGGAAGAGCCCGGGCTTCACGCTGGTGGCCCTACTTGCGCTCGCGTTGGGAATCGGTGCGAACACATTCATCTTCAGCGTAGTCAATGCGCTGCTCCTGCGTCCATTGCCGTTTCCCGCTTCGGACCGCATCACCTCGATCCTGGCGAAGGATCCCAACACGGGAACGCTCTACTCTTCCTACTCTCTTCCTAACTTTGAAGACATCAGAGATCGGAACCAGGTGTTTGAGCACGTGGCGGCGCTCAATATGTCGACGGAGTTCCTGCGTTCGGGTGAGGAGCCGGAGCGGCTGCGTGGCGCATATGTTTCGGCCGAACTGTTTCCTCTGTTAGGAGTGAACCCACTAATAGGGCGTGCTTTCTCAAGCGACGAAGAACGATCGGGCAGCGGTAATTTCATTGTCCTCAGTCACGACCTGTGGCAGCGGCGTTTCAATGGCGATCCAAAAATCATCAACCAGATCCTGGTGATTGGCAGCCGTCCTACCACCGTGCTCGGGGTAATGCCGGAAGGCTTTAAGTTTCCCGTGGGCGCTCGCCAGGTTGATTTCTGGATGCCGCTCATCTCTAGTATCCCGCCGGGCGCACGCGCCGCTCGCGGCGCCGTCTATCTGGGGTTGTTTGCACGTCTCAAGCCCAACGTGTCTTTGGCCCAGGCTCAGGCCGAAATGAACCTGATCGCCAACAACTTGGCCACGCAGTATCCCGAAGCCAACACGGGTCTGAATATTGTCCCTGTGTCAACGCACGAGCGACTCGTAGGTCAGATTCGCCCGGCATTGTTGGTGCTGTTGGGCGCGGTGGCGTTAGTGCTTCTAATCGCCTGCGCGAACGTAGCAAACCTGCTGCTGGCGCGCGCTTCGGTGAGGCAGAAAGAGATCGCCATTCGCACCGCCATCGGGGCCACTCGCTGGCGCGTGGTTCGCCAACTGCTCACGGAGAGTCTCCTGCTCTCAATTCTGGGTGGGGGCGCGGGAGTGTTGTTGGCATTCTGGGCCATCGAGCTGCTGATTTCATCGAACCCCGCGAATCTCCCGCGAGTGGCCGAGATCGCACTGGACAAGTATGTCCTCCTGTTTACGATTGGGCTGACAACCGTGACGGGTCTTTTCTTCGGACTGGCGCCGGCGCTGCAGGCTTCCCGAACCGATCTGAATGAGTCGATGAAGGACGGCATGCGCGAAAGCAGTGGCGGGATCAAGCGCAACCGGACTCGCAGCGCGCTCGTAATTTCCGAG
>JAMQPI010000358.1 GCA_023717565.1 Pyrinomonadaceae bacterium | reverse complement strand
CGCACCGCGTTCATGTTCATCTCCTTCATCAGCTTGATATCGTCGTAGCTGATCTGCCGGCTCAGAGTGCGCGCGGTCTCCGGCCAAAACGAATGCCGGTTAACGCCTTTCAGGAGGATTCGCTGTCCGTTCAGGTAAAAGCCGTCTCCCGGCCTGACCTCGAAAGTGCGAAAGCCGAACCGCTCGTTGACCGTGTGAACAGATCCCGAATTTGTCGTCAGCGTTAGTCGAACCTGATACAGGTTGGGAGTTTCCGCAGTCCACAGTCTGGGCCCAGGAATATTTGTCTGCAGTTTGACTGCCTCCTGACCCGCTGAAATGTCCGCACTGAAGCGTTGGCCCACGGCAGCGCCTTTCATGTCGAGGATCTGCGCCGACACTCGACCGGACGAAGTGTTGGACCCACCCAGGTTCACGTCTATGGCGAAGTTTCCGTCAGCGCGAGCATCGATAGCGGTCCAATCAATAAACCTCGCCGGCAGCGCTTCCAGAAACACCGGCCGAAAGATACCGCCGAAGTTCCAGTAGTCGCCCAGTCGCTCGGCTCTGTTGACGCTCACGTTTGACGACTCTTTGCTTACCGTGACCTCGAGCAGGTTGGAAGATCCAAACTTCACGAGCGGTGTGATATCAAATTTGAACCGGTAGAAAGAACCCTGATGGATTGCGCCAGCTGACTTCCCATTCACCCATACTTCGGTGTCGGTCATCGAACCATCGAACACTAGTCGCACCACTCGGTCTTGCCACTGTTTCGGCACGTCAAACGTTAGCCGGTATTTTCCCTGCTCTTTAGGAAACGGATTTGCTTCGCGCTGGCGGTCTCCGCCGTATTGATAGTCGCCGAAGCCTTCAGTCTCCCAACAAGAAGGGACTCGAATCCTGGACCATACGCCACTCTTTCGTCCCTCAGTGCAGTAGAAGTCCCACATCACGGCGTCATCTTTTCCGGTGCCGGAGAGATAGCGAACTTCAGTCGCGGAGTTGACTCGTTGCGCAGGCGCTACAGTCACGGAGAGCGCACAGATAACCATGATCATGAGTAGCCAAGTGAGTTTCATTTCGGTGGTCCGCACGATCCCTTTGAGATGGAATGATCAACAACGGTGTTCGTGGTACTTCGTGTGATCTCGTGGATCGTTCTGTTCTCTCGTCCCCAGAACACGATCCACGAAATCACACGAAGCAACACGAAATAAGATTCAGAACAAGCCTTTATTCATTTATTTGCGCCCCACTCGAGCACCAGCAGTGAAACTCCCTGGCGCGGCAATTCAAAATTCAACGACGCTTTACTGTCTCGCACGCGGATTAGCTGCGGCGCACCCATCGCCGTGAGTTGGCCGGCCCGCTCGAGTCGCGCGTACTGTTGCGGCGTCGGTTGTGGCGGAGAACCCATTCGCTTCCAGGCCGCAAACGAGTTGCTGTGATCGTTGTCTATGCGGAAGTGTTGCAGTCGCGCGGCGCCCGTTTGCACTGGAAGATTGCCGAGCGCGAGTTCAACGGCGGCGGCGGGTCCGGGCACATCGTCGTCGTGATAATGCCAGACGAGGATGGTAACCCTGTTTCGAGCAACACTCGCAACCGCAGCCACATCCGGCCGGGCGCGTACACCGTCTTTCAGCATTACATCGAGTGGCACTGCGCCATCACTTTCGACCACGACACGTTGGCCGCTCATCTGGCTGAACATGCGAAACACGTTGAGCACCGGAAGGTCAAGGCCGTTGGTTGCAAGCGCGCGAAAACCGGCGAAGTAAGATTGGTTTTCAAACTCGAACGCCCACGTTAGTGCACCCTCGAAGTTTACCCCGTGCTTGTCTGCTAATTCATGCTTGCGAGCAAAACTCGCGGCGGTGTAGCTCGAATACATCGTGCCGTTGCGGTAGGCGAGCTGCGGACCCTGGCAAGCGGCACAGCCTTCCGGGTCAGACTCGCCGATTATGATTGGCTTGTTCTTTAACTCCGGGTATGACGCGACGATGCTAAAGCCGGCGTCAATGTTGCGGAGTTGATTGGAGATGCCCATTTGCACGTGGCCCTCGACGATCCTCGGGGACCCTTTGGCGTGGAAGGCGATGAAATCGAGCGGCGTGCCCGTCTTCCCGGTCGCGTGGTTGGTTCCGCGAAGGCAATGCTCAAGAAAGTCGCGCATCCATTGGCCGCCTGGGCCCGCTGTGTCAGGGCCGCCCACTCTAGCCGTGGGCAGAGCGCGGCGCACGGCGGCGATTGCGTAATCATGAAGCTTTCGGAATTCTTCCGGCGTGCCGCGCCAGTATCCTATATTCGCCTCGTTCCATACTTCCCAATACCACTTCTCGACCTCGGCCCGACCGTATCTCTCGACACAGTGCTTCGCCCACTGGTAAACGAGTTCGGCCCACTTCGTGTAATCCTTCGGCGGGTAAGCCCAGCCGGTGTAGATCTCGTCGTACTTCGCGGTGGGCGTCCAGCTGTGCTGATACGGCTCAGGTTTGATCGAAAGGTCCTTCGGCATGAAGCCGATTTGGACATAGGGCCTGACGCCGCGTTGCAGATAGGTATCGAAGATCCGATCCAAGATCGTCCAGTCGTAAACCGGGTTGCCTTTGGCATCTTCCGTGTAAGCGTTGGAACTGCCCCACTTCAAAGCAGGCGTGCCATCGCCGGAAGTCAGCAGGTTGTGAGTACGAAAGTAAACCGCCCCCGAACGCAGCCGGCCAAGCTCCGCAAGCAGTTTCTTGCCATCTTTCATGTAGGCGAAGTTCGGCTCATCGGCGCCAAAGAACCTCCAGATGGGACGCATCTCACCCTTCTTCTTGGCAACGTCAACGCGAATGACTACTGGAAACGTAGCCGGTTGTGAAGCAGGCGATGGTTGTTCGCTTTGACCCAGGACATTGCGATCGCTGGGTGGCGCGAGGGCCACGATAACAATCGATGTCAAGATAGCAATGAATACAATTCTGAGAGCGAGTTTCATAGGCGCTTCCTTCAGGGTTCAGCAGCCACTGGCTTACACTCCGTTAGGAGTGCAATGTTTATAGGACCGGGACACGATGAAATCCCTGCGCCGCTCGGAGGGGCGGAACGATACTAGACAAGTACCTGCCAAGTTGAGTTCCGCCCCTCCGAACGGCGCTGGTACCGTTGAGCGTCGAGTTCTATAGACATTAGACCCCTGCGGGGTTTGAAACCTGGATTGACCGACTAACTTCTATTTCACACGAGTCTTGGAAGAAGAGGTAACTATGAAAAACGCAAACTATAAGAACTGCACGCTGGGGATCGCAGTCTCTCTGTCGATGCTCTTATTCTTTACCCTCAGACTCGAGGCGTCGCCGACTGACGCTTTTTTGAATCGTCTTGAAGGCAACTGGCAAGGTGAAGGCAAATCAATGGGAACCTCAGCCCGCATGCAGATGAAATGGGAATGGGTGCTCGGAAGGAAGTTTCTGCGCTTAAGTTTGAAAAACGAAATGCAGAGTGCCAAGGGGAACGCGGCCTTCGAAGGACACGCGTACTACCAGTTGGCAGGCGGAGGAAAGTGCGAAGGGAAATGGTTTGACTCACGGGGTGCATCCTTCCCCATCAGCTGCAACATAGAGGGTGAGGCGTTGACAGCGCTATGGGGCACACCCGAACAGGAGCAAGGAAAGTCGGTCTATAGTTTTCTGGAAGCGGGCAAACTGGAAGTTGTGGATTCGGTGATGGACAAGAGCGGTAAGTGGAAAGAGTTTGGACGGTTCGTCGTGGTTCGTCAGTAGTCCAGTTCGATTCAGCAGCTCACCACAAATTCCAACCCTTAGTTAAGATTCTCAGAGGAGAGTTCTTGATGGTGTACTTTACTAGAGAGTATCAGTCGTTCTTTCAACAGCTGACCAAAAACAACAGCAAGGCCTGGTTCGATTCAAACAGGAAGCGATACGAACAACATGTGAAGCAGCCGTTTGCGGCATTCGTAGAAGTGATGATTGAACGAATCAAGGCGGAGGATCCGGAGATTGAAATAGCGGCAAAAGACGCCATCTTCCGCATCAATCGAGACATCCGATTCTCCAAGGAAAAGTCTCCGTACAAAACCCACATGGCAGCCAATGTTTCGAAGGAAGGTAGAAGGTCTAAAGAATGGCCCGGGTTCTATTTTCAGTTCTCGGCAGATCGGGTTACCGTTGGCGGCGGAACATACGTGACTGAGCCGCCGACCCTTTCCAAGATCCGCAAAGCTGTCATTAAGGACCTGCCGTCATTCCAGAAGCTCGTCACTGCGAAAACCTTCACGTCAAAGTATGGCTCGCTGCAGGGCGAAAGGAACAAGATCTTGCCGCCCGAATTTAGCCAATGGGTCACCAAAGAACCACTGGTGGCGAACAAGCAGTTCTTCTTCATGGCCGATCTCGACAACGGCATGTTGTTGGAAAAGTCCCTGCCAGACCGCTTGATGAGTTACTACCGAGCCGGAAGCGACGTCAACTCTTTCCTGAAGCGCGCCCTGACATCCAAGTGACTTCGGCTTGACCATGGAATCCAACGGACAACAAGACGCTCACTTGCTCGTCGCACATCTCTTCCGGCACCAGGCAGGAAGGATTGTCGCGACCATGACCCGCTTGTTCGGTTCGCGCTACCTGAATCTGGCCGAAGACGTAGTGCAGGACGCGTTGGTTAAAGCTTTGCAGCAATGGCCCTTCACGGGGATTCCTGAGAACCCGGCTGGCTGGCTCACCCTCGTTGCCCGGAACCGTGCGTTGGATTTGCTACGCCGCGATTCATCGCTTGAGCTCAAAGTGTCCGAACTCGAGCGTTCACTGACACAATCATCACCCGTCGCTGGTAGCTCCAGCAACAGTGAAATGGATGATCAACTCGCCTTGATGCTGATGTGTTCCCATCCAGCGCTGACGATTGAGTGTCAAGTCGCCCTAACTCTTAAGCTGGCGTGCGGGTTTAGTACTGCTGAGATTGCTCGGGCTTTTCTGACGCCTGAGGCCACCATCGCGCAGCGTTTGGTTAGAGCAAAACGCCAGATCCGTGAACAGGGTATCGGCATCGACTCAGCCGACACGAAACTGATGCCAGAACGGCTTGAGAGTGTGCTGCGCGTAATCTACCTCCTGTTTAATGAAGGTTACGGAGCAACCAGCGGCAATGAGCTTATTCGTGCCGATCTGTGCGGAGAGGCAATCCGGCTCTGCACCCTGGCCCTGCATCTTGGTCCTCGGTAGCCTGCGGTTCACGCGCTGCTTTCGCTCATGTTGTTGCAGGCTGCGCGACTCCCGGCGCGCACACAGGACGACGGGACGCTGGCCGTGTTGGCCGAACAGGATCGTTCAATGTGGGATCAGCGCCTGATCGCCGGCGGCTTGCGTCATTTGGCGAGCTCGGCCGCCGGGGATACCTTAACCGTTTATCATCTGCAAGCCGAGATTGCGGCGATTCATGCGACGGCATCGAGTGATCTCGATACCGACTGGGCTCGGATCGCGACTTTGTATGAGCAGCTCTATGTGCTCGAACCAACACCTATCGTAGCGCTCAATCGTGCAATTGCCAGGTCGCGCTCAGAAGGTCCCCTTGCTGGAATTCGTGCTCTCGAAGAGATTGAGTCACATCCAGCCTTGCGCCAGTATCACTTGTTCTCAGCAGTGGGAGCCGAATTGTGGAAGCAACTCGGAGATCTTCCGCGCGCCGCAGACGCATATCGGACTGCTCTTTCCTGTCCCTGCTCCGAGCCAGAACGCCGATTTCTGGAATCACAGCTACAGCTAATTGAAACCTGTGAAAACAGTAAACGCTTGTGATTCCTGTTCTCTCCCCTCACCCGAAATCCGCAATCTGAAATCC
>JAMQPI010000610.1 GCA_023717565.1 Pyrinomonadaceae bacterium | reverse complement strand
CTTTTACCTGAACGGACAGCGAATCCTCCTGAAAGGCGTTAACCGGCATTCGTTTTGGCCGGAGACCGCGCGCACTCTGAGCCGGCAGATCAGCTACGACGATATCAAGCTGATGAAGGAGATGAACATGAACGCGGTGCGGATGTCTCATTACCCTCCCGATGACCACTTCCTTGACGCCTGCGATGAACTTGGGCTCTACGTCCTGGACGAGTTGGGTGGTTGGCAGAAGTTTTACGATACGCCAACAGGTCGCAGGCTGATCGGTCAGATCGTCCGCCGCGACGTGAACCATCCGAGTATTGTCTTGTGGGACAACGGCAACGAGGGCGGATGGAACAAGGAAAATGACGATGAGTTTGCGCGCTGGGATCCACAGAAACGAGAAGTGTTGCACCCCTGGGAAAAGTTTCGTCATACCAACACTGATCACTACGAGAAGTTCGACAGTCACACAAAGCTGGCCAGCGGTCCGGATATCTACATGCCCACCGAGTTTCTCCATGGTCTCTATGACGGTGGAATCGGTGCGGGCATGTGGGACTACTGGGAGTTGATTCGCCAGAGCAAGGTGGGGGGAGGCGGCTTCTTTTGGGCCCTGGTTGATGAATGCGTCAAGCGCAGGGATCAAAACGGCATGCTGGACTGCGCCGGTAACCGCGGACCAGACGGCATAGTTGGTCCACATCGTGAGAAGGAAGGAAGCTTCTACACTGTGCGGGAGATCTGGTCGCCCGTGCAGGTGGTGGCGCCAGAAAAACTGCCACCCGATTTTGACGGTGTGTTGTCAGTCGAGAATCGCTACGACTTCACCAACCTGAGCGAGTGCCGCTTCGAATGGAAGTTGGCGCGGTTTCCGCTTCCGATTGAGGGCAAATCAGGACATACGCTAATAGGATCGGGAACGATGAAAGGGCCCGACGTCGCGCCGCATGGAATTGGAGAGATCAAACTTGCGCTGCCGCAGACCTGGCGCAAAGCCGATGTGCTTTATCTCACCGCGAAAGATCCTGCGGGCCGTGAGCTCTGGACCTGGTCGTGGGGGTTGACCAACAGTACTAATGTTGCGAGGAAGGACGCGCCAGCTGGGCTGGGTTCATTGCAGACCCGCGATGACCCAGGGGCGATTTCGATCCGCTCAGGTTCGACGGAACTAAAATTCAGTAAACAAACAGGCACACTGGTCGAAGCAAGGAGGGACGGAAAGTTGCTTCCGCTCGGTCTCGGTCCGCGCTTCGTTGCCTTGCGCCGGAACGATCGGAAATACGACGACATCGTGGGCCAAGTTACCCTCTCCCATTTTGCGTCACGCGAAGAAGGCAAAGACGTCATCGTTGAGGCCAGTTACAACGGACCGGTGCGTTACGTTCGCTGGAGGATTGCTCCCGATGGACCCGGAGGGTTGAAAGCGCAACTCGATTATGAATACGCATTCGATGGCGTGGTAGACATGGTTGGCGTTCAGTTCCAGCCCGTGGACTCCTCGATCGACCGAATTCGGTGGCTCGGCAGGGGACCGTATCGTGTCTGGCAAAACCGCATGCAGGGGACTCGTCTGGATGTCTGGGAAAACGCATACAACGACTCCACCCCGGGTGAAAGCTGGATCTATCCAGAATTCAAAGGGTACTTCCGCGATTGGCTCTGGGCGGTGTTCGAATCTCCAGGCGGTCGGATGACCATATCGACCGACAATCCCGATTCGTTTCTCGGTCTCTTCAAGCCAAAAGACGGAGTCAATGGACTGCTCGATTTACCCGACATTGGCATTGCCTTTCTGGAAGTGATTCCGGCCATGCGAAACAAGTTCCACACCACTGATGAAATTGGGCCACAGTCAAAGCCGAGGCAGGTATCAGGAACAGTCAGACGCACAGTTCACTTTCGATTTGGCAGTTGAGTCTTCACCCGGCCGGACGCGACGCTACTGCGTGTCGGTACTGACTCCGTGACACGCAGTTGAGTCTTCACCGGCGGGACCCGACGCTACTGCGTGACGGTACTGACTCCGTGACACTCAGTTGAGTTTTCACCCGGCGGGACCCGACGCTACTGCGTGACGGTACTGACTCCGTGACACTCGGTTGAGTTTCACATCAACTTCCGTTGGTAGGATTACAAGCGCAACAAGGAGAACTCGATGAAATCGGACCGCAAGAATAGGATGGACCGTCGGAGGTTTATCAAAGCTGGTGGTGCGGGCTTGGCTGGCTTAACACTGTTGCCACAACTTTCGACAGCAGCTTGGGCCCAGGGAGCCAAGAACTCGCAACGACGTATCTTTCCGCTTAATCACAAGTGGCTCTACAGTGAAAAGAATCTACCGAACGGCACCGGCGCGCGCTTCAATGATACCGGCTTCGCTCGAGTAACCATTCCGCACACCAACAGGATGTTGCCTTGGCATGGCTTCGACGATAAGGAGTATCAGTTCGTTTCGCTTTACCGGCGCCACTTCACAATGCCTGCCGGGCTCAGCGGACGACGGGTGTTTATCGACTTCGGCGGCGTGATGACTGCGGCGACCGTTACGATCAACGGACAGAAACTCGGGGAGTATCGCGGCGGCTACACACCGTTTTCATTCGAGCTGACACCTCATCTCAACCGGCGCCGCGACAACGTGCTCGCAGTTGAGGTCGACTCAACCGAGCGAAGCGACATCCCACCTTTTGGCGGCGACATCGACTATCTGACCTTCGGAGGCATTTACCGCGAGGTGTCACTGCGAGTCGTACCGGCCACTTTTATCGAAAACGTCTTTGCTAATCCGCGCGATGTGCTCTCCAACAACCGCAACGTCAACGTGCGTTGTTACCTCGACAGCAAAGGCGTCTCCACTGCCCAACGGAAACTGATGGCCGAGTTGCGTGATGGCGCCCGCGTTATCGCAACCCAGAGTCTCAGCGTGTCTTCGGTAAGCCCGCACTACGACCTGCTGCTGACTAATCTGGGAGCTATCGACCTTTGGGACGTGAAGAACCCAAGACTCTATCAAGTGCACGTTTCCTTATTTGAAGGTGATAGTCTGACCGACGAATACGAAACGCGAATCGGTTTTAGGGAAGCGAGTTTCACACCTCAAGGCTTCTTTCTCAACGGCAAGCACCTCAAGCTGCGCGGGTTGAATCGACACCAAACCTACCCGTACGTGGGTCAGGCGATGCCCGCGCGGGCGCAGCGGCGCGACGCGTGGATCCTCCGCAAGGACTTCAAGTGCAACATCGTGCGCACTTCACACTATCCACAATCGTCACACTTTCTCGATGGCTGCGATGAGTATGGGCTGTTGGTTTTGGAAGAGATTCCCGGCTGGCAGCACATCGGAGATGCCAAGTGGAAGGATCTTTCGGTGAACTATGTCGAAACGATGGTTCGCCGCGATTGGAACCATCCGGCAGTTGTGATGTGGGGCGTGCGGATTAATGAGTCGCGAGACGACCACGACTTTTACGTGCGCACTAACCAGGCCGCGCGCTCACTTGATGATTCTCGGCCAACGGGTGGTATTAGAAACCGGTACGAATCGGAGTTGTTGGAGGACGTATTCACGATGAACGACTTTCGCATTCCGCTCAGGCCACCGAACCATCCGCTTTACTTGAACACCGAATTTATCGGCCACATGTACCCCACCAAGCGGAATGACAATATCGAACGTATCACGGAACACACGATGCGCCATGCTCGCGTGCACAATCAACTGGCTTCAGACAAAGCGTATGCCGGCGGAATCGGGTGGTGTGCTTTCGACTACAACACTCATTCAAACTTCTGTTCCAGCGATCGCATCTGCTACCACGGCGTCGCCGACATCTTTCGCATCCCGAAACCGGCCGCCGGCTTCTACAAATCGCAATGCTCGCCGGCGGAGGAGGTGGTCCTGGAGCCAGCCTTTGACTGGTCACGAGGTGACCGCGACGAGAGTTTTAACGTTGCGATGGTTTGCTCAAACTGTGATCACCTGAAGATCTATATCGGTGATCGTCTGGTTGCTGACGTCGATCCTGACCGAAAGACTTTTCCGAATTTGGACTATCCGCCGTTTGTCACCAACATCCGCGAAGGCATCCGCGGTCCATGGGGCGATTTGAAACTCGAAGGCTACCTTGGAGGCAAGCTGGTCATCACGAAAATGATGTCTGGCAGAGGAGCGGACCGCCAGATGTTGGTCGAGCCGGACGATCTCGAATTGATCGGCGACGGGATCGATGCCACGCGCATTGTCCTCCGAGTAGCGGATGAATACGGCGCCGTACGCCCATTCGCCAACGCTGCAATCGCGCTGACTGTGGAAGGCCCAGGCGAGATCATTGGTGAAAATCCGTTTTCGCTATTTGGAGGAGTGGGAGCTGTCTGGCTCAAAACCAAAGAAGCCGCCGGAATCATTCGGTTGACTGCAAAGCATCCGAAACTCGGATCGAAAACCGTGGAACTGCGAGTAAAGGGTTTCCGACCTGGCTTGGTGTGAGGGGCGCTAACTAGGCTAACAATATACCTGTGTCACAAGCTTGAGTCATGTTGGGATTAGGTAAGCAAGCATAATATTGCCTAACTAGGAGGGACAGACGATGGCTGATATTGTCCACGACTTTCCCATCAATGCATCGTCCAAGCGCGTGTTTGAAGCTGTGTCATCTCCTGCTGGTCTCGACAGCTGGTGGACAAAGAGGTCATCAGGAGAGCCGGTTCAGGGCAATGAGTACGTCTTATGGTTTGGGCCGGAGCACGATTGGCGCGCCGTGGTTTCTCGATGTGTCGCCAATGTTGAATTCGAATTGCGGTTGACCAGGGCGCAGGAAGACTGGCAAGACACGCGTGTCGGATTTCTTCTTGAGGAGAAGGATGGTGCGACTCAAGTTCGATTTCAGCATTTAGACTGGCCCGAGGCGAACGATCATTACCGAACATCCTGTTTCTGCTGGGCCATGTATCTCAGATTGCTCAAACGCTATGTCGAGAATGACGAAGTAGTACCATATGATGTTCGCCTCGACGTCTGAGAGAATGCTATGAAACTCAAGGTCTGCATCGCCGGAGCTACCGGATGGGTTGGGAAGCCTCTTTGTGTGGCTGTGTCTGGTGCAAATGATTTGAGTCTCGTGGGTGCCGTCTCACGTACTCATAGATCTCAATCTCTGAAAGATGTTTTTGACGACTCGAAGATTGATTTGATAGTTAGCGGATCAGTCGCAGAAGCCCTAGGTACACCGACCGATGTGTTAGTTGATTACACGAAAGCAGATGTCGTGAAAGCCAATGTGATGACGGCAATCCGCAAAGGTGTTCATGTGGTCATCGGTTCGTCGGGATTGACGGATGAAGATTTTATTGAAATCAACCAGGCCGCCCTGGATAACAAAGTTGGCGTCATAGCTGCGGGTAATTTCGCTATTACTGCGGTGCTATTGCAACGCTTTGCTTGTGAAGCGGCCAGGTATTTGTCTCATTGGGAGATCATAGATTACGCCTCAAACACCAAGAAGGATGCGCCTAGCGGCACGACGCGCGAGTTGGCTTTTCGACTTTCAGAAATCAGAAAGCCGGAGGTTAATCACCCTATTGAGGAAACAATTGGAGAGAGAGAGAGTCGGGGCACAACTTTAAACGGGAGTCAGATTCATTCAGTTCGTCTTCCCAGTTACGTTATCAGCGTTGAGGTGATATTTGGCGCAACGGATGAACGCTTGTCCATTCGTCACGATGCTGGCAGCGGAGCAGGGCCGTACATCCAGGGCACTCTTTTGGCAATTCGTGACGTGAGAAATCACGTTGGACTGGTCAGAGGCCTGGATAAGATCATGAGGTGAGCCGTCGCCAAACAGAAACCCTCTTTGGAGTGCCTAAGAAGAGGTCATAACGTGAAAAGAAAACAAACTATTGCCGTTTAAGATTGTTCAGCGGCTGATGTCAAAGTTCGCCTGCCCAAAACGCTGCTGATACTCTTGCGACACGAGAAATGCTTTGACCATGTCCGCTTGAACGAAGTTGCCATTAAACTGATTCAGTTTGTCCAGCCAGAATTGGTAGCCGTCAAAATTTCCGTCTGGAGCATCGTCAGCATTGCGACGAAGATAGCCGAAGTATTGGGCCAGCACGAAGGCGGAGTTGAAATGTCGACTGTAGACCGAAGCGCTTTCGGCCACGCTCCGTAAGGCCTGAGCACGTCCCTGGGATAATCCATTGCCAAAGGCCGTAATCGCAGCGGCGCGTTCAGCCGGAGTCGGTGTAGCTCCGGTGTTCAGGAAAAGTGAGTCGACGAACTGCCCGGCTGTTTGACTCTCCGGGTGGGCAACCAAAAATTCCGGACGGTTTACCCAAGCCAGTGCGAAAGCCTGTTTGTTCTGCTCGAGTTTCTGCTCCCATCCAGTTGCTCCCACAACCACGTCGCGACCTACTTCTTGAGTGTCGCGGAGGAATTCGGTAAACCGCGGTAATCCGCGCGGCCTCGAGGCGCCGGGCGGGTAAGAGGCGATGTAGAACCGATGCACTAGGTAGCCTGTCTGTTGGAACTCAATCGAAATGAAGAAGGCAGCAGACACGTTAATGCGCCGCGCGGTTAGGCACTCGGACTTGCTTACCGGATCTGCTATCCCCTCGCAAGAGGTGATTTGATTTGTCCAGAAGTCAAATCCCGAAGGATCGTCAACGGCGGCACGATTCAGAAAGTCCTGGTAGTGCTGACGCACAAAAAAGCGCGCATCCGAAAGGGGATTCGCCATGCCCGGCTGCGTGTCGTCGTCAACTATGGAAACCGTTGCAGTTGAGAATCCCGGAACCAACTGTGCGCCGGTGGGATCCTTCAGAGTCAATGTGAATGTCTCCGTGCCTTCGACCAGTGTGTCGTTGGTGAGCAGAATGGTAATGAGCTTAGATGTTTCTCCCGTAGCGAACTGCAAAGTTCCCAGCGTAGTACTGAAGTCGGAGCGATCTGAAGCCGTGCCTGATACCGTTTCGTAGGCGACGGTTGCCGGTTCCGACGCACTATTGCGGGCCACAAAAGCAAACAACTTGGCGTTTGATTCGGAGAGTTGAAAAGTATTCTGCTGAAGACCCACTGTCTTTAGTGTGGCGGTAAAGTCCAGGTTGGGGTT
This sequence comes from Pyrinomonadaceae bacterium, assembly GCA_023717565.1. Lineage (GTDB taxonomy): Bacteria > Acidobacteriota > Blastocatellia > Pyrinomonadales > Pyrinomonadaceae > PSRF01. Next base: position 6,883 of record JAMQPI010000610.1, on the reverse strand, counting down.
CGCGGATGTCAGATCAACTGTCAGACTCGTCGGGCTAAAGAAGTAGTTTGTTTTCGAAGGCGTAACCGTGACACTGCCGCAGGGTGGAAGATTTGGAAGGGCGAAGTTACCGAGGCTGTCGGTAGTTCCGGACGTGGTTACTGAGCCGGTGACGTCGAGTGTCACTCCGCCGGGATCGCCGTTGAATGATGACACTCTGATGGCCACAGTCGACGTAGGGGGTGGCGGAAGGGGTGCCGGTGTAAATGATGGGTCGATCCCGCCGATGAGACTGTTCTGAAGCAGATAAACCTGACCCGAATTGTTGCGAAACGCGAGTCCATGGGTGCCCCAGCGCGCCAGGCTTGAAATCGTTCCAGTTACTCCCGGGAGGCGGAGCTCACCAACTTTTAGAAAGGTGGTTGTATTGAAGATCCGTAGGAACATTACTCCGCTCTCCTCAACGACAAAATAGACGCGACCGGCTCGCGAGTCCGGAGCTACAACCGAAGGACTAGACGAGAAGCTATTGGGGCGTCGCAAGACGAACGTTCCGACAATGGCAGAGGCTTCGGGATCAACAGCGCGACCACCGGCGGAATAGGCGACACCGTTGTCTGCCTTGAAGTCGCCGCCGAATCCACTCAAAAGATTTTGGGTTGTGTTCACGGTGACCACACCGCACGAAGCTACCGCCATCCTGCGAAAGCCGAATTCCGTAGTTTCGATGTTCTGGCCGTAAAGCACGTTAGGTGAAATTGAAAACTCGATCACATTACTACCAGTGTGGCCTGCCGTGGTCTTTTCGCGCTGGACGCCATTGTCGAAGACCGCGACACCAGTGTGACGAGGACTACTGTTCTGGTTCATCCGCGAAACAGCCAACACTCCAGGCTGGCCAGGCGCCACCGCCATGTCCTCGGCACGAAACGGGCCTGAAAAAGGATCACTCCCCAGAGAGAACTGAATGCCAGGTGTACGTGATGCCACATCGAAACGGCGAACGGCGTTGGCCCCATTGAGGGCTACGTAAATTGATTCGCCATTATCGGAAATAGCAAGTTTGCTTGGCTCACTGCCGACGAAAACGGTTTGTCCGACCGTTCCTGCGACGGCATCAATCGGCGCTAGACTATTGCCGTTGGCGCCTGCACTCGACGGTACACTGGCAAATATTGTTTGGCTGTTTGGATCCACCACCAGATCGTTTGTAGCCAGTGAGATCTGCCTTAGTTCTCCGGTTGCCGGCGTTGGTATGGGCGTCGGAGTAGGTGTCGGGGTAGCTATTGGTGTGGGCGTTGGTGTAGGTGCGGGTCCTACCGTTGAGACAAGTGAACTCTGGATGAGAAAAACCTGGCCACCTGATGTGCAGAATGCCAATCCGTTAGTGCCCCAACGAATGAAGCTGCGCACTCTGCCGTTCACCCCGCTGACCATGACTGAGCCTAAAGGCAGAAAAGTGTTTGGATCGAACGCCCTAATCCCGACAGTTGAGCCGATAGCGTCGTCAGGGAGAGAAGCGCCGTCGATAAAGAAAACTCGACCAACAGAAGAGTCAGCTTCGATCAAGTTGCCAAAACCAATATTCTGAAAAGTTCCGACCAGAGTGGCTGACTCCGGTTCAATGACTCTCCCAGCGCTGAAGTAAACGCGTCCGCCACTGAAATCTAAATTGTTACCAAAGGTCTGAACCACTCCTGGTGTTACCGACGTCACCGTAACCCCCAGGTTCGTAACCGACATCTTGCGGAAACCAAATTCAGTAGTCTCGTTATTGATGCCGTAGAGCGTATCGGCCGTTGCTGAAAATTCAATCAGGTTGCTACCGGTGTGATTTGGTGTCGTGGTAGGGCGTCGGACGCCATTGTCATAAACCGCGACGCCTTCATGGGCCGGGCTGAAGCCGACATTCCTGCGTGAAATCGCTACCGCTGTTGGATGGCCTGGCACAACCTCCATGTCTTGGACCAACGTTGGTCCGGTACCGAAAGCTCCGCTTCCCAGAGAGAACCTAATGTCCGCCGTCTGGGCTGCGATGTCGACGCGCCGCACTGCAGCGGCACCGTCCAGGCTCACATATAAATACTGTCCGTTGTCGGAACGCGCGAGCTTGTTTGGCTCGCTGCCCACAAAAACAGGAGAGCCAGTGGTGGCGTCAGCGGTATTAATGGGTGTGACGCTGTTGCCGATGGACCCTGCGCTGGATGGGAGACTTGCGTAGATCTTCTCCGTACCGGGGTCGTAAATAATATCGCTTGCCGCGAGGGGCATTTGGCGAATGAAAGCCTGTTCGATTGGCGGCGTAGGGAGAGGTGTCGGAGTCCCAATCGGGGTCGGCGTCGGTGTCGGCACAGGATCAGTGGAGGGTACGAGAGTCGTCTGGATCACGAAGAATTGTCCGCTCGTCGTACAGAATGCCAATCCGTTTGAGCCCCAACGAACCAGGCGAGATGGCGCCCCGAATACATTAGGAATGTCGAGGGTCCCCACAGGCACGAAAGTCTGCTGATTGAATACGCGCAGCGTGAGCGTCGTTGGGGAGCCGGGGCTGGAAAACGGAGCTGTCAGGAAGTAGACGCGATCGACGACTGAGTCTGAAACGAAGGGAGTGGAAGCATTAATGTCGGTTCCGGTAAAAGTGCCGAAAAGAGTCCCTGTGTCCGGGTTGAGGACGTGGCCACTGGATGTATAAAGGCGTCCATCGTCGAACTGCATGGCGCCGCTGCCAGTCACCGAAGAGCTATTTAGCAAGGTTACACCGGAGGGCCCTACAGTCATGCGGGTCAGGACAGCTCCGCCGAGTCCATAAAGGCTCGACGGATTCGTAGGACTAAAAGTCAGAGCTAATAAGTTAAAACTGTTTACGACAGAGCTGCGCTGACCGGCGTCGTCATAGATAGCTACTGCACCATCGAACCCCGATCGAAGAATAGCTAGCGTAGTCGGATTCTCAGGTTGAACCGCCATATCAGTTGCGAAGAGAGGACCGCTGAAAGAACCGTTGCCAAGAGAGATTTGGGGACCGGGTGTCTGAGTGGCTAAATCGAAACGCCGCACTGCGCCTGCCCCAGTAAGCGCGACGTACACGAACTGACCGTTGCCGGAGATCACCATTTTGCCGGGTTCACTGCCGATGAAGACGGACGGACCGACGACACTGGTGACGGGATCGAAAGAGGCGATACTGTTTCCGCTGCTTCCCGCAGCTGAGGGGATGCTTGCGTAGATTTTCTGAGTATTCGGATCCACCACCAGGTCTTTCACATACAAGTCGATTCGGCGAATACTGCTCTGATCGGATTGAAGCGTAAGGGGTGCGCCGTAGTTGTTGGTGTGAACCTTAGACTTCGGAGCTGCCGCAGCTTCGGCTGACCGTGAGTGCGATAACGCACTCAGGAGACCGAGGCCTCCCATGATGAAAACAGCAGCAGCGGCGATGAAGACCACACGAGTCGGACTAAGTGGGAGTTGTGAAGACATGTGAAGGTTCTCCGGGAAGTGAAGAACGTTGATCTCGACTGAAACTGTAGTAGTACGGGTCAGTCGACTAAGGGTATTCCTGTCTCTCGGCTGAGCCTGACTAAGAGGCCTGGAGGAATATTGAGAAAGAATGCACCTGATCCCACTACTCTCCTAAACCAGGAGGAGAATAGTGGTGAGCCGAGCAGGGCTCGAACCTGCGACCCGCTGATTAAGAGTCAGCTGCTCTACCAACTGAGCTATCGGCCCACAAGCGGAAAGAAATTATACGTTCGATGACTAGAGTGTCAAGCAGGCCTCGATTGTTGACAGCAAGACCGCGATTCTTGCAGCGTCAGAGAAACGCACCGGCAACTGGAAAGTACTCAAGCTGAGGCGGCACACTCCTTTTGCGCCAGCAGTTTACGAACGCCCTCAATTAGACCGTCGATGTCGGGTTTCGTCACATAGCAATCAGCGCCAGCTGCCATCGCCTCACGTCTGTGCACCTCGTACGCATCGCCCGTGTAAAACATGCAGGGAACATCAGGCGTGGCGGCGATCAGCTTTGCACAAAGTTCGATACCGCTCCCGTCAGGCAGCCTCTTATCCAGGACGTATAGATCAAAGTCCTCGCTCTGAGCGAGTCTTAAGGCGTCTTCAATGTTTACCGCGGTCACCACTTCGTAGTCTTCTTGCGCCAGAAGCAGCTTAAGCATTTCGGAAGTGTCTTCGTGATCGTCAACGCAGAGGATGCGACATTGCGCTCGCGACATGGGGGAACCCTCCTTGAGGAGCTTTGAATTTAGAGCGGGAAGAGTCGGAAAAACGCCAGGAGTGCCGAGTGTAAACTGATTTCGTCCGTCTGCCTAATCGATATTCACCGGGCAGGGCAGCTGACCAGATCCCGGTGCTTCTGGAATCGAGGTCTTATTATTTATTTCGATAAGGTACCTACCGGGATCGTTCACATTCTCTTGCGATCCTGCTCTAGCAGGTGGGCAGCCACGCCTGCCCACCGCCAACTCCCACATTCCCAAATTCAAACAGCTCAAGCACTGCTCAATCACAGAACCATTTGCCGTAGAAACTGTGTCAATGCTCAGATGAGAAGCCTGACGCTGCCCGACGTGTGTCATGTTTAGGAGCAAGCTTGGCTTCACCCCGGGGGGGGTGCGATGTTTATAGCTCCAGACCGCTATCCCTTCCAGCGCTGTTCGGAGGGGCGGAACTCAATGTGAAAGGTATCATCCCAGGATCATTCCGCCCCTCCGAACAGCGCAGGGGTTGTGGCGTCCGTGTTGCTATAAACATCGCACCCCTCGCGGGGTGAAGCCCAAGCCTACGCTAGCACGACACACGTTAGGCTTCTCATCTGAGTTTTGACACAGTCTCGGTAGCCAATGGATCCTAAGTTCAACCAGGCCCGCAGCTACTCAAGTCTGGGTCAAGTGCTATTAGCCGCTGGTTAACGGGACCCTTACGTAAGAACATTCACGGTCGTGTAGCGCTCTCCGCATTGCCTGACGCTACGTTAGCCGTCTCGCCCAGATACTTCCCGAGCCACGCATAAACCTCGCGATACCAGTAGCGACTGTTCTCGCCTTTCAGAATCCAGTGGTTTTCATCCGGCCATACGATCAAACGGCTGGGAATGCGCAGCCGTTGCACGACGCTCCAGTTCTCCAGAGTTTGATTAAGAGGCACACGGAAGTCATTTTCGCCAACCGAAAGCAGAATCGGTGTGCGGAAGTTGCCGGCAAACCTGATTGGATTTTGCTCGCGCCAGACTGGACCTTGTTCCCAGACAGGCCCGCCGTTATTAACCTCACGAGAATATATTGTGTCGCTGGTTCCCCATTGTGATTCAAGATTGATCAGGCCGGCGTGACTTATTAGTGTCTTGTAACGCGTGGTGGTCGCTTGCATCCAGTTTGCCAGGTGGCCACCGTAGCTGGCGCCGGCGGCGGCCTGACGTGATCCGTCGATGAACGGGTAAAGCCGGATCGCTTCGTCGGCAGCTTCATTGATCTCGTTTCCAGGTCCCTTGAACGGATCTCCCTGAATGCTCTGCGCAAAAGCCTCGCCGAACCCAGTCGAACCCGAATAGTTTGTCAACAACACTACGTAACCAGGCCGCGACAGCATGAAATAATTCCAGCGCAGTCCCCAATTGTCGCGCCACATGCTGTGTGGACCACCATGCATCAAAACGAGCAGAGGATACTTCTTCTGCTCATCAAAGTTGGGTGGCAACGCGATCATGTTGTGAATGCGTTTGCCGGCTTTGCTCGTAAACCAATAGTGACGCATCGGTTGCCAGTCGATCCTGGCTACCTGCTCAGCATTAAATGAAGTCAGCGGCTGCTGAGTTTTGGAATTCAGATCCAACCGAAACACTTCGGGCGGATGGATTGCGCTTTCCCAGTTTGCAATCACTACTGTCGACGACGCTTTTGAGGGAATTCTCAAGTTCGTGTAAACGCCGCTCGTCATGTCCATTGCGAGACGCACTTCACCGCCATCCGCCGGCAAGCTGAAAAGTTTCTCGTTGCCTGCTTCTTCGGCCGTCAAGTAAATCGATCGGCTATCGGGCGTGAAAGCGAAGGTCCCAATAGAACGGTCGAACCCGGTCGTCAAGATCGCAGGCTGCCCCAGGTTGGGCCACGAAAACCTGGCCAGTCGATCCAGGTTGTAAGCCTTGTCATTGGTTTCAATACTGAAAACGCTGTACAGCGCTTTTCCGTCCGGGCGAAAGGCTGGGCGGCCAAAACTTTCGGCGCTCGTTGTCAGCCGGACCGGCTCGCCTCCGTTAGCGGATATTTTGAAGAGCGATGTGTTTGTGTTTGCGTACGCAGCGGCATCTCGGGTGGTACTCGCAACGAAGATGATTGCATCACTCTCTGGTGTCCAGACTCCATCAAGTTCTTCGCCAGAGTCGGTAACGCGCCCCGCAAACCCGCGTTCACTAACCAGCTTCGTTCCCGCGAGCAGGTCTTTGGCCCTGGCGCCGGGCTGCGCATCCTGAATAAATAGGTGTACCTGTGTGTCTTCAAGCCACTTGTCCCAATTACGAATGGGAAACTTCTCGTAAACGCGCGCTCGATATTTTTGAGCTTTGCGCTCAGTAGCGATCTTCTTGTTGGCTTCGTCATCAGCGGCGCCCGGATAGACCGTACTGACAAAGAGTAGAGCCTTGCCGTCTGCTCGCCATTGCGGCGACCGTGCTCCGGTAGAAAGCGAGGTTACTCGCACTGCCTCTCCGCCATCAGCAATATCCAACACATACACCTGGTTTGTGTCGTCGCCTTCCCGCTTTGCTGAAAATGCAATCTGACGACTGTCTGGGCTCCAAGCCACGCCACTCTCGCCGGTCTTGCTGAAGGTCAATCGCCGAGGCTTAGCACTCGCATCCGCTGGCACGATCCACAAATCAGAAACCTGG